>CALADS010000067.1 GCA_937890825.1 uncultured Bacteroides sp. | reverse complement strand
TTGCCTATCAATAAGCCAACAGCAGCGATTAACAAGGAGCGTTTCCATCGTCTTGCATTCATACGTTTATAATTTAGGGCCTGCATTTCTGCGTTCGGCCAGGTTATTGATTTGGTCCTGTTTAGTCGGATGCAGCCGCACCTCCATCGGTTTTTTGAGCAGACAGTCGTTCCAGTCCTTGAAAGCCTTGGGTGGAAGCCATTGCCCCATATCGTATCTGACCGACAAGTGTTCCTTGACCTGCACCTGAAAGGGCCGCTCCGGATCAAGCCGGAAGGAACGTCCGTTCGCTTCCACTTCCAAGTTGTCACGGGTTCGGTTGATTTTCAAGGGGATGTTCTCTACCAGTGCCATCATGCGCAAGCCGTAGTTACGACCGGGCAGGTCATTGTCGAAACAGTCAAACGGGCGGGCTCCGGGAAAGCGGTTCAGCACCTGCCGGATTTGTCCGTCAGAGAACGTACCGCCCAGTGATACCAGGGCAATTTCATTGGTCAGCTGCTTCCGGTTCCATTGGTAGAATGCCATGGCATCGAAAGCCGACTCACAGAAGAAGACACTCTTCACCACATTCGGATAGCCGCCGGAAAGGTCGGCTACCCATGCAGAAGAGGAAGAATCACTTCCGGCTGCCTTGGATTTGTAACCGCCGTACCCCCGCAGTTCGTAGCCCCGAACCTGGTCGTTCTCTCCGTTGGTATAAGGGAAGCCGATGTTGAAGCCGTCAAAGTTCTCGTTCTTCTTGTCGCGGATGAGCCGGATGAACGGAGCGAAGGTGCGTACCGTTTCATCGGACAATCCCCTTTGATGGAAGATGGCCGGAATCTTATCGGGATTTATCGGCTTCACCTCATACCTAGAGCTGTCGAAGGTTGCATGATACCTGACTGACTGCACATACTCCTGGTCTTCGCGGTATTCGGGTTCGGGCATGTTGGCAAAGCGGGAAAGCACCTTGGCTATCTTCTGCCATTCATCCTTGCCCGACACGTTGAAGGCATTCAGGTTCTCCCGGATGAGTGTGACCACATCCCCCTTGGAACCGTCGCGGCGGAAGAACCGCTGGGAAGCCTTGTCCTGGGGATGACAGACAATAAGCGTGTCTCGTTTTTCCCTGCCGTCACCCAACACCAGCTCTATGTAGCGACCCACACCGGCCTTACGGTCGAGCCGATACCCCAGCGTATAGGCTACATCATCAATGCCCACCTTGGATTTGAGGTCCTTGAAGTTCACTTTGTAATCAGTCATGGTTCATGGATTTGAAAGTATGATTAGAAACTCATTTTCGCTCCCACGGCCTGCGTGCGTTTGAGATTGGCTATATCCGGCTCGAAGGTCTTGTGCGCCGTCATGTTCAGGAAGGCAGCCTTGTCCTTGTAGTCCGTCAGCTGGAAGTAGGTCTTTGCCGTATCTTTCGATACCTTCTTCAAACCCAGTTCCACACCGTCGTAGGAGGCACGGATGGCATAATCCCCGTTGCGTGTCTTTACGATGGCCGTATTCTTGAACGGCACCTCTTCGCCTTCACCTAACGGGGCAAACGGGTCGTTCTTTGTCAGGTAGGGCTGCTCGTTCAGCGCCAGCCGCTGCTTGTCCACCTGGTCCAGAATCAGGTCCGAAGCCTTGTTCACGTCCGCCATGACGGAAACGATGAACTTCGGTTCCTGCTTCAGCACCCCAATCCAGGAATCCAGATAGGCTGCGGAGTTGTCCGTCACCTTCATGTCAAAGCCCATCGAATGGCAGATCATGGCAGCCGTTAGTTCGGCTACCAGTTCCTCCTTGGCGTATTTCGGGTCTCCGAAGCGTCCGCCCATCTCGCGGTTGAGCCGTTCGGGAGTCATGGTGGAGTGCGTCATCTCATGCAGCATGGTGGAATAGAACTCCATGCCGCCCCGGTAGATTTCCTCGGGGGTATTGCCGATGTTGAACTGCTCCTTCATGGGCAGCACCACGATGTCCTGGGCCGGTGAATAGAAGGCACCGTCCACCCGCTTGTCTGCCTGTATAGGACAGAGCCAGCCTTGCGTCTCAATCATCCGGTCGAGGGCGGCATGGGCATACATGCCTTCCTTATCCCGAAGCTCGGGCACCTTGAACTTCTCCATGAGTTTCTGCACCCGTTCGGGCTGCACCTCTGCCAGATTGGTCTGGTCGATGTTATATACGGGGAAAGCCTTGAAGAAGGGAATGACATCCATACCTTTCTTCTCCTCCTTGCTCATGGCCTTATACTCATCCGAACTGACCTTATGGCCGTTCTTGTCCTTGACCAGCACGTCCCAATAGACCACAGGGAAGGCTTTTTCACCTTTCAGTACATGGGCTTTCAGGTTGTGCGCCTGCTTGAAGGTGAGGTACACCGGCAGGCGGTAGCCCTGGGCAGCGGTCTGCAGCTGGAGGAAGAAGGAATTGGAACCCGAGTAGTTGCGGCCTCCCACGTTCTGCGGGAGACCTGCAAATCCGGATGCACCGCCAATCCAGCCTTTCTTCCAGTCGGAAGCCTTCATCTGCTCCATGCGGGCTATCATCATTTCGGCAAAGCGGTCGATGGCTACCTGTCCGGCATTGCCGGATGTGTTAGTTCCATACGCCATAGCTTTCGTCATCCATTACCTGACGGTCCATCTGGTCAATGTCCGTCTGTTCGACATAAAACTCTGCGGATTCATCCGAAGGATCCGTGCCGTGGGTCTGGCACCACTCCAGATAGTCCTCTGCATTATCGCCGTCCATCACAAAGCGGAGGAAGCCGATTTTACCGGTCTGAAGGAGTTCCACCAACTCCTCGTGTGTCTTTTTAGCTGTCATATTCGTTTATTTTTAGAATTTCAGTTTGATTGATTGTTCGCTTGATTTTGTTACATTTTCATGGAAGCCGACTTCTCCAGTTTGTTGGTCACGGCTGAAAGCATCCCCGTGATTTCCGTATTGAGGTACTTGGCTGCTATCTGTTCCCGGGTGGCAGTCTTTGCCTTGAAAAGCGAGTAGCCGTCATCGAAGGAGAGTTCATGCTTGCTGGTCTTGCCCTTATCGCCCAGGTCCATCGACACCTTCCATTTGTTGTCGGAGTGGTCCTTGGCCACACGGACTCCTTTGGGGTCCACTCCTTCGGGAAGCTGGTACTTCTCGTAGGCTGACTGCAGATGCAGTCGCTCCCCGAAATTCTTCTCAACAAGCTGTGTGGGACTGACCACACGGTCGAAGTAGGCATTCAGGTCCTCACGGGAAGCCACGGCCGACATCTTGGTGTCGCCCATCTGCACATAGAACTTGTACTTGCCGTAATCCGGTCGCTGTTCATCCTTCTCTTTATAGACATTGAACTTGTCGATGGTAATGGCACCATCAGGGCCGGACAACTGCTTCGGCATTTGGTACGCTTCTTCCGATACCTTCGGCATGAGCTTGGTGGGATAATAGCGTTCCATCAGTTGCGGCACCGTCATTTCCTTCTTCTGGTAAGCGGCCAAATCCGCGGCGTCCATCTTCTGCGGTTTCAACTGTACTCCGTCAATTTTGGCGGTAAAGTACCAGTCTGCCGGATTGGTGGTGCTCTGGAACGCATGGCCGTGGCTAACTTTCTCGCCGTTGGCAGTAATCATCTGCGGTTCACGTGGCTTGCATTCCTGCTTGGCTTCCGCTTTCTGCTCGACCTGTTGTTCACTCTTGACTTCGGCTTTGGCTTCCGCCTTCTTTTCCTTGGCAGGTTTTTCCTCTGCAGCCGTCTTGACTGTCTTGGTAGGCTCTTCCTGCACAGCCTGTTCTTTCTTCTTTTTCGCCATAGTATTCTTGTTAGAGGTGTTCGTTTCTTTCAAATCTTCCCCGGTCTTTTCCTTGGGTTTCTTCATCAGTTCCGGACGGTCTATCGCCTCGCAGATGGCGACCCGCTGACCGGAGCGAATCAGCTTGGGCAGATGTTTGTCCAGTTCATGACGGGGAAAGGTCAGGAGTTTGATGGGGTCATTCTCCAGCGGCAGAATCTTGTCTGATACCTTCAGCGCCAGTATCACCGATGCCTTGAGAGCATCTTCCTTGTACATTTCGTAGAAGTCACCCTTACGGAAGAGCAGCACCGCATCGGGATGTTTCTTCTTCAATTCGTTGAACTGCCGGACAAAGCCGACATCCTTCTCTGCATTCTTCTTGACCATAGGGAAAAGGATTTAGAGTTTGAGACCTTTGGATTGTTCAGCTTTCGGAGCATGGAGTTTCAAGGCTCTTTCCTGTGACTGTTTGTCCACCACCTGCTGGTATTCCCAGCGGTTCTTGTCCGTCATCACCAGTCCCAGGAACTCGGGATGCTGTTCGTCGTAGCGGAGTTTCTGCTGTCGTTCCCACTCTTTCATGTCGCCCTGAATGACCTTGAAGCCCTGGGGCTCTTTCAAATCCACACCGACCGACACTTTCTCGCCACCTACATTCAGCTCAATGGGTTTTCCCTCGCGTACCTGCTGCTTCTGCTGCATGCCCAGTTCGATGTCGTTGACTTTCTCCATGTCCTTGAGTTTCTGTTCCAGTTGAACATCCGTCACACGACGATGGATGACGGATTTGGTTTCGGGATCGAGTTGCAGATACTGTTGGGTCTTCTCACCGTTGACTTCCACAGCTTTCTGGATGACCTCACCCTTCTTGAGCCTTTCGGCTTCCTGTTCCGTGAGGCGCAACACCTGGTTGCGTTCCTTTTCCAGTACGGCACGGACAGGATAAGCCATGAGCGCCGGATTACCTTGCTGGTCGGTGGTCAGTTGAAGTTTGAGGGGAAGCGTGATGATGTCTCCGTTACGGGCACTGATGGACACCTGCATGAGCGGGGTGACCTCTCCGGATGCCAGTTTCTCCTTCACTTCCTGAGGGAGACTGTCGGCCTTTTCCCGGTCAATGCCCAATGCCGCCAACTTCTCGTAGGGCAGCCTTTCAGAATGATTGATGTTGTGCATTTTCGTATTGTTTAAGTAAAACGATATATTTGCGGTCGGAACCGCCTTGAACACCCGCAAAAGTATTGTCAACCCTATCATTGAAAAGAAATGCACAACATCATTCTTTGCGCCGCGTTGCTGATTCTTGGTTCCGTTTCGGCATCGGCACAGTTCTATACAATTACGAAAGAGACGGAAATCCTACCTGAAAAGCAACAAAAAGTGGTTCCTGATACCCTACAGAGGGGTTTGGACGCTTTTGAGTCTTGCAAAAAGGCAGAAAAGGACTCACTTGCCCCAGAGGTGCCTATGAAACCGCTTTCGGAGCTATATGCCCGAAAAGTTTACGCAAGGGTGTCCCACGAAAAAGCGTCTGATAAGGGAACTGAAAAAACTGAGGTTTCTGAACGAAAAGAACTTCCTGCGCTCACTATTCCCAATCTCTATCAGGAAATCATCCGCAATGGCATCCGGCATCCGAAAATAGTACTGGCACAAGCCATACTGGAAACGGGCTGGTTCCGTTCACCGCTCTGTCGGAACCGGCACAACCTGTTTGGACTGACGAATCCCAAAACCGGGAAATACTATGAGTTCAACCACTGGACGGAAAGCGTCCGGGCCTACTATACCAAGGTGCAGTATAAGTATAAAGGAGGAAACTACCTGCTGTGGCTGCACAAGATTGGCTACGCGGAAGATCCGAGGTATGTGCGTGAAGTAATCAGAATTCTAAAAAAATGGGAAAATCGTAGAGTGGAATACAACATGCATTCAACTTTAAAAAGAAACAGAGACTACTTACGATTGTAGCCTCTGTGAAGATATATAGAGTATCGGTCGGAAAATGTATACTCCCGACCTACAATAGAGTGTGCAAAGTAACACAAAAAATAGATTATCTGAACTCTTCCTTGAAAAACTTTTGGGAGAACAGTTGCTTTACGCTGCGGTTGAAGGCATGATACGGCTTACTTCCGTACTCCACACAACGGATAGGTTATAAAAGGAATAATAATATGCCGCTCGGCTTTGCATTTTTTGCCTAAAAGATACATTCGTATCACAAGGTTTGCTACCTTTGCGTCTGATTTAGGAAATAAGCCCAGGGAGCAGAAGGCGCTCCGCAGTAGCATATAGATAGCCTTCAACACCTGATTTGATAATTAAACGTATGAGAAAAATGAATAAAACAATGATTTATGGGATGTTGACAGCCCTGTTTGCGTTGGCATCTTGTATGGGAAATGGAAATCCGGTATCCTTGTCTGACCTTGAAGGGGAATGGAATGTTGTAGAACTGGCAGGTCAGTCGGTGAATACGAAACAACAGCCTTTCATCGGTTTTGACACCCGTGAGATGAGGGTGTATGGATATGGAGGCTGCAACCGTCTGATGGGTTCGTTTGAATGGTCGGACGAGTCAGCCCAGATGGTGATGGATAAGCTGGCTTCCACGATGATGGCATGTCCGGATATGGAGCAGGAAAAGGCACTTTCACACGCACTTTCCCTGACAAAGAAAGTAAAACGGGGAGACACCGATCAGATTCTGCTGTGTGATTCGCTCAATCAACCATTGGCCAAATTGAACAGACGCTGTTTCATGATGCCGCTGTCTGATTTGCAGGGTATATGGGACGTGGTGAAAGTGAACGGCGAAGTTTTGCCGGATTCCATGGAGAACCGCCCCTTCTTCTCACTCGACATAACGGAAAAGACACTTAGTGGAAATGCCGGATGCAACCAGATGAACGGTAAGTTCAAGACCCTTGAGAAACCATCCAATTCATTGGTGTTCCTGCCTATTTCCAGCACACGTATGACTTGCCCAAACATCGAAACCGAATTTGAGGTATTAGCCGCTCTGAAGGAAGTAACCACTTTCGGCATGTTACCCAACGGACACGTGGGACTGTTTGCTGCAGGCAGTGTGCAGGTGCTCGAACTGGCCAAAAGAAAGAACTGATTCCTATATTTTCCAATGACATAGGGAAGATGACAGACAAGGCTACTTTTCTCCGGTTTCCCATATCCTGGAGAAAAGGGCCTTGTTTTAACTAAGTACCGGTTGCCGATAAGCAAAAAACTTACGATTCATTGAAAAGGTATCTCAGCATACATTCCCTATTTATTTTTCAATCCAAGTTTACCGCATCATGAAATTATATGTAGCCATCCAACGTTTTCTGAACAAGAACTGGGTGCATTATATTGTACTCTTCTTCATCTTGATTTCCATTGTGGCAGTCATTGCCAGTTCTTTTGAAGAGATGTCCCGGTATCGGTTAGCCTTATTCGGCATCACCTACATTTCTTCGTTCGTATTCCTGCTTGAATATGCAGCTCGTATCTTGTCCGCGCCAGCCCTTCATCCGACGAAAAGTGCTATTAAGGCCCGTCTGCTTTATACATTCTCTTTCTACGGATTTGTGGATTTTGTAGCCATCCTACCTTGTGTGCTGACCTATATCTATTGGAACACAGAAGTAGTACACATCATTATCCTCCCTTATATTTTCATCATATTCAAGCTGATACGCCATTCCCGTTCGTTCCGCTTGATTGGAAAAGCTCTTTATTCCGTCAGAGAGGAACTTGCTACGGCCTATACAGCCAGTTTCATTACTATCTGTTTCTCGGCCATCCTCATGTATTACATCGAGCGGAATGCCCAACCCGATGTATTTGAAAACATCGGTGACGGCATTTGGTGGGCCATCATCACCTTTGCAACGGTAGGTTATGGTGATATTTATCCCATCACTCCATTGGGCAAATTATTGGGATGCATCATCTGCTTGGTCGGTGTAGCCATGGTAGCGATTCCTACCGGTATCATCAGTTCTTCCTTTATGAGTATGATTCAGAAAAAAGAGCGGCAGCAGATGCAGGCAGAAAGAAAACAAGAAGAAAAGCGGCAAGAAGAGAAGCATTCCAACGATTGACTCCGTTCTGATTTCGCCTTGAGTTTCTTTCTACAAAAGTTGCCTCCAACTCAGTTTGCTGAGTCGCCCAACTCGGCAATCTAGGGTCGGGCAACTTCACTTTCGTCCACCATCTTAGTGGTATATTGCACGAGGTACCACTTCTTGGGTTCATCGGGGTGCGAAGGGTTGATGCGTTGCACCGCTTTCAAAAAAATGTTCATAATCTTCTCTTTTAAGGTTAGTATTTTATTTGCCGTACAGCCTTCAGAGACTGCACGGCGCAAGGTAAGCATTTCTTTTTTATTTTCGTCAGATACATTCGATAAAAAACGCTTGTCAGCTCATCAGACAGGCAAATTGCCTTGATAGAATCAACGACTCATCCAGTCCGTTATTTCAAAGCGTACCGTCATCGTATATTTCAGTTGGATGGTACGGAAGTTATCATATCCTCCGGCATTCATCGACATCACGTTGCTTTGTAAAGCACCGAACATTCCCGAGTTTGCATTGGTGTTTTCTACGATGCGTATCACCGGACCCAATTTCTTATCCAAAGCTTCCACCAGATAAGCTGCTTTGCGTTGGGCTGCTTTCAGGGCTTCAATCTTGGCCTTTTGATGGTAAGTCAGTATATTCTTGTTATCCAACTTGCCGATACGCATCGAGTGAATGCCCCGGGTGTTGAGCTTTTGGACAATCCGGTCAATCTGCTTGAAGTCCTGCAGGGTGATGTCCAACTGTTTCGAGATCAAAAAGTCATGCCCTTGATGTCGCCAATTGTTGCCATATTCTTGAACGCGTACAGCTGAGTCGGGGATTCCGGCATCATGGATGGCCTGCATCAATTCCTGCTCAATCCGGGTAATAGGCACCTTCGTCTTGTATTGCTCAGGCTTCGATACGCCATCAAATTCCTCCTCAAAATACTCCTGTATTTCAATGAGATAATGAATCTCATCCGGTACGACCTCCATTTCAGACGTTCCGGTCACTTCGATATACCGCTCACACTCCTGCGCTTTCATCGTAACACAAGCCAATAGGCTCATGATGAAAATTAGTCCATACTTTTTCATACGCAAATACTTGATTTTAGTTCAAAATGTTTTTTACGAACCGATTTTAGGGAATTTCAAATGGGGCAGACAGACAAACAACGTGCTGATTATGGGGAGCAACCAGTTTATTTATCCGATAACGTCCCTTCGGCAAATAATAAAAATCACCAACGGGAATGCGAAAGCAATACAAGCAATGGGCTTGTTCATCGTTTATCCACTCTGTCTCTGCTGTATCGGGCAAATGCTTCAATTGCGGCTGTTCCCAATCTTGACCATTCCATTGCTGAAGCTCCCAATCTCCATTAAATTCAAGAGGCACATCCGTGTAATTGGCCAAAAAGACATTGATGACCTTCACATCTTGCCAATACACCTTACACTCTGTCCAAAACTGATGTTCCTGTTTACGATAAGATTTCGGCAAATCTTTTCTATACCACAGATAATACGAGGGCATCTCATAAACAACCGTATCCCTGTCTTGTATCTGTGGGGCAATGGCTTTATTCCCCTCTACCGTCAATGCAGTCGTATCCTGCTCTGAACCTCCGATAACGGCAATAGCCGAGGCGGGAACCGCTTCCGGCAAAAATGTCTTCTGCTTATCCGTGCAAGCAAGAGACAGCAAACAGCATAACATGCCGACAACCGTAACTTTCATAATCCGTCCTCCTCTTTAAAATAGGATGAATAAAGGTTTTATTGAGCAAAAATACAAAACATTCCCTTAGTTGATGCTGCCCAAAGTTCATTTTTGCACAATCTTCAACCAATAATGAGAAATTTCGCGGATAGGAACCGATGAATGAACTACCCTCATACCTTTCCCTTTCTGATAATGCTTCTCGGTGAAGAGAGACTTTCCTCCTGCCTGACGGTAAGTCTGGATGAGTTCGGCGGTCTTGACAAGCTCAGCGTCCACATATTCAAATCGCTCATAATGGTAGCTGGCTGCCGATTCACGGGAAAAGGAGAACAGACACCGCTCTTCTTTGTCAATCCGCGGATTGGCAATTTCCTTCAGCTGCTTGACGGGGACATAGGTCTTTTGTGTCTTATCCCACAAATAACCGTCTTCATATTGAATGCGTTGATTTCCATAGTTACCTAACGGTATAGCAATGTCATCCTGTCCGTCAAAGTTCAAGTCTTTAAGCGTCACCTCTGCGTGAAAATTGTCCGCGAGAGCAATATCTTCCGGATAGGTATAGGTAAGGGGCCGGATGCTTCCAGATGGATGGGAATATTGGATAAACAATCCTTTGACGTTTTTGTCTTCCCGGATGACGGTGTATTCCAGCAATTTGTTGCCGTTCCGGTTAATGATTTTCCATTCATCCGACTGCCAGGTCGTGTGCTCCCTCTCGTTGCTCTCCCCTCCATGTTCGGTTACATAGGCATAACCGTTCGCAAACGGAGTGGCATACAGATATTGGGGGTGGATAACCACATTGCCTGATGAATCGGCAAAGCCTATCCGTTCTTGTTCATCCATCATCCGGAATAGTCCTTCTTTCAGATAATCCGGTCCATTATCGCATTTAAAAACGTAAAATAGTTCTTTGCCTGCATCATTGATGCAAACAATACGGGATTTCTTCGGTTGGTTCTCATACACAAAGCCTATTTCCGTGATAGTATCCGTCTGACAATACCGATATTTCCCGTAAGGCACAATGGTATCGCCTCGTTCATTCAGATAACATACCGGTACCCCCACTTCTAGATGAGGTTCTGTAGTATGGGCAGTCAGCACGGCATCATATCGCATCAGGACAGGGGTATTACAAGAACTGTAGCCGATTATCAAAACATCTGCGTGAGGGCCTTTCGTCATGTTATCCAGCCAGAATTGGATGCTGAGAGTGCTTTTCCCGGGGCGTAAGACAGTGGGTACGTTCCGTAGCGATTGAAAAACTTGCATCACCGACTTTCGGAATGCACGGGGTGCTTGGTTGAGTACCGTAGCATGGCTGATATAGCCTTCCGGAGTCACAGTATATTCCACCTGTAAAACACAACCCTTGTTCCTTTTTTGCTGGGCAACTGGATATTTACACTCTCTGCTCAGTGTTTTGATGAGCCAATTATAATCGCGAACATCATTCAATGATTTGTTTTCCAACATCAGAATGGTGTCGTTGGCTGTTCTTTCTTGTGCTTCAAGTTGAAAGAAGCACCCAAGCAGTATGAAGGATAGAAAAAAGCGTTTCATGTGTATATGGAATTTAAATCAAACAATGGCTCATGACTTAGGCAACCGAAACTGAATTGGTATGGTATAAAGGACCCGTTGGGGCTTCCCATCTTGTTTTCCCGGTGTCCACTTCGGCATTTGTCGGATAATTCGCAAGGCTTCTTTATCCAACAAGGGGTGAACGCTACGTACAATCCGAGGCTGGGCGGGCGTGCCGTCTTTCTCGATGATGAATTGCAAGACTATCCGTCCTTGAATGCCTGCATTTTTGGCTTCTTCAGGATAGTGCATTTCTTTCTGTATGAAATCCAGACAACCTTGCATCCCTCCGGGAAATTCGGGCATGCATTCTACTACTAAAAAAAGGTGATTATCATCTGTCGGAACTTCCGGCACAGACGTTGTTATAGCTCCAACTGGCCGGTTATCTTGGGTAGAGGGTACGGCAGGTCTCTTTTCTTTCTGTCCTTCTGCCAATTCTTTTGGATTGTCTGTCAGCTTGAATTCCGCCATCAGAGTAATGTTTCTTCCGGTGTCTGTAAAAGTAACAGGATAGAAGAAACGGTATCTTCCCGGCTTGTTGTGATGTATTTCCGGATACAAAGAACCGGATAAATGTTTGTTTTTTCCCGGTCCAATGATATAGGCAACACTATTAAATATGGTATGAATAGGCAAGTCCCGCCATACGCCTTGTCCGTCTTCATAAGTGATGTAATAAGATTCACCGGATTCTAATGTTACTTGGCTGTGATTGACTAAAACAAAAGTGGCTCGTTTACTTTGAGTGGAATAGACCGGATAGTCAGATTGCAGCAGAATGCCCAAAGTATCACTGACACCCATACTATTGTTGAGGGCTTTTTCAGTGAGTCCTTCAAAAATGACCGCCGGTGAATCGATAATCTTTTCCCGGAAAGCCTTTCGGGCTTCTGGAGTGTTCAAGATAAAAGTTACGTGAATATAATGGCTACCCATACCCCAAGACATCAAATTGGACTTCAGGCATTCATCTGTAAGTTTATCTCTTTTACTATCGATAATATTCAGAATCTCTTTCAGCTGCTTTTGGGTAAAACTTTCAGCCGTAGCAGGCTCCAGCCGGAAAGCACCGCTTTTTGCGGCTGCTTCCAGTGTGTGCCGTGCTACAGTGGTATCTCCTCTCACTTGGAAGACCAGTGTAGAACCATCAAAAAACATTCCTTCCAAGAATGCAGGACAGTGCGGACTGTCCAAGAAATCACCGATTACTGTTGAGTCCGTACCATATGCTTTACTTAAAGCCTCTATTACTTGCTGACCGGTTCTTTGGTCAACTGGTTCTTCCGTTATAGGTTGTTTCTCAGATTTGGTGGAAGGAAGAGAAACAGAGACCGGCTTATCCTTCTTTTCAGGAAGTGGCTCAACAGTATACAAACCATCTTCATCTTTGACTAGCTGATACTTGCCGGTATCCAACCATTGATTCCACTCTTTAAATAAGGATTGTATAAACAGAAATAAGTCATCTGATATATTCAGGTCTTTACCACGTTGACAGGGGAAAATCACATGTCCGTTCTTTATGGATATTTTCTTTCTGGCTCTACCCAAGGCTTTGAGATAAACAACTTGATTATAGGCATAATGCGGATTAAATCCGTTGGCATTCATTACATCTATAGCGGCATAAGACATCATCCCCTTGGTTTTCAAAAAGGTCGTATCCGTCAGCGTCTTTTTAAATTCTCTCGCTTCCTTCCATAATCGGGCAGTAGCAAGTCTTGTTAAACTGTCCGAGTAAGAAGGATTGATTTCCTTATTCAGTTCCTCATAAATTCCCGGCAGTAAAGTGTCACAATAAGAGGTTATGGCAAAATTTCCACTCTCAATTCTCATATTTACAGTGGGGTTGCTTATCACTGAATCATTAAACACAAAAGCAATCTGTTTTCCAATGGCTTTTTCTGTTTCTTCCGCCCATAGGTTCATATAATACGGATGTATCTGTCCAAAAATTACGTATTTGCCAAAGGCATCCGAATCTAATCGTAAAACACTGAAATCTTTCGTCGTAACGATAGGCTCCAAAGAAAGACTGTCATTGGAGTCGCCCGTTACAGGATACCAACCGTTTTCACGGTGGATTGCAATTGACTTATGCTGACATCCGACCCATAAAAGTCCGATGGCAAGCATCAACACGATTGACGGAAGTGCTGATAAGACTGTACGATAAAATGATATTCGCGTTCTCATAGGCTGCATAGGAATATTTTTTCGGTAAAGATACGTATTTTGACGAAAGACGGATAATGGATGGGCTACAGCATCGGATTCAGTTTTCTATTTACAGTCTGTTCGAAAGAGTCTTCATCTGTTGAAATGATTTCAATATCAATATCATGCATAAAAGTCAGAATATCAAATTCCAATAACGGAGAATCAAAAATATCTTTTTTAAATGCCGATTTAAAAACCTCAAAAGAATCTACCGGTATATTTTGAAAGTAAATAGAAACTTTCTCCGCACCCAATACAGCCCCCAAACAATGAAAACGCTGTTGCAGGGTAGTGTCAGATTGAAGAATGCCGTCTATACGTTGCTGTATAGAGCATAATTCCTTTTGCAACTGAATGCTATCTGTTTTATCTCCGAGTCTTTTCTTGGAAAAACCGAAATGACAAGAGTGAAATAAAAGGCAAAAGGCAATCAAAAATACAATACTGATTCTCATAGGCAAAACAATTTATGAAAACAAAGTTCTTTCGAAAATATACCATATTCGTAAGATGTTTTACATCAACGTTTATCGGGGGTAATTTACATATTCCACGCTGATTACATCGGAAGAATCACGGACAGCTTCTTTGATGTCTGCCAACCGGAATTCGGTCATAAGCGTGATTTCCTGATTCTTGTTAGCCAGTCTCACCTTATAAAAGAATCGGTATCTGCCAGGTCGGTTGGGCAGAACATTCGGGTTGAGGTCTGCTTTAAACAGAAATCGTTTGCCTGGTCCGATAAAATAGAGAATGTCGTTGAATACCGTATGTATGGGAAGTTCTCGCCATACTCCTTGTTTATCTTCATAGGTAATTTGGTAATCTTCTCCAAACTGGATCTCATGGTCGCTCTGATTGAATAGTACAAAAGTGGCGGTATGAGCCGTGTATGGGTATGCAGAAAATTCAGGATATAAATGGATGCCCAAGGTATCGGAAGTGTATCGTTTGTTGTTAGGAGACAGTTCCAATGGTCCTTCAAAACGGATAGCGGGTGAATCCATGACCTTCTTACGGAAAACGGCTCTGGCTTCCAGAGAGTTTAGACATAAATATACGACAAGATGATTGCCATTTATACCCCATCCCATTATATTGCCGTCCAATCGGGTACCTTTTATTTCTGAACGCGCATATCGTTCTCGTAGTTCATTCTGTATCTTTTGCAGTTCTTGCTCTGTAAACACAGAATCCTTTACACTCTGAGTAGCTACAGGAAGATGGCAGATTGTATCTTGGGTATGAACGGAGACTGTTTGAGCACCTTGTGTAATCAAAGCTGAATCACTCTTTATTGTAGACTGATTGTTTCCGGACGGTTTACCGCTACATCCCATAAGTAACCATACCAAGAGAAGAATCAATGCCATCCCCAAAGCTAAATAAAGCATCGTCTTAAAATGGGCAGCCTTATCCAGTTCTTCTTTTTCCAACGTTTTCCGGCGGATGTCTTCCATCTTTTCCACCGTCATCTGAGAGAGGTCAGTCTCTTTTCCTGTATCCAATAACCGGTGGTAGGTGTCTGTTAGCCTCTCCCGATTCCGTTTGCGCAACTCTCGATTTTCTTTATCGCGTTGCAACATGTCATTGATGCATCCCAAGGTTCCCATAAGCCATATTTTACAATGATTCTCAAAGGTAACAAATAGAATTAGAAATCAGCTATCCGTTCTTATAAAAAAGCACTGCTTGGCTAATTTCACCCATCATTCCTGTCAAAAATCTGCTTTGAAACATCTTTTTGACGAAAAAATCAACAAATGATTGTATTTTTTCAAATGCAATGCATTATCTAATGATTTTATAGTACCTTTGTCCACAATTTTACCAATCATTTGTTTTATGAGGAAATTTTATACTTTACTATTGCTCATGGCCGTTTCTTGTTCCATCTTTGCACAAGACAGGCTATCCTTGTTCATCAGCAGAGCTAATAAATATGCCTCTGTGGAACTGTCCGACTACCGGAAACGATTGTGCGTGGAGTATAACACGCGCGGCAGTCTTCTGGATGACTATTACAGACAATGTGGACGCGACTGGGGTAATGTCGGTTTAGCCCTTGAAATAGCAAGGACTTCCGGCAAACACATGCGTGACATTTGCCATTATTATAAACGTTATCGGAAATGGAATCGTGTCTTGATTGAAATTGGTATCAGACCGGGAAGCGATTACTACAATCCTTTTTATGACAGGATTGATTTTCATAGCAAATATTGGCATAAGCACTATTGTTCCTATTGTGACCATCACGACAGATACCATCATAAAAAATACAAGAAATACAAGCGTCATAAATGGGACGACGATGATGATGACGATGATGACGACTGGGACGATGATTAATTTTACACAAAATACATACCAAAATGAAAAAGACTTTATTTTTAGCAGTTTGTTTTTTGATGCTTGTTGGCAATACTTATGCACAAAAGGGAAAACAAGCAATCGGATTCGGTTTAAGTTATGGAACAGAAATTGAGAGTGTTGGTTTGGGGCTGAAATATCAGTACAATATCACTAACCCCATACGTCTGGAACCCTCATTGAACTATTTCTTTGAGAATGACAACGTCAGCATGTTGGACGTAAACCTGAATTTCCACTATTTGTTTCCTGTGGCAAGTAAAGTAAAGCTTTACCCATTGCTTGGTCTGACATTTTCCAATTGGATGTTTGACTGGGATAATGATTTAGATGTGGATATAGACGGAAATCACGTCCATATAAATGGCGATGACGACAGCGACAATGAATGCCGGTTTGGCATGAATATTGGTGGTGGAGTTGATTTCGCAATAGCCAGAAACTGGATGATGAACTTTGAGTTCCGCTATCAACTGGTCAGTGATTTTGATCAGGCTGTATTCAATCTTGGATTTGCTTATCGCTTTTAAATTAGCCGTACTTGTATAATCAAGAAAGAGCCTTTTACTGGAATGCAGCAAAAGGTTCTCTTCTTTTATTGGAATTGAGTATTACATGAATCTTATTGTTTTAGTGTACCGTCTTCTTTAATTTCAACTTGAATGTCAGGCTTTCCTTCCATTTCCAATTCTACGATATAATAGGTGCCTGTAGGAGTAACCACCTTTTCCGCTTCTTCATCATCCAGTTCATAGCCGACATGTTCTTTTACGGTATTTTGTGCGGCAGTCTTTACTACATCAGGCAAAGACATATACAACACATCCTGCGAAGTAGAAACCCACGCATAAGATGCTGTAACGTTAAAGCAAACCTCCAACTGGGCAGACTGCAAAAGGACATCCACTTCCAAAAGTTTGGAAACAGGATCCAGTTCAACCTCCAACAACTTATAACCAGCATACTTCTCATTCAGTAACTGAGCTACAGATGCAGGGAGTTCAGAAGGTAAATAGTTGAACGAATCATCGTCTTTATCAGCTACTTCCTTCAACAGATTTCCATTGACATCAAAATAGAGGTCCAATTCCTCCTTGCCTTTTTCGATTTCAATCACATATACTTTCTCCATGCCCTTACGCTCAAGCATATCCACATCGTCACGCTGCCAACCCTCATATTGAGTAAGCGCTTCAAAGGCTTGTTTAACCGGTGCAGGAAGAGCATCATAAGCAATGTCCGTTTCTGTCATCAGCCAAACTCCATTTGCATCAAACCAGGCTTCTTTTTCTGTATTGTCTTGATTGAAAGATGCAACATGATTAGTACCCCGCGTAGACCAATTATGGGCTACGTTGCCAAATTCATTAGTAAAGGCTTTCTCCAGTTGTTCTGAAACAGGAGCATCCTCATCGTCATCATCACAACTTTGCATTGCGAAGCTGAACAGGCCCAAGGCCAACATTATAAAATACATTTTCAATTTCATAATCGTTCAATTTTAAATGTAACTAATCCGTTCATTCTATTTTTAAATACTCAATTCTATCAGGCTTGTTTGTCGGCAAACACTTTCCACACTCCGGCACTTAATGCAGCACCGATGAAAGGTCCGATGATGAATATCCACAGCTGACTTAGAGCTTCCCCACCTTGGAAAATGGCAGGAGCTATACTACGGGCCGGATTAACCGAAGTTCCCGTATAGCGAATGCAGGCGAGATGAACCAGCACCAAAGAAAGACCGATAGCAAGTCCTGCAAAGTTGCCTGCTCCTTTCTTAGCATCCGTTGTACCCAATACAACCAATACAAAAACAAAGGTAAAAACTATTTCCGCCAGCAAAGCTCCAGTTACGGAAACACCTTCCTGACAAGCATTGGCTCCCGTGCCAACCAGTCCGGAATTGGAAGTCAGCACCCACAAAATAGCTGAACCGATAAAGGCACCGATTACTTGAAACAGCATATACATACCGGCATCCTTTCCACTGATACGTCCCGACAACAAACAACCCAGTGTAATAGCCGGATTGATATGACAGCCGGAAATACCGCCAATAGCGTAAGCCATAGCCACAACAGCCAGTCCGAAGGCAAGAGCCGTACCAACAACAGTAGAAGCTAAATCAGGGTTAGCTGACGTACACGACAAACTGACCGCCGTGCCACATCCCATAAGAACGAGAACCATCGTTCCCAACATTTCAGCAATGTACTTTTTCATGTTTTCTTAATTTTTGATTAAACTATACTATTACTATACATTATTATACTACAAGGTTTAGAAACAGGCTGTTTTACCTATGCAACTTGCAAATGTATAAATAAAAATAAAGGTTCAAACTTTTTTCTTGGGAAATGTGGCATAACTTATCAAAAAGGAGACAGACATTCTGAAATTCATCTGATTCCATGTCCTACAGCATATCTTTATAGAATTAAGGACACGAGACAATCAACCACTGCCATACCATGAAGAAGCCTCATACTGTCCATCCAAAAATGAATACCTATGGCTTCCGTATGTTCAGCTATATCTTCATCAAATTTTCCCGGTGCCGTTATAAATCGACTCCATAGAGAGGCCAAAGTGTGGTTTTGTATTGATTTATATTTAATGTTTGTTAATTAGAGAATCAATCAATAACAACGGATTATAATTGATGCTAATATTGCAGCCCTAAACTTTTAACGACTCATTCTTATGAAGAAATTTATTGCAGTAATTGTAGCTTGCCTTACTTGTAGTGGCATCTATGCTCAAAGAGCTTACGAAGGAGCCAACTTGGGAGATAACTGGTCTATTGGCATCCATGCCGGTGTTACCACTCCATTGACCCACAGTGCATTTTTCCCGAACATGCGAGCCACATGGGGACTTGGAATAGGCAAACAGCTCACACCCTTTTTCGGTATGGGTGTGGAAGCCATGACCAGCATCAATACGACTGCCAGCAAAACGGCATTTGACAACACCAATGTAAGTTTATTGACCTCCGTCAATCTGAGCAACCTATTTGCAGGATATTGGGGAACACCCCGATTATTCGAAATAGAAACCGTAGCCGGACTCGGCTGGCTACATTATGCCCAAAACGGTGACGGAGACCGTAACAGCATCTCCAGCAAACTGGGACTCAACTTCAATTTCAATTTAGGTGAAGCCAAAGCTTGGACCATTGGTATCAAACCAGCCTTGGTATATGACCTGAACGCATGTGGTGAACGAAACGTAGGATTTAACGCCAACCGGGCAGCCTGGGAAATTACAGCCGGTCTGAAATACCACTTCCGTTGCAGCAATGGCAAACACCATATCTCTTTTGCCAAACTGTATGACCAGGCAGAAGTGGATGCGCTGAACGAGCAGGTAAATAACCTGAGACAAACCAACGTAGATCAAGAAGCCGAACTGACTGCTGCCAACCAACGAAATGCTGAATTGGAACAACAGTTAGCCGACTGCAAGAATCAGGGCCCGGTTATCGTAACAGATACCATCACCAGCCACAAGAAAACATTGGAATCTGTGGTAACCTTCCGCCAAGGAGGTGTCAGTGTAGTAGCTTCTCAGACCCCTAATGTGGAACGTATTGCGACTTACTTGAAAAATCATGAAAAGGCTACTGTATCCATCAAAGGATATGCTTCTCCGGAAGGAAAGGCCGAAGTAAATGCCCGTATCGCTCAACAACGTGCGGATGCCGTCAAGAGTTTGTTAGTGAAACGGTATAAAATAGCCGAGAACCGGATTACAGCCGAAGGACAAGGTGTAGGAAACATGTTTGAAGAACCAGATTGGAATCGGGTAAGCATCTGCACCATCCATGAAAACTAATCCGCTTGGAAGCTACATTGTGTGTGAAAGTTCGGACATGCCAAGTGTCCGACTTCTTTTTGATTGAAACTTAAAATGAACATAATCATGAAAAAAAGTATTTTAACTGTCTTGTTTGCGTTATGCAGCACCATTGGATTCGCACAAGTCTCCTTTCAGGTAAAAGCCGGTCTGAACTTGAGCAGCTATATCGGTGAAAATTCCGACCATTCCAAATTCAAGCCTGGAGCACGCATCGGAGTAGGTATGGAATACCAGTTTACAGACCTTATTTCTCTGCAACCTTCTCTCTTTTTCTCACAAAAAGGGGCCAAATACTCCAGCGGCTATGAAGGAACCGTCGTTGATGCCGATGCAGACGTAAAAATCAACCAACTCTATCTGGAACTTCCTATCAATGTACAATTTCGCTTTAACCTTGCAGACAACACCAATCTGGTCATTGCTACCGGTCCTTACCTTGCTTGCGGTGTAGGTGGTAAGACTAAATTTGACGGGGGAGCTTCTATTGGCGGCATCGCAGTCAATGGAGGAGACAAAGTCGATACTTTTGGCAGCGACGGCCTTGACTACAATCGTTTTGATGCCGGATGGAACATCGGATTGGGAGTAGAATTTGGCAAGATTTTAGTCGGTCTCGATACCCAGCTCGGTTTCTGCAAAGTGATGGACGGAAACGCTCCACATAATGCCAATATCGGTATTACTTTGGGATACAAATTCTAAGCTACTTTTAAATAACTCTGTCCGTGAGAGTCTGCCGCAGAAAAACGGCAGGCTCTCTTTTTCATTATATCCTTATACAAAGGACTATATACTTTATCTCTTCTTTAGATAACTGATTTACCGAGATTCAATATCCGACCCAAACAATCCAGCAACCATACAAAATATAACCGAAATCATAAAATTCAATCATAAATATCCGTGTTACAGAATATTTTTGTACTTTCGAATTTATTACGTGTAACCCTTTTCTAAGAATGATGATAACCATGGAAATTTTCAACTATTTTTTAATCGCCATGAGTTTCCTGGCCTTATTGGTTTTTGTAGCACTCTATTTTGTCAAAGCAGGCTACGGCATTTTCCGTACGAGCTCATGGGGTATATCCATTCCCAATAAAACTGCCTGGTTTCTTATGGAAGCCCCTGTTTTTTTCGTTCTGTTTTACTTGTGGATTACAAGTGAAAATCCATTTTCCATCCCTATTCTCATTTTTTTCCTACTCTTTGAACTACATTATTTCCAACGTTCCTTCATCTTTCCGTTTCTAATGAAAGGCAAGAGTCGGATGCCATTGACCATTGTAGGAATGGGAGTTGTATTTAATGTACTGAACGGCATTATGCAAGCCTTAGGCCTGTTCTATTTACCCGTTACAGATACGGTTTATTCAGGTGGGTGGCATTATTTTGTCTCATCACATGCCATTCTTGGAATGCTACTCTTTTTCTTAGGAATGGGCATCAATCTTCATTCAGATTATGTGATACGACATTTACGGCAACCGGGTGACACTCGTCATTATTTGCCTACCAGAGGAATGTTCAAATATGTCACTTCAGCCAATTATTTGGGAGAACTCATAGAATGGATTGGTTTCGCGTTGCTGACAATTTCTCCAGCAGCAGGTGTATTTGTATGGTGGACTTTTGCCAATCTGGTACCCAGAGCTCATGCCATCCATCAACACTACCGCAAGGAATTTGGCACGTTAGCTGTAGGAACGCGAAAGCGAATCATTCCGTTTATCTACTGAATATCTATCTGATAAAATTCCTCAAAATACATAAAAAATTTGCCATCATGACTACATCCAAATTGTTTACCCCAGTCACCATCGGGCCGCTGACGCTGCGCAACCGCACCATTCGCTCCGCTGCGTATGAAAGCATGTGTCCGGGACATCGACCTTCAGAAATGTTGCTTCAATACCATCGCTCGGTAGCAGCGGGAGGAGTCGGTATGACCACCGTGGCCTATGCAGCAGTAACCCAAAGCGGCTTGTCGTTCGACCGCCAGCTTTGGATGCGTCCTGAAATTATCCCCGACTTGCGTCGGCTGACTGATGCCATTCATGCCGAAGGAGCAGCTGCCGGCATACAACTGGGACACTGCGGCAACATGTCGCACAAAAATATCTGTGGCTGCCTGCCCGTAGGAGCTTCCGGTGGTTTCAACCTATATTCCCCCACGTTTGTCCGCGCCCTGCGAACCTCAGAACTGCCCCAACTGGCACAAGCCTACGGACGTGCCGTAAATCTAGCCCGGGAAGCCGGCTTCGACTCAGTAGAAATTCATGCCGGACACGGCTACTTGATTAGCCAATTCCTGTCACCGGCTACCAATCATCGCAAAGACGAGTTCGGAGGTTCCTTGGAAAACCGGATGCGCTTCATGGACATGGTAATGAATGAAGTCATGAAAGCCGCAGGAAACGATTTAGCCGTATTCGTAAAAATGAATATGCGTGATGGTTTCAAAGGGGGAATGGAACTGGAAGAAAGTCTGCAAGTAGCCAAACGTCTGGAAGGATCTGGAGCCCATGCCTTGGTCTTGAGCGGAGGATTTGTCAGTCGGGCACCCATGTATGTAATGCGTGGTGAAATGCCCATCCGAAGCATGAGTCATTACATGAAATGCTGGTGGCTCAAATATGGCGTCCGACTGGTTGGCAAATGGATGATTCCAGCTGTGCCTTTCCAAGAAGCCTACTTTCTGGAAGATGCACTGAAATTCCGGAAAGCCCTCCATATGCCTTTGGTTTACGTCGGCGGTTTAGTGTCGCGGCAAAAAATCGATGAAGTACTGAATGATGGCTTCGAGGCAGTGCAGATGGCTCGTGCTCTCTTGAACGAACCCGATTTTGTAAACCGTATGCGAAAAGAGGAAGATGCTCGTTCAGCATGCAAACACAGCAACTACTGCATTGCCCGGATGTACTCCATTGATATGGCCTGTCACCAACACCTGTCTGAAAAACTTCCTCCTTGCCTGCAGAGGGAAATTGAAAGAATCGAAGCCCAATCAGAAAAAAGACAAATCGAATAACACAAGGAATAAAAGATGAAGAATTGTATTCAGCCGAAAAGTCATCAGAAAGGCCATGGAAAATTGGCTGTGATTACGGGAGCTGACGGAGGAATGGGCATGGAAATCACTCGGTATGTAGCTCTGGCCGGTTTTCGGGTGGTAATGATGTGTCACCACCGGAATGAAGCGGAAAAAGCACGCCAAATCTTAATAGAAGAGACAGGCAACACTGCCATTGAAGTATTGGAAGCCGATTTTTCCTCGCTTAAATCGGTGGCTCAAGCTGCCGAACAACTGTTAACACGACAGGAATGTATCACTCTGCTGATGAACAATGCAGGTACACTGGAAACAGGACGTCATCTGACTGAAGACGGACTAGAACGAACTGTTAGTGTAAACTATGTCGCCCCTTATCTACTAACGCGGAAATTGCTTCCCTGCATGGAGAAAGGAAGCCGCATTGTCAACATGGTATCGTGTACCTACGCCATCGGACACCTGGACTTTCCCGATTTCTTCACCCAAGGGAAGAAAGGCCGATTTTGGCGCATTCCCGTATATAGCAACACAAAGTTAGCACTCACCTTGTTTACCTTCGATTTGGCACATCGCTTACAAGAACGAGGAATTCGAGTGAATGCTGCAGATCCCGGTATCGTATCTACCAATATGATTACCATGCATCAATGGTTTGATCCGTTGACCGATATTTTCTTCCGTCCTTTTATCCGTTCTCCCCGCCAGGGAGCAGCTACTGCCATCCACTTGCTGCTGGATGTTGAAGCTGATTCTTGTACAGGTACCCTTCAAGCCAGTTGTCATCCTTGTACGCTATCTAATCGGTATGCGCAGCATAGCAAAACAAAGGAACTTTGGGATTATACAGAGGCAATCGTAAAAAAATGGTTATAAATCATCAGGCACTATTGAAAATATCTTATAACGAATGTGAGAGTTGAAATACTTACAACAATAGTCATTACAAAGTATACAGATTCAAAAACAGCATAGAAGGAAATATTATGGCAAAGAAAAAACATCATAAGAATAATCAAGGAGTTGCCTATGTGGAAGTGGAAAAGGATTTTGGTATGTGGGAAAATTATATGCAATATGGCTCCCAATACGATACTGTCAACGACAGCCCACTCATCCCCGGTGAGACCGGGATGGTGGAACAACTATCTTTCAAAAAACTATCCGTAGACACTAAAAAACTACTTCGCACAGCGATGGTCGATTTGGTACTTAACTATTGGCAGAAAGAAAGAATGATTCCAGAAGGAAGCACTGTTAAGGAGTTTAGAAATGTAGCCATTAAAGAAGTTTACTACATTTCCGGGCAATATGCCAAGGACAGTGATGAGTTGAAACATATGCTGAACGAATGTATTATTCCTACTATCAATAAGGAACTAAGGAAAGAAAAATCAACAGTACAAATAGAGAAATAGAAACTTTAGCAGCTGTATCAAGAGTAAATGCACCGGATAGAACGCATAGAATCCATACTTTGTCATCTTGCCATGGATGAATCCACGTGTTCCATCATAACAGGCAATTGTTAAGCAAGCCAGCAAAGCACCGACTATCCCATAGTACATCATCAGCAGAAAGGCACAAAATAGATGCGCCTTTCTACCCGAAGGAAAAGAAGGATTGCTGACATTCCCGAATAGGTAGAATACCATCATCATCAGAATCCCTCGCCACTCATAGTCCACTCCGGACCAGGAAGCGAAACCAGCTATAGAAAGGATGACAGCCCCACAAAGGATGCCATCCTTTTTTAATGTTTCAAAAGCTGCCAGTGCCATTACACCCAATGCCAGGGTGAAGAGTACATTGTGCGTCCCATCCGCTCCATTCAGCAGGTACCAGAGCAATTCACTGATTACGGCAAATCCCAGCAGCTGCAGGAAGTACTTCATTCGGTTTCGGGTATGCCGGAAGCCCTCTGCAATGAGAAAGGCGAACACCGGAAAAGCGATGCGCCCAAAGCAGCGCATGATCTCGTAAAGGTGCGTGCCGTGTTCCATTAAGTAGTAAGCACAGTGGTCTGCCACCATTGAAACAAGGGCGATGACCTTCAGTGCACTACCACTCAATGAAGGTAATAAGATAGAATGTTCAGATGCAGATTGTAAGGATGCCATATACAAATCATTTATGCCATACCCAGCAGTTCCTTGACCATTTTCTCCACTTCA
>CALADS010000066.1 GCA_937890825.1 uncultured Bacteroides sp. | reverse complement strand
TTATGAGGCAAAGGTATCAAAACCTTATGATATAAACCAATTATGAACATCTACTAAAAATTAGCCATCCTCTTTATTGCCCGATTCCCCATGAGGGACTCCAGCCCGGCTTCAGCCTGGCAATTCTCGAAAATCGCAGTAAATTGAAGGCGTAGTAGTTCTAAAAAGAGACAAAGAAGTCCCTGCAAGAACTTCTTCAAATTCTTGACAAAGAAACAGGCAGCAATCCATGTTGCAGCTGTTTCAGGTAATTTGGCGCGGATGTCGTTGGCCCGGTAAACGCGTTTGGCTGTACCGAACGTTGCTTCCACCTCGTTGCGCTCTCCAGAAGCTTTACGACTCAGTTCCGTTTCCGCCGGATCCGGGTGCTTCCCGGGGCGTCCAAGTGGAGCGCAATGACATGCAATACCCAAATGCTTGAGAAGTTTTCGGTTCTCCTTATTCAAATAGATTTTGTCTGCCTGAACTTCCCTGGGGTAGTAACCGAAGCGTTCCTTGTATGTCTGAATCTGAAGCAGAAGGCCGGAACCTTCGTTGCAGGCTTCCCAACTCAAATGGTCGATGCAGGTAAAACCGTCTACCACACTCACACCTGTCTTTGCGCCATATTCTGTTTTACGGTCGGCCTTGCCTCTAACGATGGGACGTACATGAGGCTGGAAGATGCTGATGATACGTTTGATACAGGAGCGGACGTTGTTGTCGAACATGTACTTCTGCTGCTCATAAGCCTCTCGGATAGCAGACAGATTGCGTAAATCCTTTCGATTAAGACAGCCTGAAACAGTTGTGTTTAACTTTCCGATGAAGTACGTAAAGCGCTGAATATCCTGGGATAAAAGGTGCAACAAAAGCTTTTTAGTATCGCGGATGAGCTTAGTACCCTTGTGTTTTTTCTTGGTGTAGCGCACAAAGCATGAACGGGCTTCACCGCGATGGGTTCTGGGACTTGCAACAGCAGCCTTTGCACTGAGTTTTTGAGTCAGACGGTCTATTTCGCGGCTGCAATCTTCCAGGATGTTGATGTCCGTCGGGTATCTCACTTCGGCATCGGTGCAGGTGGCATCAATCTTCTGCTTGCCCTTGTGGGTTGTCTGCTGAGAACCTGCAGCATGGGAGCCTCCGGCAGAATCATCCTCCTTATCAGGATTTTCTGTTTCCTTCACCTGTTTGCGGTGCATGGAAAGCATGATGTCGTTGAAGAAATCCTTGTCGATATGTTTGCGCACGGCCATAGAAAGTTCCGGACTGAAGAGGGGTTCCTCCTGGAAATACTTCAGTCCGACAAGGTACTGCATATAGGGATTTTCCTGTATGCCAAGAATGGTTCCTTCGTCACTGCCTCCAAGCATGTGTTTGATGATGAGTGCGCCGACAACCATGCGGGCCGGCTTGTTTCCGGCTCCCACTTTTTGATTCCTGAGTCGCTTGTTGTATTCAACCTCAATATAATCCCGGTCGAGTGCATCGGCAAGTTTCACCCATCGGTTGTCCTTGCTAAGATTCTCCAAAGGATAACTGCCTGTACCGGAAATAGATCGTTTATGTTGCTGTATCTGGCCTGCATTGGATATGATTTAACACTCAAAAATACAAAACTCTTGTGAGACAGGCAAGAAAAACGAGAGCTAAATTACTGATAATCAATGTAATAATACTTATTTAGTGGACCCTGTATATTGTTGCTTGATCTTGTTGTCCATCGCATTTATTTTTTATCTCAACCAAACAACAGTTCAATTTTTCTCAAATATCAAACTCACCCTCGGTATTAAACACAGCACTGAAATCATCCTCAGTAACACAATTAAGCACTTTACTTCTTACCGCCAACTTGCAGAAATCTAACCGAAGCATTCTGTCACCTTTCTTCCTCAGCATCTGAATTCTACTGAAACTTAGACAATCCTGCGCATATTTGGCAAGCGCCTTTGCTTTTGGCAAATTGTCAGTCTTGTCATCTCTGTGTGGTTCAAGTAGGGAAAAGTCATAGCCATTATTTCCATCGTGTCTAACGATAATAAAGTCGGGATAAAATTTCTTTGTTTCATTGCCACACTCGTATGGAATGCATAAAGCCCATGGCTTGCGGTCTTGGTTGCGAAGCCAGCACACATACTGCGGATGCTTTCGTTCTTCATCAAGAGTCAGTGGTTCCCAACCTTTTAAATTGAAAGTGGCTGTACCTTCTGAATTCACAAACAGGTGATCGGTACAAGTGTCGCCATCATTGTCAAGGTCGACATTGATGGTTTCAGGTAAATGAAATAGACGCTTGGAAACAGAGCTACCTTGTGCAACGATGCTATTATATTGTAATCTATATTTTTCAGAAAGACGTTTAGTTTTGGGACGATACAAGTCGGCCAACCGTTCAAACTCACCTTTGGCATAACCCATTAGTAAATCACGCTGATGCTGGTCGGCTGCATACAGAATAACATCATACATATATGAATAGTCGTCATCTTCTCCATACACATTTGCATATCTGTCGCCTATGCCTTCACCACACAACAAAATATTTGCTTGCTGATATTGGTGGTATAGTCCAGCATCAGTTTTTGAAAAGAGGTCTGGACCTTGCTGAAAATCGTATGTATTTCCACTCTTGTAAAATTCTACACTAATGGTGTTCAACTGAAAAGTCAAAGCTTTTTCGACTAATGCATCATATTCGTTTGCAGCTTTCAGCTGCTCTATATATGTATGTATCCTTTTTGCAATAGCGTCTTTCACATCATCCACTGCTTTAGCAGTTGCGTCCATTCCAGTCATGACAGCAAGACGTGCCACATCGAACAAAGCTCTCAGATAGTTCTTTGTTACAGTAGCCTTTTTTACCTCATAAGTCAGAATCTCTGCCTGATTAATGGCATCTTTCACTTTTTCATAAGGATCGATGAAAGTATTGGAATTCACAGATATCTCTGATTTTTCCATATTGCCATTTTCAAATGTATTTTGATGTTGTAACAATTGGCTAACCTCTACCTTAGGTTTCTGTATATTTTGTGTCGTGCCATATTTTTCTGTTGTATCAGATGTATTTGTCGAGGAAGAGGCTGATGTATTTATTGTAGACATTTCTTTTGTGTCAACAGTACCTGCGGAAGTTGTTTGAACTGCGGATGTATGCGGTTGCTGTTGATTTACCGAAGTAGCAGCAACTGGTCTTTTTGCGGTCATCACCACAGTGGTCTTCTTGCCTTCCTGCACAGCCTGTATGTCAGTGGGCAAATCGCCTCCTTCTTCCTCTGACAGTTTTCTTACTACATCTGCCACTGTATCTGCGTCAAAATGAGGCAGATATAAATGCACATAGTTAAGCGATTCGTCCACCTCAACACGCATTCTTAATGGTGTGCGAATCATCCTGCCAAGCAATTGTGCTATGTATGTGGCATCTTTAGCCACACGATATGACATCATAGCCTCAGCACGTGGGCAATCCCATCCCGTAGACAATGCCTCCTTGAAAAATACTATCTTTATGTTTCGGTCGTCATTGATGGCCGACGGCTCACAATAAGGCACCTCCAATCCGTTGACAGACAGTGTGCCTTGCTCACCAAAAGCATGAACCACCTCGCCTTTCTCAAACGTTTCGCCCGTGCGTTTTTCCACTTCACGCAAACATTCGTCCAAATCGGTTGCAGATACTTTACCAGTCGTGCCGGCCTCCACCTGTATCAGGAATATAGGATCCACATGCTGATAGTGTTGTTTCTCGGTGTAGTCGTACCAATGAAGGCATTTGTCTCTCCATTCATCGGCAGCAGCTTGAAGCACTGCCAAGTTTTTGTTTATCGCACTTTCTTCTGGATAGTGAATCTCAACAATGTCCTTCAGCAGTCCCGACTCACGTACTTCTTTCGGAGTTACAACCACCTTGTTCAAGGTTGAAAGACTTGCATTGGCCAGCGTATTGAAGCGTTCGGGAGTGGCACTCATGCCGATAATGAAAGGCAAAGCGGAAAGGCCGTCTTTAGAACTTCCGTTTACGAACTTCTGCATGATGGTTGTCTGGTTGACTTTTGCTCCACGGTGTGCCTCATCTATAATGAGCACAAGATTGCGTCCGTATTCCTCTATGGTGTTTTCTATGGTTTCCCAAATCGTATAGTCACGGCCATCGCCGGTGCCTACCATCTTGCTACCCTTGCCTAACTTCTGTGTATTGAGAAAATAGACCATACCGGTCTCAAGTTTCTCGCCGCGAAACGACTCATCCAATGTCTTGAACTGGCTTATAACGAGTTTGTTGCAATATCTCACCAATTTCTGCTTACTCTGCTCGTTCAGTTCTGGCGAGTCGCTAAGCCAAATAAAGATGCTGTCGGGGATGGCAGCCACCATTCCTTCGTCATCGCCACACAGCATAGATTCTATGAAGTTAGCCATCATGATGGTCTTTCCTGCACCTGTAGGAGCAGTAAACGAGATGATTTGCTTCTGTCCGAACTGCTGCCAGCTCATTTGCGCCATGGCAGCAGTTCGGCGGAGTTCGCTGACTCTGACTTTCTGAAAGGGTTTAAGAGATATGTTCATATTGTGTGTCGTCGTTATTTTGTTGCATAATTGATACGGAAATTATCCAAATAGTCGCGGTAGAGCTGGAAGGTTTTCATGCCTTTCAGTTCGTTTGTCATAGCGAGGTACGCATTCTGGCTGTCTGTAATCAGATACGCCACCTTTATTTCGGGGTGTTGGCTTATATCTTCCTTGAAACGTACAAAGAAAGCCACATCCGTCAATATGGCCATACGGTTGTCTGACAGAATGGCATAATCGCCAGTGAAGTTTTTGGGACATTTGCCTATTGCCCCTGCTTTCATCCACAGCAACGGCAACAATTCTTGCAACTGGCGTCCTCTCGCCACAGAAAGCTTGTCCCAAAAACCAAGCTTGAAGAAGGCAGCATTAGCCTTGAATCCATCGCTCATTGGCATTTTCACCGGAATGGTTTCCTCTATCTGTCCCATCACTTCGCTCACTTCAGCCTTTATTCGCTTGAAGTCAGCATCCTTTTCTGCCACGATGTAGAAGTTGGTGATGTGGCTGTTGCCGTCTAATGCTTCCATCCATGCCTCCGCCTCATTTGTGTCAAACAAGATGCTGGCATTATAGCTGTCTTCTTCCGACACGAGAAAAGGCACGTCGTCACTCATCGTTGGCAACTTCACGTCTTTCTGCTTGTTGATAAGTGTCACCAAGGCTTTCTTCTGCTTCTTTGTGGCATCGGCTGACAAGAAGTTGATTTGCGTGAACTTTCTGTCGGTCAGTTTCGTTTCCGTCTGCGATGTTATGTAGTCGCCCACAATGGGCTTGCCGTTCACATCCTCGCCAAGTATGCTACACTTCGTTCGTGGCCAGTTCACATAGCGGGCAATGCCCCACTTTTCCCATTCTTCATCGCCGGGTCGAATACCTTGCGGTCTCAGTTCCTTTTCTTTCGGTTCGCCTATCTCATTGTTGGTCACCATAATGCAACGGCGGTGTCCGCCATCTTCCTTGTTCAAGAGGTTTACGGCATGGAGGGTCGTACCACTTCCGGCAAAGAAATCGAGAATGAGGGCGTTGGGCTTGTTGGCGACAAAGAA
>CALADS010000065.1 GCA_937890825.1 uncultured Bacteroides sp. | reverse complement strand
CTAACCACATCCTACAGCTATATTTCTATAGCTTCCTTTTCAGAAAACTACAGCTTCTTATTCTTATAGCTACAGGTGAAATTTCAGCATACTACAGTAGTATTTTTGCAGAAATCACTATATTTGCCCAGTTATTGATAATTATTTTTTTACTATGAGAAATCCATTAAAACTTCTTTGCTGCATTTACATAAGTATAGCAACAAGCAATGCCTTTGCTCTTACCCAATATGCCGACACCATCCGATTTCGTTTTGCTACTGTTACCGAAGGTCAGAAACTTATAGGAACCGATGATGAATTTACACAAGGATGGAGTGAATTTGATATCGTATCGCGTTTGCAAAACACAAAAGGTACAAAAGAAGAACTGATTGCCTTTAAACAAGATGAAATAAGAGAATGGACTGAAGAAGAAAAACAAGTGCTCTGGCAAGATATGCTGGCACTAAACCAACTTATCCGCACCGAAGAATATCATTTACCACTACCCGAAGATATAGTGCTGGTAAAATCTACCATGAAAGATGAAGGAGGAGCAGGAGGTTATACTCAAGCCAACTGGATAGCTTTATCTGCCGATTTAGTGAAACGATCAAACGAAAAAGGACGTCGATATTTACTATTGCATGAACTTTCGCATATCCTAACACGAAATAACAAAGCATACAAAAAATTATTATATGCAGCACTGGGATTTGAAATTGCGACCCAAGAACTGGAATATCCAGAAGAATTACGTAAAACCCGCATATCCAATCCTGATATTGCTGCCTATGACAGCTACGGGCCATTCCGCATAAATGGGCGTACAGAAAAATGCGCCATGTACCTGTATGCCGACCGACCTTACAATGGCGGACGATTTTTTAAATATGTAAAAGTAGCATTTGTACCATACGACGATCAATTAAAAGCCAAACGAGGAAAAGACGGAAAAGTAATAATATACGGCATGGAAGATATTGAGGATTTCAGTGAACGTATAGGGAAGAATACAGATTATATCATCCATCCCGAAGAAATTTTAGCTGAGAATTTTGTTTTAGCTTTTCTACAGACTCCGAATGTGGCTACTCCAACTTTGCAGCAACGAGTCAGACAAGTATTACTGAATCCACAAAATAGCCACAAGCAGCCATAGGAGCAAAAATACAAATAAACAACAAATACCCTACTTTGTTTCGAACAAAGACAGATGAATTATTCCTATATCTAGGTAACTTTTTTAAGAAAAAAACTATATTTGCATCGTGCAATTTCCCTGATAGGGATATAAATTTAAATAAATTAGTAAACACAGTAAAATTATTTATCATGAGAAAATTAAATTTAAAGATGGCAGCTACAGTATGCATTTGCGGAGCCTTCCTATTTTCATCCTGTATTGGTTCTTTTGGCTTGCACGGCAAACTCCTGAGTTGGAACGAAGGTGTAGGCAATAAATTTGTCAATGAATTGGTCTATCTGGCTTTCAATATCATCCCCGTCTATCCGCTTTGTTACCTCGCTGACGCATTGGTGATAAATTCTATAGAATTCTGGACCGGAAGTAACCCGATGGCTAGTATCGGTGATGTAAAGAAAGTAAAAGGTGAAAACGGAAACTATCTGGTAGAAACGCTTGAAAACGGGTATGCCATTACCAAAGAAGGCGAAGAAGAACTTTCCATGGAACTGATTTACGACAAAAATTTGAATACATGGAATGTGGTAGCCGACGGTGTAACTACTGAACTGCTGCAAATGAATCAAGATGGTACAGTTCAAATGCCTCTGCCTAATGGCGAAGCTATGAATGTAACCTTGGATGCTCAAGGTGTATCGGCTGCCCGTCAAGCATGCATGATAGACACTTATTTTGCGCAATTCAATTAAAAGATAGAATCTGCAATAAAAAACTAGGGAGAAGAGATGCTGATCTTCTCCCTAGTTTTTTTACTATAATCTGGATTCTTGCTATGCCAAACTAGAAAGGATAACCTACCGCAAAATGGAAAGCAAAATCTCTACGAAAATCCGGGTTGAATATAGGGTACCGCTCTCCACCTCTGGCGGGATTTATAGCCTTCATACCCCCATCGAAACGCAATACGAAGAAATCCAAATCCAATCGCAACCCTAATCCATAGGCCACTGCAAACTGCTTATAGAAATTATTCAATTTAAACTGCCCCCCCGGTTGGTCTTTATAGTTACGTAAAGTCCAGATATTTCCGGCATCCACAAAAACAGCTCCCCGAAATTTCCAGAATAAACGAGTACGATATTCCACACTGGCATCAATCTTTACGTCGCCTGTTTGATTTAAAAAGTTACCGTCTCCAGGAAAAGAGCCAGGCCCCAAATCACGCACAGACCAACCGCGCACACTGTTAGCCCCTCCTGAGAAATAACGTTTTTCCAAAGGTACAACTGTGGCATTTCCATAAGGAATGGCCAGGCCGCCACCTACATGAAAGGCCACAGAATTGCGTTCGTCTATAACAATATTCTTTGCAAAATCCAAATCAAATTTTACGTATTGTGCAAATGGAATGTTCAGCAACATATATTCACCGGCTGCATTTTTCTCCAATCCGGCTATCTTGCCAAGCGCATACAGCAAATTTCCCGCAGACTCAAAATTAAATCGAATAGAGCTAGCATTTCCTACCAACGTATTGTTCATCAAAGACCTACCTGCACTGTTATATACACAACTGTATCCAGTACGCACTATAAGCCTGTCTTCATAATTATACTTTAAAATATAGTTCTCGTCCTTTTCCAGATACTGCTGCTTGAAATCGGCAGAAATCCAAGGCATGTAAAGATAGTTTATATCAAGTAAATCTATGCGGTGCTGAATATTCTTACGTTGCACACTCCATTTATAGCGCCAACTGCCCGAAGCTACGATACGAGTAAATTCCGGACGGAATTGATAGCTATATTGCAACCCAAATTCTGTATTTGCACGAATTTTACGCTTAAAATCTGTAGATAAAAATGGAAACTTAAATCTGGGGAAATTTAAAGTTGCCTCGGCTCCCAATTCAGTATAATCTTCATCACGATAACTTCCTTGCAAACCCGAAACCGCCTCGTATGCCCCACGTAGTTTCAGCATAAGCACTTCCGACCCTTTGAAGAGGTTTCTATGCTGAAAAGTAACGGCTGCTGCAGCCCCCAAATCACCGGCCGAATTAGTACCTTCCAATTCAAATGAAATGGACTGTGGTTTAGCTTTAGTCAGCATAACATAAGCCGAAAGAAACAGACTGTCGTTGCGCTGATTTTCAAAAAAACGGATATTGGTATACTTCAATGCCTGCAAACGCCCAAAACTTGAATAGGTACGCTCTACCAATTGTTCATCATACAAACTGCCTGGCATAAAATGAAGATTATGAAGTAACACCTTGGGACGCAGATACAGTTTATTATTGAAATAAATCGGAACCCCTTGATAATGAAGAGAATCATTCACTTCTATACTGCTCAAGGCAGATGAATGCAACACATTATAGTCAGTGATAAAATTTACCTTATCAATATAATACGGTCTATGGAATTGTACTTCCATATTTCTGCTAGGGCGGAAAGGCTCCAAATGCATGGTAAGATCGACCAGATAAGTGTTCCGCACCGTATCTGCAGTGTAACTGATGTAATCTTTATTAAATTTATAATAACCATTACGAAGCAGATTATCTGTGATACGCTGACGTTCCATATCCAACTTATTGACATCAAACATCATATTTTCAGACAAATAAGTCCCAATGGTATCGCGCTGCATACATTTCCAAATGCATGAATCTGCTATGTCGTATGTAATCGACCGTACTTTATAAGGATGCCCCGTAACTACCTTATACGTAAGCTTCAGTTTTTTATTTTTCTTTTCAACCTGCGTTTGCACATCAGCCCCCATATATCCCATGTTTTGCACCGCCTTCATCATCTCCTTGCGTGAAGTTTCCATTTCTACAGCATCAAAGATAACGGGCGCATCACCTACTCTACGCAACGCACGATTCAACCACCGAGTAGTATCACGTCCAGAAAGATTATACACATACAGCTGTGTCTTAAAAAGGCTAAACCATTTGGCATTAGGGGTCTGGCGAATATATAGAGAAAGTTCTGAAGGTTTTACCTGTTTATTGTCTGTTTCAATATGAATTCTATCCAATAAATAAGAATCATCGGGCACATATTTTGTAGCAGAACACGAGGCCATCAATGCCCACAAAACCGCAAACCATACCCGATGCATATATTTCTTCATACCGTATTTCTCTCAATGATACATAAACAGCTACAAATATACTCCTATTTTTTAGTATGTGAAATAAAAAAAATGTATTTTTGCTTCCTAAATCTTACGCAATAAAAATGGCACTTAGCAAGAATCAACTGAAATATATCCGCTCGCTAGAGCTGAAAAAGAAACGGAAAACGGAAAAGGCATTTCTAGCAGAAGGTCCTAAACTACTGGAGGAACTTAAAGGACATTTTCACTGCAAACTGGTGGTTGCCACCCATGCATGGCTGGCAAAACAGCAAAGTATTCAGGCCGATGAGGTAGTAGAAGTCACTGAAGAAGAATTGGCTCGCGCCAGCCTGCTGAAGACTCCCCAAGAAGTTTTAGCTGTATTCGAACAAGCGAACGACGTAGTAGACAAATCGGTTATAGAGCATTCGTTATGCTTGGCATTGGATGGCATTCAAGACCCTGGCAATCTAGGTACCATAGTACGACTAGCAGATTGGTTTGGTATAGAGCATATTTTCTGCTCATGCGATACTGCTGATATCTATAACCCCAAAGCAATACAAGCTACTATGGGTGGAATAGCCAGAGTAAATCTGCACTATACTTCACTTACAGAACTGATTCAATCGCTAGGGGAAGTTCCTGTATATGGCACTTTTCTGGATGGTAAAAACATGTACGAACAACCGCTTTCGGCCAATGGCCTTATTGTTATGGGAAATGAAGGAAACGGAGTAAGCACAGAGGTAAAAGCACTCATTAACAAACGTCTTTTCATACCAAACTATCCGGCAGGCAGCGAAACATCGGAATCGCTGAACGTGGCTATTGCTACTGCAATAGTCTGCGCTGAGTTCCGGCGACAGGCCGCATGGCTATAAAATCAAAAGGGTAATAAAGGGAAGCTGTATACCGGCCAGCTTCCCCCTCTTCAGACAAAATAATAACTCCTGGAAACCATTCTACATCCTCTACTTCTTCTACCAGAGGAAATATTCTCACTACCACTCCCTGTTCTACCTCTACCACATACTGTTTAAGATACCCCTTTTCTGGTAGAAAGACAAAATGCGCTGCATATCGTTTCATCTATTCTACTTTTTTTATAGGACGTGGACGATGCGGACGATGAACCGGCGCAATTTTCACATCGGATTCCACTTTTTTCACTGCTATGTCCTCCTTCTTAGTCGAAACAATCGGCTCTACATGCACCGAATCCATTTTCAGAGTATCGGTGGCATGATAACGCATCAAGGTAATACTGTCAAGCAGCATATGCTGTGCTGCACCACGCACCGGATTGTAGATAAAGCCGCGAATTTCCTTCATGGCTCCCAATGTATCGGCCGATAAAGAAAGTGTGTGAATACCCGTATTGATCACCTTCTTCGGTCCACTCACCAATGTGTCTTTATCATACACTATCTGTAATGCCATTTGTGGAGCAAACAGTGAATCTGTTTCCAAGAAGCGGAAACGTACCGACCAGCGCAACGTGTCGCGCTCCTTGAAATTGGTGTCTACCGACAAGGTAAAATCCAAGCGGTTATCTAGAGGCATGCTGGTAAGTTGATAAACTTTTCTCCCCTGCCACACATTGACACTATCACCCGGCAAAGACTCCTTCGGTTTATTATCACGTAATGCGATCAGATGATTGATGGCATCTCGTTCTTTCTTGAGCCGCGCACTGACATTTTCATAGATTTTAGTCAGCACATCAGGATGACGGCTAAACCATACCATGGATGAATCAAACTCAGCCTCTGTCACTCCGTGCTTCTGAAATACTGACTCCATGTACAGCGATTTCTTGTAGGATTCATTATAAGGCACATCATCAGCCATAGCTTTGGCTATGTGATAATCAAACAGGATATTCTCCATCTGTGCATCCTGAAAAACGGTATCTGGACGCTTTACACTACAACCTGTTACCGTAAAAGTAAAAAACATACCCAACAACAGGCTACGGACAGCTAACGGTTTTCTATTCATCACTTATTTCTTAAGTGCAGAATGATAGGCCTCTGAAAACTCCTTGCTATAGAACAAGAACAAAGCTATGACGCCACAACTGATGGCTGCATCTGCAAAATTGAATATCGGACTAAAAAATATAAAATGCTCTCCTCCTACAAAAGGAACCCACAAAGGCCAATTGGTATCAATAATGGGGAAATAGAACATATCTACCACCTTACCATAAAACCACGGAGCGTATCCGCCTCCATCGGGTAAAAACGAAGCTATCTGCGAATGTGTACTCTCATTAAAAAATACTCCATAGAAAACGCTATCTACAATATTGCCCAATGCACCGGTCAGAATCAACGATACACATACGATAAAACCTGTCTTCATACCCAATTTCACAAAGCGGTACAAAAACCAACCTATCACTGAAACAGCTGCTATGCGAAACAAAGTAAGAAACAGTTTATCAAAAATTTCCATACCAAATGCCATACCGCTATTTTCGGTAAAATAAATATAGAACCAAGTGGGAGGAACGGCATCAATACCTAACTTGTCATAAATCCAACCGATAGCATTCTCACTCTGATGCCAATACATCTGAGTCTTTACTGCTATCTTGATAATCTGATCGATGACCAGCACTGAAATGATAACCAATAAGGCAATTCTGCCTTTCGTAAAGATTTTATTCATCAAATATAACGGTTTTTTCTAAAATTTGTAAGTAGTTCATCCCCTTGTTTGCTTGCAGGCTCACAAAGAGTTAAAAGCCGATACAACCGTATGTAGCCACACTGCCCCATACAGTAATACCGGCCTTCAACACCTGTTATCGCCTTGGAGCGAATAGGGTATTATTTCTTGCCACTGTTCTTTGCCTCAATGCTCAACGTGGCATGAGGCACAGCACGCAAACGTTCTGGCGGAATCAGTTTACCGGTTTCACGGCAAATTCCATAGGTTTTGTTCTCGATACGTACCAACGCAGCCTGTAAGCCTTGAATAAACTTCAACTGACGCTGTGCCAAGCGGGTGGTTTCTTCCTTTGACAAGGTATTTGCACCTTCTTCGAGCACTTTATACGTAGGAGATGTATCATCTGTATCATTTCCGTCTGCACCCGTCAGACTACCCTTCAACAAATCATAATCTCTTCGAGCCAATTCCAGTTTCTCCATGATAATGGCGCGGAATTCTTCTAATTCTGCATCCGAATATCTTGTCTTTTCTGCCATAATACTATTTTTTTTAAGTGTTTAAGGTTTTAAATATTAAGGTTTTGAAAGCACTTATTCTTTTACTACGCTCACAAAGAGACTAAAGTCATCGAACTCTAATTCGGTTCCTTCCTTCACTTCATCAGCCAGCACCAGAGAAGTGCCCAATACTTGATTGCAAATATAGTCTTTATATTCTGTTACGGCATCATCTGTCTGAGAATTTTTTGATAAGGTTATATTTATTTTATCAGTTATCTCAAAACCGCTTGATTTACGTAAATTCTGAATACGGTTCACCAATTCACGGGCCACACCCTCACGACGAAGTTCTTCTGTTATGGTCACTTCCAGCGCCACCGTAAGTTTACCTTCATTGGCAACCAGCCAGCCTGGAATATCCTCACTGAAGATTTCTACGTCAGTTGTTTCAATTACAGCCTGAGCACCATCGGCCAGCATCAAGGTATAATTGCCGTTCTTTTCCAATTCAGCAATAGCTTCTTGCGACAATGCTGCCACTTCTGCTGCTACAGCTTTCATCTGCTTGCCGAACTTCGGACCAAGTTTCTTGAAATCGCATTTCACTTTCTTTACCAATACACCAGCAGCACCGTCTACAAAACGGATTTCCTTCACATTTACTTCATTCATGATTAAGGATTGAACAGCTTCGATATGAGCGCGCTGTGCTTCATCTACTACCGGAATCATAATACACTGCAGGGGCTGGCGTACTTTGATGTTAACCTTACGGCGCAAAGCCAATACCATAGAAGTTACATCTTGTGCCATCTGCATACGAGCTTCCAGTTCGGTATCTATCTTGTCTTCTTGCGCCACTGGGAAATTAGCCAGATGAACTGACACCACACTGTCGCGTCCGGTTACGGCTATCAAATCCGTGTAGAGCATATCTGCATAGAACGGAGCTATCGGGGCCATCAGCTTGGCTACTGTTTCCAGACAGGTGTAAAGAGTCTGATAAGCCGACAGTTTATCTTGGGTCATACCCCCACCCCAGAAGCGTTTACGGTTCAGACGTACATACCAGTTAGAAAGATTATCGTTCACAAAATCCGAGATCAAACGGCCCGCCTTAGTAGGCTCATAGTCATTATAACAAGTATCTACGCTCTTCACCAGTGTATTGAGTACAGACAGAATCCAACGGTCGATTTCCGGGCGTGCTTCCATAGGCACGTCTGCCTCACTGTATTCAAAGCCATCTACGTTGGCATAGAGAGCAAAGAATGAATAAGTATTATATAATGTTCCGAAGAATTTGCGACGTACTTCTTCTACACCATCCACATCAAACTTCAAGTTATCCCACGGCGATGAATTGGTAATCATGTACCAGCGCAAGGGGTCGGAACCATATTTTTCGATGGTTGAGAAGGGGTCAACCGCATTTCCCAAACGCTTCGACATCTTATTGCCGTTTTTATCCAATACCAACCCGTTGGATATAACTGCTTTATAAGATACACTGTCGAACACCATAGTGGCGATAGCGTGCAGGGTAAAGAACCATCCGCGTGTTTGGTCTACACCCTCAGCGATAAAATCAGCCGGATAAACCAAGCGATTATCAAGCAGTTCCTTATTTTCGAACGGATAATGGATTTGAGCGTAAGGCATAGAGCCGGAATCAAACCACACATCAATCAGATCTGATTCACGCTTCATCGGTTTACCGTCTTTTGACACCAGGATGATATCGTCTACATACGGACGGTGCAAATCAATCTTATCGTAGTTTTCCTGCGTATATTCTCCCGGAACGAATCCTTTTTCCTTATATGGATTAGCAGTCATCAAGCCGGCTGCAACAGATTTCTCGATTTCGTTATATAATTCTTCCACCGATTCGATGCAGCGTTCGTCGGAGCCGTCCTCGGTTCGCCAAATAGGCAACGGAGTACCCCAATAGCGCGAACGACTCAAGTTCCAGTCATTCAAATTCTCCAGCCACTTGCCAAAACGTCCGGTACCGGTACTTTCCGGTTTCCAGTTGATGGTCTTGTTCAATTCCATCATACGTTCTTTACAAGCCGTACTACGGATAAACCAGCTGTCCAACGGATAATACAATACAGGCTTATCTGTACGCCAGCAGTGCGGATAGTTATGTACATGTTTCTCTATCTTAAAGGCTTGCGAGCCAGCTTTCATCAGCATACAGATGTGTATATCGAGTGATTCGGCAGCTTGAGCCGCCTTCTCGTCGTATTTTCCATCCACAGTAAATTGAGGATCATAAGCGTTTTTCACCCAACGGCCTTCATATTCTTTATAGGCATCTACATCTACACATTCATTGACAAAACGTTCATCCAATTCATCAAGCAAGTAGAATTTTCCAGTCAAATCTACCATCGGACGTGTTTCTCCGCGCTTATTAATCATAAAGAGAGAAGGTATGCCAGCAGCCCGTGCCACCTGGGCATCATCAGCTCCGAACGTGGGTGCAATGTGTACTATACCCGTACCATCCTCAGTAGTAACATAGTCGCCCGGAATAACGCGGAAGCCCTGGTTACTCGGTGTCCAAGTACCATCTGTATCCACCTCTACCGGTTTAACCCAAGGGATAAGTTGTTCATACTCCATACCCACCAGGTCGGCTCCCTTATACTCACCCACCACTTTGAATGGAATCAATTTATCGCCCGCCTTATAATCCTCTAGTTCAATTCCTTCTGCTTTTTTATTAAAGTGTGTATAGAGCAAAGCTTTAGCCAAAACCACCGTCATCTTTTCGCCTGTATAACCGTTATAGGTCTGAACGGCTACATAGTCAATTTTAGGGCCCACACAAAGCGCAGTGTTTGAGGGCAGTGTCCACGGAGTAGTGGTCCATGCTATAAAGTAAGGAGTTCCCCAAGCAGCCATTTCGGGCTTCGGGTTTTTCATCTTAAACTGTCCTACTACGGTAGTATCTTTCACATCGCGATAACATCCCGGCTGATTCAATTCGTGTGAACTCAGTCCGGTACCTGCAGCCGGTGAATACGGTTGGATAGTATATCCTTTATATAGCAGACCTTTTTTATACAACTGCTTGAGCAACCACCAAAGCGTTTCAATATAACGGTTGTCGTATGTGATATAGGGGCTTTTCATATCTACCCAATAGCCCATCTTATGCGTTAAATCCTCCCATTCACGGGTAAATTTCATCACATCTTTTCTACAAGCAGCATTGTATTCAGCTACCGATATGGATTTGCCTATATCCTCTTTGGTTATGCCCAGTGCTTTTTCCACGCCCAGTTCTACCGGAAGTCCATGCGTATCCCAACCAGCCTTACGCTTTACCTGGAAACCCTTCATAGTCTTATAACGGCAGAAAATATCTTTGATAGAGCGGGCCATTACATGGTGAATTCCCGGCATACCATTGGCAGAGGGAGGTCCTTCGAAAAATACGAATGAAGGACAACCTTCACGTTCAGTCATACTCTTGGCGAAAACCTGGTTTTCGTCCCATTTCTCCAATACCTTCTTATTAACGTCAGAAAGGTCAAACTTAGAATATTCGGCAAATTTCTTACCCATCTTCTTTATCTTTTTAATATAGTTTACACATCAAAAAAGGCTATTCCTTTTATTAAAGCCGCAAATTTACAAAAAAGTTAGATAAAAGGAAAAACTTTGAGATTTTTAAATAAATGAGAGCCGAAAAGTCTTAATTTATATGCTACACCCTTAAAGCATGTTATAAATCAAAGCATTTCGGCTTAAAAATTTGGGAATCTACAAAAATGCACTACCTTTGCATTGTGTTTTTCATAGTATTAGATTTAAGGTTAACAAGAAAGATTGGCTGTCTGGGATAGATAGCCTTTTTTTATGTCTATCCCCTTTTCAATTTCACTTCATATAAATCATTCCGGCGGTCCTTCAGATTACGTACACTACCGTAGGTATGAAGTTCGTTCAGCAAATCCAGATCAACATCCGATACCAGTATCATTTCTGTATTCGGTGTAGCTTCTGCCCGTTTTCCATCTGTAGGAAATGCAAAATCGCAAGGTGTAAACACACCGGATTGTGCATACTGAATATCCATATTATGCACACGAGGCAAGTTACCCACGCTACCGGCTATTACCACAAAGCATTCATTCTCGATGGCGCGGGCATGTGCACATACCTTTACACGGCTATAGGCATTCTGGGTGTCAGTAAGGAAAGGTACGAAAAGAATCTGCATCCCTTGGTCGGCCATGATGCGCGATAACTCAGGAAATTCCACATCGTAGCAAATCAGCACTCCCACCTTCGCACAATCTGTATCAAAAGTCTGCAAGGCTCTACCACCGCTCAATCCCCAACTTTTAATTTCATCTGGCGTAACATGAATCTTTTCATACATCTCGTACGTGCCGTCGCGACGACATAAGAACCCTACATTATACAAGCGTCCATCCTCTTTTTTCAACGGCATGGAACCAGTGATGATATTGATATTATAGCTGATAGCCAATTTAATGAAACGCTCGCGGATTTCTTCCGTATACTCTGCCAATCCGCGAATAGCCTCTGATTCGCCCTCATCGTTGAACTTAGCCATTAAAGGTGCATTAAAGTATTCCGGAAACAAGACGAAGTCGCTTTTATAATCAGATACGGCATCTACGAAAAATTCCACTTGCTCAAAAAGATCGTCCAAGGTCTTATAAGAGCGCATTTGCCATTGAACCAACCCCACACGCACGGTGGTCTTCGGGCTTACATAATCTTGCGTAGGAGCCTGATAATAAATATTATCCCATTGCAACAGACATGCGTAATGCTTGGATTCTTCGTCGTTAGGCAGATAATTACGCATCACCTTACGCACATGGAAATCATTGGAGAGTTGAAAAGTGAGCACCGGGTCGAAGATTTCCTTCTGACGTACTTTATCAATGTATTCCTTAGGGCGAAGTTGGTCTGCATACTTGTGATAATTAGGGATTCGCCCACCAAACATAATAGCTTTCAGATTCAACGTTTCACAAAGTTCCTTGCGATACTCATACATTCGTCTTGCCAAACGCAAGCCTCGATACTGCGGGTGGATAAAAACTTCAATACCATAAAGTATATTGCCTTTGGGGTTATGTGTATTAAAGGTTTCCTTTCCTGTTACCTGAGCATAGGTATGATCATTCTTTACATCATCATAGTTGACAATAATAGAAAGAGCACAGCCTACAATCTTTTCATCTACTACCGTGACAATTTGACCTTCAGGAAAAATACGAATCAACTTTTCAATCTGCTTGTGGGTCCAAAACACATCGCTTCCATCACTGTAAACACGAGTGAAGGATTGAGCCAGCTGATCATAATCTTCAATCTGCAAATTCCGAATTTGCACCTTATTGATTTTCAATTCTTCCATAATATGTATAGTTATGTTTTTGTTTAAAACTGTGCAAAGGTATACAAGATTTAGCTATAATGTATCTAAGCTGCCATATTTGAATGGCCAATCGGTTAACAGAAGTTAATCAAACTAGGATATAATTATAAACGGCACTGCCGTTTATAAAATCAGCACTGCCGTTTGTACAAACGGCGACGGCGTTTGTATAAACGGCAGTGGCGTTTATAGTTTTCACTAATAAGCGCAAAACAACAAAGAGTATTACCACCTCTTTGTCTTTAGGTATCTATCAGTTAACAGTACATATTTACAATAGCTTCATAAAGTTCCTGCTTACCGCTCACCTGTTTGGGTTCGCCCACTTGTTTGGCATGGGCCACCAAATCTTCCAAAGAAAGCTTTCCTTCTTCAAATTCCTTTCCCTTGCCGCTATCGAAAGAAGCGTAGCGATCTGCCAGCATCTTTTTATAAGGAGATTCTTCCAGCAGACGGGCTGCGCTCTCCAGGGCACGAGCCATTACATCCATACCGGCAATATGAGCGATGAAGATATCCTCCAGATCTGTGGAGTTACGGCGCGTCTTGGCATCAAAATTTGTACCGCCATTACCCAAACCTCCATTTCGGATAATCTGCATCATGGCTTGCGTCAGTTCGAAGTTATCTATAGGAAATTGGTCTGTATCCCAACCATTCTGCGCATCGCCACGATTTGCGTCAATAGAGCCCAACATGCCATTATCTACCGCTACGGCCAATTCATGCTCAAAGGTATGCCCGGCCAATGTGGCATGGTTCACCTCGATATTTACCTTAAAATCCTTATCCAGGCCATGAGTTTTCAGGAAACCGATGACTGTTTCTGTATCTACATCGTATTGATGCTTGGTAGGTTCCATGGGCTTGGGCTCAATCAGGAAAGTTCCGGTAAAGCCCTTACTGCGTGCGTAATCACGGGCAATGGTCAACATTTGAGCCAAATGTTCCTTTTCCCGTTTCTGGTCAGTATTCAGTAAAGACATATAGCCTTCACGTCCACCCCAAAATACGTAATTGGTACCACCCAATTCAATGGTTGCATCAATTGCATTTTTTATTTGAACAGCAGCACGGGCCACAACGTCAAAGTTTGGATTGGTAGCAGCACCATTCATATACCGTGCATGGCCGAATACATTAGCTGTACCCCACAACAGTTTGATACCCGTTTCAGCTTGTTTCTGCTTGGCATATGCCACAATTTCTTTCAGATTAGCCTCGTATTCTTCTATAGAATCAGCCTCATCACACAAATCTACATCATGGAAACAGTAATACTCTATTCCCATTTTCTGCATGAATTCAAAGCCGGCATCCATTTTATTCTTAGCAGCCTGAATTCTATCAGTTCCTTCATTCCACGGAAATTTCTTGCTGGTTCCGCCAAACTGGTCGGCTCCTTCTGCGCACAATGTATGCCACCATGCCATAGAGAACTTCAACCAATCTTTCATCTTCTTACCCATTATGATTTTTTCCGGATCATAATAACGGAATGCCATCGGATTTTTACTTTCAACCCCTTCAAACTGAATTTTTCCAATGCCGGGGAAATACTCTTTCTTGATCATAATCGTACTATTTTATTCGTTAGCTATTTATTTATTTAATTAAGTATACTATCATCGGCAGGATTTTACACATTACCCATCGCCCGTTCCAAACAATGCTTCCATCGCTCATATGCGTCGGTATACTCCTGAACCTTAGCTAAATTGGGCTCAATCACCTCTAATTTATCCAAGGTAGCAAAAGCTTCCTGATGGTCTTTATAAAAGCCTACACCCATACCGGCTCCCTTGGCAGCCCCCACAGAGCCATCTGTATCATATAGTTCAATGGTTGCCCCGGTGACACTGGCTAAAGTGTCGCGGAATATGGAACTCAAAAACATATTGGCATGGCCTGCATGAATCTTCTGCACCGGAATACCCATTTGTTCCATAATATCTATACCATATTTAAATGAAAAGACAATACCCTCTTGTGCAGCCCGTAAAATATGCTGTTTACCATGCAGATTAAAATTCAATCCGTGCATAGAACAATTTATTTCGCTGTTCCGAAGCATCCGTTCTGCCCCGTTTCCAAAGGGAAGAATGCTTACACCTGCACTACCAATCGGTGCCTGAGCGGCCAGCCTATTCATTTCACTGTAAGAATTACACTCCGAAGCTACCACTCGCTTTGCCCAAGAATTAAGGATGCCGGTTCCATTAATGCACAGTAAAACCCCTAAGCGGGTCTGGGTATCTGTATGATTCACATGAGCAAATGTATTAACACGGCTCTTCTTATCATAATTCACTATGCCGTTTACTCCATAAACCACTCCACTGGTTCCTGCTGTAGAAGCAATCTCGCCCGGATTAAACACATTCAGTGAAAGAGCATTGTTGGGTTGGTCACCTGCACGGTAAGTAATAGGTGTACCTTCATTCAAGCCCAATTCTGCTGCCGCCTCAGCAGTTACCCGGCCTTGTTCGGCAAATGTTGGACAGATTTCCGGTATTAAGCCGGCATCTAATCCATAATACTCCAGCAGAAAATCGGCCAACCGATTATTTTTGAAATCCCAAAACATTCCCTCCGAAAGCCCCGATACCGTTGTGCTCACTATACCACTTAATTTCATGGCTATATAATCGCCGGGAAGCATAATTTTATCAATGCGCTCATAAATATGCGGCTCGTTATCTTTTACCCATGCCAACTTGGAGGCCGTAAAATTACCCGGAGAATTCAACAAATGAGAAAGGCAGTAATCTTGCCCTAATTCCTTAAATGCGCGATCGCCGTACGAAACAGCGCGCGAATCACACCAGATGATGGCAGGACGCAAAACCTGCTGATGTTTATCCACACAGACCAGTCCGTGCATCTGATACGAAATACCAATAGCTTTAATCTCTGAAGCACTCACACCGCTTTCTGTCAGAACAGCTTGCGTTGCCAGTTTCAGATTCTGCCACCAACTGTCGGGATTTTGTTCAGCCCAACCCTGATGTAAAGCCAACATGGGAGCTTCTGTTTTCGGGAAAAAAGCAGAAGATACGCATTTGCCATTATCTGCATTTACCAAACTTGCTTTTATCGACGAACTGCCAATATCATAACCTAATAGGAACATATAATTTGACCAGTTAAAAAGTTATTATTTTCTAAGTTTATTGTAGATCTTTTTATCAAAGCGGTAATAACGTGCTGCTCTATGAGCTACCCCTTGTTCTTTTTCTTCCAAAGGAACTACGTACTCCAGCTGGGATATTTTCTTATGAAAATTCCTCACATCGATGGATTTACCATAAATAAGTTCATATAAAATACGGAATTGGGCTGCCGTAAACTTGCGAGGAAGCAAATCAAACAATGCAGCAGGATTCGCTTCTACATATTGCCGAATATAACTTACAGCTTCGCATATAATTAGATTATGGTCAAATGCCAAAGACTTGATATCCGACAAAGCTACCCAACAAGCCTGAAAAGAATCCAAATTACGATTTAAAGTGCGGTCAATCTTCACTAACGACAAGTAAGCCACCGTAACAATGCGCTCTACCTTGGCTAATTGAGCCCGTTCCAGCCAATGTACATCCTTAGGGTTCTTAGTACGGTCTTTTGAACCAAAAGCCTTAAACTGTACCAGATTTACATTTTTCAGACCGGTTAATTCATTTAATACGCGTGCGGCAGCCTCATCCAAATCCTCGTCCATATAAATCAAACTTCCAGGAAGCTTCATATCATGAAAGATTTCACCTTCTTCTTCCCCCATGCGTTTTATCAGCAAAACCCTTATTTGTTCACCATCAAAACCAATCACCACACAATCTACAGAAATGTGGTTGTTGGCCAATGGTATATTCGTATTTTTCATAAATGCAATTTGTCTTTATGTTATGCGATGCAAATATAGAATAGTTTTTTCTCATATACAATTTATAAATTTACTATTTTACATGTTATAAAGCACTATTTCACAGATAAATAATTATCATATATAAAATGATATGAAACAACTTATTATCATACATAATACAATAATATGGAATATAACTATAAGATGTTATTGAAGAACACCATCTATTACAAAAAAAAGCCGTCCCTATAGAAAAAATCTATGAGGACGGCCTTGTTAGCCAATTGCATGATGCTCACGCAACTTTATAACGGCATATTGCCATGCTTTTTAGGAGGATTGCTTTTATTCTTGTTATGAGCCATTTCCAAAGCTTGTACCAACTTAAAACGTGTATTGCGCGGCATGATAATATCATCTACATAGCCACGTTCAGCTGCACGATAAGGATTAGAGAATTTCTCTTCGTATTCACGAATAATTTCCTTCTTCTCTTCATCCGAAGACTTTCTGTAGAGAATGTTAACAGCACCCTCAGCGCCCATTACCGCAATCTGTGCCTGCGGATAAGCCAGGTTTACATCAGCTCCGGTAGGCTTGCTGGACATAACAATATAAGCCCCGCCATAAGCCTTACGGGTAATCAGCGTAATCTTAGGAACTGTTGCCTCAGCATAGGCATAAACTATTTTTGCGCCATGACGAATAATGCCATTATGTTCTTGCATAGTACCCGGCAAGAATCCAGGAACATCTTCAAAAGTAATCAAAGGAATATTGAAGCAATCGCAAAAACGGATAAAGCGGGCAGCCTTATCAGAAGCATCAATATCAAGCACACCGGCCAGATAGGCAGGCTGATTAGCTACAATACCTACAGAACGTCCGTTCAAACGTCCGAAACCAATTACTACATTTTTGGCAAAATGAGGCATAACCTCAAAGAAGTATTGATTATCCAATACAGGCTCTATAATATCCTTGATATCATAAGGCATATTCGGATCTTCCGGAATGATAGTTTGCAAAGATTCTGTCTGGCGATGGATATCATCCGTACAGGGCGCAAACGGAGCATCTTCCATATTATTTGAAGGCAAGAAACTCAGTAATTCACGGATGCTCATCAAGGTTTCCTCTTCATTGTTACACATAAAATGAGTAACACCACTCTTGCTGCTGTGCGTGTAAGCGCCTCCTAATTCTTCCTTATCTACCACTTCATTGGTCACTGTTTTTACCACATCCGGTCCTGTGATAAACATATGACTCTGCTCCTTTACCATAAAAATAAAGTCTGTCAGAGCCGGAGAATAACATGCACCACCGGCACAAGGACCCAAAATAGCCGAAATCTGCGGAATTACTCCCGAAGCAATGGTATTCTGATAAAAAATACTAGCATAGCCTTCCAAACTGCTTACACCCTCTTGGATACGCGCACCGCCGGAATCATTCAAAGCAATAATAGGAGCACCGTTCTGCAATGCCAATTCTTGCACTTTTACGATTTTAGCTGCATTGGTTTCGCTCAGTGAGCCTCCATGAGCAGTAAAGTCATAAGCATACACAAAGACCAGACGGCCATCGATTTTACCGTAACCGGTAACCATACCATCACCTGGAATTTGTTTCTTCTCCATGCCAAAGTTATTGCAGCGATGATTCACAAACTTATCCAGTTCATTGAACGTACCTTTATCCAGTAACATATCGATACGCTCACGAGCAGTCATCCTTCCTGAAAGATGCTGCTTTTCAATTTTATCAAGTCCCCCACCTAAAGAGGCACGCTTATCCAGCTCTTCATATTGCTGGTATATATCTTCTCGAGTCATTTCTTATAATTATTTATCCTAGTTTATCAATCTTCTTGCGGCAACAAATCCAGTTCCACCAATACTTGATTGGCATTGACAGAATCTCCGGCAGCTACCAGAATACTTCGTACCACACAGTCAGCGTTCACTTTATAATTACTTTGCATCTTCATAGCTTCCAGCACCACCACAATATCACCTGCAGCCAGTCTGTCGCCTACGTTAACCGGAACACTTACCACCTTACCAGGCATAGGAGCTATTATTTTATCCTCTTGCTTTTCTTCTGCCCCCTTTCTCATATGTAAATATTTAGCCTGTGTATCTATAATATCTACATGAAAGGAACGGTTAAACATGCTAACATCATAGTTCTTGCCTCCTTCACCACGCACCAAACCTGCATTGAATGAAATACCGTCATGCAGAATGGAGCAACTGCCATTTTCCGCCATCACAATATCCACCTCATACGGCTTGCCATCTACCATAAGCTGCACCCTGTTTCCATCCTTACTGACTAATGTTACATCAGCCACACGTTCTCCAATATGAATTTCCATATCCGTATTCAAAGTTTAAGCCGTTAATAATCAAATTCTCAACACACCTTTTTGCAAACCGAATTCACGCCAGCGACTGATAGGCCGAGCGTCTGGAAGTTGCGTAGCCGAATTTTCTTCCAAGTTCACAAGGTAATCCATATAGGCAGCAATCATAGCAATGTTTTCCAGTTCTTCATTTCCTGCATTAGAACGCACCAACATTCTGGCATTTTTTTCAATGAAGAGTGTATTGTATTCTCCCTTTACGAAATCTGGAACATGCATAATGCGCTTCAGATAAGCGAGGTTGTTTTTCAATCCCGTAATCTTGTATTCATACAACACTCTGCGCATACGCTCGATAGCATACTGCCGCGTAGTGGCCCAAACAATCAATTTACCAATCATCGGGTCGTAATAAATAGGTATCTCATAACCTTCATACACATAGCTATCTATACGTACACCAATACCATTAGGCTCTGTAAGCTGCTTAATGATACCAGGTGATGGCATAAAGTTATTCTCCGTATCTTCAGCACAAATTCTACACTCGATAGCATGTCCACGCTGGTATAAATCTTCTTGCTTTAGATGAAGAGGCTCATCATTGGCAATACGTATCTGTTCCTTCACCAAATCTACACCCACCACTTCCTCAGTAATAGGATGTTCTACCTGTAGACGAGTATTCATTTCCAAAAAGTAGAAATGGCGATTCTTATCTACCAAAAATTCAATGGTACCGGCACCCGAATAATTCACAGCTTTTGCGGCAGCCACCGCTTTTTCACCCATTTCTTTCCGAAGTTCAGGTGTCAAGAACGGAGAAGGACTCTCTTCTACTATTTTCTGATTTCGTCTTTGCACACTGCACTCACGGTCGAACAGATGAATGACATTACCGTGGTTATCTCCCAATATCTGAAATTCGATATGATGCGGTTCTTCTACAAACTTTTCCAGATATACCGTATCATCGCCGAACGAAGACATAGACTCTGAGCGCGCCGTATTATAAGCCTCTGCTACCTCTGCTTCACTATGAATCAGGCGCATACCTTTTCCGCCACCGCCCATAGAAGCCTTCAGCATCACAGGATAGCCAATTTCATTACATATCCGAACTGCTTCCTCTGCACTTTTTAAAGGCTGTTCTGTACCAGGAACCACCGGTACGCCAGCAGCTATCATACGCTTCCGTGCAGCAATTTTATCTCCCATGGACTCCATTGTTTCTGCCGACGGGCCAATAAATATAATACCCTCTTGTTGGCAGCGACGGGCAAAATCTGCATTTTCCGACAGGAAACCATATCCTGGATGTATAGCATCAGCATGGCAGCGTTTAGCCACAGCTATCACCTTATCTATATTTAAATAACTATCTTTTGTAGCAGCCGGGCCTATCAGATAGGCTTCGTCGGCATACGACACATGATGTGATGTACGATCGGCTTCTGAAAAAACTGCCACACTCGCAATTCCCATCTCTCGGCAAGAGCGCATCACACGAACAGCTATCTCACCTCTGTTGGCAATTAATACTTTTTTTATCATCTTTCTTATATTTGCAGAAGGAATGCCTTGTCTGCAACCATCGCTACACCCTATCATCAAGACGATTCACAGCCTTAATAAATAAGGTATACCCAAGAGCAAAGCAAGCCTTCTTTTATTCTTTCTTCAACTTTTTTATTTGTATTGTCTTTTCTATACCCACGAAAAAAGACAAAAGCATACGAATGGCAGGTCTTCTGACTGACTCCTAATCTTGAAGCCTTCCCGATATAAATTTAAGGCATATCAGTGGCAAAGGTTGTTTTTCATGATATTAACGGAGCTTCACAGCAGCGGGACTGTCCGGGATTTTCACCCGATTCCCTTTTAATCCTGATGACAGAATTGTTCATCCGGAACCAATTCGATGGCAAAGATAGTACAATCGACCGAAATAAGAAAAGAAAATTTTATTTTTCTTTATTTAAGTATGACATTCCGACTATACTATGTCCGAGTCAATGCAGCTAACAATTCTTCAATCGTAGACAGGCGCCTCTTGCCTACTCCTGGAAGATAAAGCATGAAACAGTCATCTTCTACTTCAACGGCTATTGTTTGCCCATCGGTATGGACTGCCTCTATCCCTACTCTGGAAAGAGCCTTGCGAACCATTGCACACCGACAGGTATTCTTTCCATAAAAACCCACTCGTTTGTGACAACTATGATTAACTCTAAATAGACCCGTATGAGGTTCAAAAACAACACTTCCTCCAGAAAAGAACTTTTCCAAATCACCACTCAAGGCTAAATCTTCCGGTGTACCGATATGCACTCCTTCAATACCATCCATCAACCAAATCTTATCAGCTATCTGCAAAGCCAGTTCCACATCATGAGTAGAAAGGAATATCGTCTTTTGAGTTTCACGGCTCAACTGATGCAGCAGAAGTAATATTTCCACTTTGCTCGGAAAATCCAGAAAAGCGGTAGGTTCATCCAAAAAAATCACAGGAGTCTCCTGAGCCAGCGCTTTTGCAATCATCGCCTTCTGGCGTTCACCATCACTTAGGGTATGGGCCATCCGACCCGCCAAGTGAGCTACCCCAACTTGCTTCATGGCCTGCCACACCACTTTTTCATCATCAGCAGACAAACCTCCCCAAAAACTGGTATAAGGAGTACGTCCCAAGCCTACCAGTTCAGCAACTGTCATATTGTAGAGATCACATTTTTCTGTCAGCACCACGCTCACCACTTTTGACAACTGCCTGTCATTATATTCACTGATTTCTTTTCCATCAATATATACTGCCCCACCCATCTTCGGCTGAAAGGCCGACAACGTACGCAACAGGGTAGACTTACCTACACCATTGGCACCCAGCAAACAAGTCAATTCACCGGATTTTATCACTGCAGAAATATGATCGGCTACAATTTTCTTCTTCCCTTTTGCGGAATAACCGATAGTCAGATTCTTTATATGTATTGCCTCATTATTCATACTGCAAATATAGATAAAAATCACACAACATGTGCATTTAATACAATTTCGCATTAGCTACAACTGTTATTCATAAAAAAAGGTTAACTTTGCGAATAAATAAAATTATAGTAAACAACTAAAAAACAAATGACAATGAAAAAAAGACTTGCATGTTATATGTGTATGCTTGTATTGAGTTTAGGATGTGCGTGGGCACAAAGTAAGGCAGACCTTAAGTTTGACAAGACAACGCACAACTTCGGAACGTTTTCTGAAAAGGACCCGATTGTGAGTTGCGTATTTACCTTTACGAATGTAGGAGATGCACCACTTGTTATCCACCAAGCCATTGCGTCTTGTGGATGTACCGTTCCTGAATATACGCAAGAGCCCGTTATGCCTGGGAAAAAAGGAACAATTAAAATCACCTATAACGGCACAGGAAAATATCCGGGACATTTTAAGAAATCCATCACAATTCGGACAAATGCCAAAACCGAGATGATGAGAATCTATGTAGAAGGAAATATGACGACAGAGAAAAAACAATAATTCACAAACAGATCATTCTTACATTATGGAACAAGAAACAGGAAAACCTGCAGGACTACCGGAAAATGCTTTCCGAGAATTAAAACCCGGGGAGAAATATACCCCCTTGATGAAACCGGAAAAAACCTATCCGGAAGTGAATCTCTGGTCCGTACTTTGGGGAATAGGCATGGCCATCCTCTTTTCCGCAGCAGCGGCCTATCTAGGCCTAAAGGTGGGGCAAGTATTTGAAGCGGCTATCCCCATCGCTATCATTGCCGTCGGCATATCAGGAGCTGCTAAAAGGAAAAATGCTTTAGGAGAAAATGTAATTATTCAGTCCATAGGTGCCAGTTCTGGTGTCATCGTAGCAGGTGCAATCTTTACTCTACCGGCACTCTACATCCTACAGGAAAGTTATCCGGAAGAAATTACGGTAACCTTTACCCAAGTGTTCATCAGCTCCCTGCTTGGTGGAGTATTGGGAATTTTGTTTCTTATTCCTTTCCGAAAATATTTTGTAAGTGATATGCATGGGAAATACCCCTTCCCGGAAGCCACAGCCACTACACAGGTATTGATATCAGGTGAAAAAGGCGGCAGTCAGGCCAAGCCCTTACTGGTGGCTGGTATCATTGGTGGTTTATATGATTTCATTGTAGCTACATTCGGATGGTGGAACGAAAATTTCACAACGCGCGTATGTCATTATGGAGAAGTATTGGCCGATAAAGCCAAACTTGTATTTAAAGTAAATACAGGTGCTGCCGTATTGGGATTGGGGTATATCGTCGGACTGAAATACGCGGCCATCATTTGTGCAGGTTCATTGGTTGTCTGGTGGATTATCATTCCCGGCATTTCACTTATCTGGGGCGATGCTGTGCTGAATGAATGGAATCCGGAAATTACCGCTACTGTAGGCAGCATGTTGCCTGAGCAAATTTTTGACTACTATGCCAAAAATATTGGTATTGGCGGTATTGCCATGGCTGGTATTATAGGCATTATCAAATCGTGGGGAATTATTAAAAGTGCCGTAGGATTGGCAGCCAAGGAAATGGGCGGTAAATCTACAGATTCCAAACAAGTAATACGCACCCAGCGTGATATTTCCATGAAAATCATTGCCGTAGGAGCTGTCTTGACCATCGCGATAGTGTCGTTATTCTTCTATTTTGATGTAATGCAGGGCAATTGGCTGCACACTATTGTAGCCATTTTATTAGTGGCAGGCATCACTTTCCTGTTTACAACTGTAGCGGCCAACGCCATAGCTATAGTAGGCACCAATCCTGTATCGGGAATGACACTGATGACGTTGATCCTAGCCTCTGTTGTAATGGTAGCTGTAGGCTTGAAAGGTCCCGGAGGTATGGTCGCAGCTTTAATTATGGGAGGTGTAGTATGTACAGCCCTTTCTATGGCCGGCGGATTTATAACTGATTTAAAAATAGGTTATTGGTTGGGAACTACTCCACGCAATCAGGAAATCTGGAAATTCTTAGGCACCATCGTATCAGCTGCTACAGTGGGTGGAGTCATGATCATACTCAATAAGACGTATGGATTTACCAGTGGTGACTTGGCTGCGCCACAAGCAAACGCTATGGCTCATCTGATTAAGCCTTTGATGAGCGGTGTAGATGCTCCGTGGCTGCTTTATGGCATCGGAGCTGTACTGGCCATCTTACTTACTTTCTGTAAAATTCCTGCTCTGGCATTTGCTCTCGGAATGTTCATTCCCCTTCAGTTAAATGTACCTTTGGTAGTAGGTGGTGCTATTAACTGGTATGTAACCACCCGTAGCAAAGATGCGGCACTTAACGCCGAACGTGGAGAAAAAGGCACTCTGCTGGCATCCGGTTTCATTGCAGGAGGAGCATTGATGGGAGTGGTAAGTGCTGCCATGCGATTTGGAGGTATCAACTTAATCAACGATGCATGGCTGAATAATGTATGGTCTGAAGTATTGGCTCTGGGCGCTTATGCTTTACTGATTCTCTATTTCGTCAAAGCATCCCTATACAAAAACGACAAAAATATCTAATCCAAGTATATTAGAAAATAAATATGAGAAAGATTTTCACTACAGCATTACTTATGCTAGTAACTGTTTTATGGGCACAAGAGCCTATTGAACTGCCTCTTTGGCCAGAGAAAATGCCCAATTCAAATGGACTGACAGGAAAACAGGAAGATCTCTTTGGAGGGAGGGTGGCCAACGTCACTCACCCTTCCATTTATGTCTATCCGGCTTCCAAACCGAACGGAAAAGCCATTATTATGTGCCCAGGGGGAGGGTATGCACGTTTAGCCATGAACCACGAAGGACATGATATGGCACAATGGTTCAATTCTCAAGGCATTACATACATCGTTCTAAAATACAGAATGCCCAATGGACATCATACAGTCCCTATCACTGATGCAGAACAAGCCATTCGAATGGTGCGGAAACATGCCAGTGAATGGAAAGTAAATCCGCAATGTATAGGCATTATGGGGGCTTCCGCCGGCGGACACCTGGCTGCTTCACTGGCTACTTTATATTCCAGTAAAGAAACACGACCTGATTTCCAAATTCTACTATATCCGGTCATCACCATGACAGAACAAACACATGGCGGTTCCAAAAAAAATCTATTAGGTAGCCAATCTAGCGATGAGCTGGTAAAAAAATATTCTCTAGAAATGCAAGTAAACAGCCAGACTCCTCCTGCATTTATCACACTTTCTTCCGATGATAAAACTGTACCCCCTGCCAACGCCATTGATTATTATTCAGCTCTACTGCTGCATCAAATTCCTGCTAGTCTTCATGTCTATCCCATAGGTGGGCATGGGTGGGGTTTTAGAGATACATTTCCCTACAAACGTCAGTGGACAGACGAACTGGAGAAATGGTTGCGCGAAGAGATTCTTTCGGCAGAATAACTTCACTTACTAATCACAGCGCATAATTACGATGGGGTTTCACAAGAATTTTATAAAGTCTTTGGGAGTATATGTTTTTACTCTTGCCGTTTCTTTGCCGGCCACGGCTCAAGATAGCGCTCACTCATTATTGGATAATGCGTGGGCGTTTTTAGGTATTCCGTATGTAGCTCATACACTAGATAACGATACTACCCAAGAAAGATTAATCATTAATTGCGATGAGGTAGACTGTACCACATTTGTAGAGTATGTTTTAGCCATGACGCTTGCGGAAGCGCACCACAAACATATCCATAAAAACGATTTTGCTAACACTCTCCAAAAAATACGCTACCGAAACGGTATCATTGACGGGTACACTTCCAGACTGCATTATATCACTGATTGGATAGAGAATGGCATCAGACTAGGATTTTTAACGGATGTCAGCAGCGAACACAGCCCATACAAAACAAAGACTCAGATTTCTTATATGAGTTCACATCCGGAACGATACAAGCAGTTGGCTCACTCTCCGCAAAACGTGGCACGAATGAAGAAAATCGAAAAAGGTTTGTCTGAAAAAGAAATCCGTTACGTTCCTAAAGAAAAACTAGCCGCGGACGGATTTCCTTGGATAAAGGATGGGGATATTATAGCCATTACTACCAACATAGCAGGATTAGACATTAGCCATCTGGGAATTGCCTGCTATAAGAAAGGGAAACTGCACCTGCTTCATGCGTCGTCGAGTGCCAAAAAAGTGATACTTTCCCGCATCCCCTTGCAGCAAATGCTGAATATCAGCAACACTTGGACAGGGATCCGAGTAATTAGAATGAAAATCTAAATAAATAGAAGAGGCCGTCTTACCGTGTATTTTAAGACGGCCTCTTCTATTTTGAATACCGTATCTTGACCTTTCCAAACGGTACTGCCTGCTTCTAGAACGGAACTTCTCCCCCATGCATACCACCAAACGGATTATCTGCTATAGGAGGGTAATTATCCATGGGAGGAGGCGGAGTAGCTGAACTACCTATAGGAGCATTCATGCGGGAACCAAAAGTAGCTCCTCCTCCACCTTCAGAAGGCGGCGGAATGACCATATCATCTTCAGGATTCTGGAAACGGGTATACTGACCAATAAAACGTAGGCGAACATCCCCCACTGCACCGTTACGATGCTTGGCTATTATAATTTCGGCCATACCCCGTAAATCAGTACCATCGGCACTCTTATAAATCTTATAATACTCTGGACGATGAATAAAACATACCATATCGGCATCCTGCTCGATGGCACCCGATTCACGCAAGTCGCTCAGTTGCGGACGCTTCCCTTCTTCTCCATCTCGGTTTTCCACTCCACGATTCAACTGAGAAAGTGCGATAATAGGTATATTAAGTTCTTTGGCCAACCCTTTCAGCGAACGGGAAATGGTACTTACTTCTTCTTGACGGCTACCAAAGGACATACCGCTGGCATTCATCAACTGCAAGTAGTCTATGATTATCACCTTCACCCCATGCTCGCGCACCAGTCTACGCGCCTTAGTACGCAATTCGAAGACTGACAGAGAGGGGGTATCATCTACATAAAGAGGTGCATCCAGCAAATCCCTCAGTTTATAATCCAACTGTTGCCATTCATAGTCTGCCAACTGTCCACTTTTAATTTTCTCACTAGGAATTTCACATACATTGGATATCAAACGATTAACCAGCTGTACGTTACTCATTTCCAGTGAAAAGAGTGCTACAGGATTTTTAAAGTTAACAGCAATATTTTTTGCCATGGAAAGTACGAAAGCGGTTTTACCCATAGCAGGACGTGCAGCTATGATAATCAAATCAGAGTTTTGCCAACCCGATGTCATCTTGTCCAATTTTGTAAATCCACTCTCCAGACCACTTAAACCATCCGTACGAGCTGCTGCCTTTTGTATCAATTGATAGGCTTCAGAAATGACCGGATTAATCTGCGTGTAATCCTTCTTCATATTCTGCTGAGAAATCTCGAATAATTTTCCTTCAGCCTCCTGCATCAAATCATCTACATCCAACGTTTCATCAAATGCCTTTGTCTGAATAATGCTGGTGAATGTAATCAATTCTCTAGCCAAAGCTTTTTGAGCTATAATTCTAGCATGATACTCTATGTGTGCAGATGAAGCAACTTTACTACTGAGCTGTGTGATATAAAATGGGCCACCCACTTCTTCCAACTCACCACGTTTGGAAAGTTGCTCTTTTACTGTCAGAATATCTACGGGTTTTTGATTCACAGCCAAATCTGTAATCGCCGAATATATTAGTTGATGACGATGCTCATAGAAAGATTCAGGCTTGAGAATCTCACTAACCAGCGAATATGCATCCTTTTCTATCATCAATGCACCTAATACGGCTTCTTCTAACTCAGGAGCTTGAGGCTGAACACGCCCATAATCCGTTACCGGTTGTGGATTTTTAGCCCTTGAGCTACGAATATTTTTTCTCTGTTCTACCACGATTCAAATCTTTATTTAATCTTTTACGCAACAAAGATAATTCATTTTAGTAACTTTGCAGCAATGCTTAATACATTTAATACCCTATTCACGTATGATTACTTTTCCTAATGCTAAAATCAATCTAGGACTGTCCATTACCGAAAAGCGTGCGGACGGTTACCACAATCTGGAAACAATTTTCTATCCACTGCCCATCGAAGACGCACTAGAGGTAGTAGAGGTATCTTATTCGCCCCACAAGTACACACTTTTTCAAACAGGGCTATCCATTGAGGGAGATACTGACAGCAACCTCGTTGTAAAAGCCTACAAACTGCTGGATAAGGATTTCAACTTACCTAATATTGAGATACACCTACACAAGCATATCCCCTCAGGAGCTGGATTAGGAGGTGGATCAGCAGATGCAGCCTTTATGCTGCGCATGCTAAATGAAATGTTTCAACTAAAATTAAGTACTATCCAACTTGAAACCTATGCAGCTAAATTAGGTGCAGATTGTGCCTTCTTCATCCAAAATCGACCTACATTTGCAGAAGGAGTCGGCAATCTGTTTAGCCCCATCGATTTTTCTCTAAAAGGATATCAATACCTACTGGTGAAACCTGATGTGTTTGTTTCCACACGCGATGCTTTTGCTCATATTATCCCACATCGCCCCCACTATGCTGTCAGAGAAGTGATTAAACAGCCTATAACTGAATGGAAAAATTGCTTACTCAATGATTTTGAAGCCAGCGTTTTTCCACAATTCCCTATAATCGGTGAAATAAAAGAAAAACTCTATCAACATGGAGCACTCTATGCTTCCATGAGCGGTTCAGGTTCTTCCGTATTTGCCCTGTTTAAGCCTGAAGACCATATTCCACAAATAGATTTTGAAAATCAGACATTTATACAGAAAGGCAAATTCTACATTTAAACACCTATACCTTTTATAAGAAAATAAGCCTTGTCTCTCGACAAGGCTTATCACAACACAAACACAAAATAAAACACGACAAAACTACTATGAAAATCTACCTGTTCAATGCATTAATGCATTAAATACTTATCAAGTATATTCACATACACATGAAAGTTCAGGTAAACTGTATTTTATAAACAACCAAACTGGTTGTTTTGTTCAGACTAATTAATAAATTAACATTCATTGACGCAGAATTACTGAATGCCACGTTCACGTAGTTTCAACTGCCAGTTCCATGCAGAAAGCAAAGTTTCCTCTATACTTCTTTCTGCTTTCCAACCCAATTCATTGTTAGCCAAAGCAGGATTAGCCCAAACTTTCTCAATGTCACCAGCTCTACGTCCAACTATCTGATAATTTAATTTCACTCCGGTAGCTTTTTCAAAAGCAGTAATCAGTTCCAATACAGAAAGACCACGACCGGTACCTACGTTAAATACCTCAACTTTTTCTTTCTGCTTCTTCTCCAGAATACGACTGATAGCTACCACGTGTGCTTTTGCCAAGTCTACAACATTGATAAAATCACGAATACAAGATCCATCTGGTGTATCATAATCATCACCAAAGACACTTAGTTTTTCACGAATACCAATGGCGGTTTGAGTAAGATACGGTACAAGATTTTGAGGAACACCATTAGGTAATTCACCCAGCAATGCCGTAGGATGAGCACCAATCGGATTGAAGTAACGCAATAAAATAGCATTGATAGGAGCACCAGAAGCCACCGTATCACGAACTATTTCTTCATTAATCTGCTTCGTATTACCATAAGGAGACTCAGCCTTCTTGATTGGAGCAGACTCAGTAACCGGCAGGTTTTCTGGATCAGGTTGGCCATAAACCGTACAAGAAGAAGAGAACACAATTCCTTCTACCCCATGCTTAGGCATTAGCTCCAACAGATTTATCAGTGAAACCAAATTATTGCGATAGTACATTAAGGGTTTCTCTACAGATTCACCCACAGCCTTGCTGGCTGCAAAATGAATGATAGCCTTAATTCCTTTATATTTCTCAAACACCTTATCAAGTCCTTCGAAATCCAGACAATCAAGTTTTTCGAATGCCGGACGAATACCAGAAACTTTTTCGATGTTATCAACTACGTCAGCACTTGAGTTTGACAAGTTATCAATAATTACCACCTCATAGCCTGCGCTTTGAAGCTCTACAACAGTGTGTGAACCAATATATCCGGTACCACCTGTAACTAGAATTTTCTCTTTCATAATAGATATTTAGCTTTTAGGTTTGTCTAATAACTATGCAAATGTAAGGAAATAAATTAATAATCCTCGCTTTTCAAACAAAAAAAATTATATTTTAACCACGCCCGAAAAGCCCATAAATGCCATAGCCAGCAAACCTGCAGTTATAAGGGCTATCGGAGTGCCTTTCATACCATTCGGGATATTCACCAAACTCATTTGTTCGCGCAATCCTGCAAATAAAGTCAGAGCCAGGCCGAAACCGATAGCTGTAGAGAATGCATACACCACGCCAGTAAGCAAATCATAGTTTTTCTGAATAACCAAAATAGCCACACCCAGAATACAACAGTTTGTAGTAATCAGTGGAAGGAATACTCCTAAAGCCTGATACAAAGACGGTGATACTTTTTTCAAAATAATTTCTACCATCTGCACCAATGCAGCAATAACCAGAATAAAGGTAATGGTTTGCAGATAGCCTAAGCCAAAAGCATCGAGCACATATTTCTGAATAAGAAACGTTACCACCGTAGCAATGGTTAGCACAAAAGCTACTGCAGCCGACATTCCCAAAGCTGTGTCTACTTTCTTAGATACGCCCAAAAACGGACAGATACCCAGAAATTGTGACAACACAATGTTGTTTACAAAGATTGCTGAAATAAATATCAATATATATTCCATGTGAATCAATTTATTAGTTTAACACTAGATGATTATTCCTTTGAAGACTTCATACGATTTACCAACGCAATTAGATAACCCAATGCAATGAAAGCTCCCGGAGCCAAGACAAACAGCAGCATGCCATAATCTTCAGGAAATACCGTTACGCTAAACACCTTGCCCGTGCCTAACAGTTCACGCATAGCACCCAGCAGAGTGAGTCCCAATGTAAAACCAAGTCCCATACCCAAGCCATCAAACAAGGAAGCCACAGGGCCGTTCTTGGCAGCAAAGGCTTCTGCTCGGCCCAATACGATACAGTTTACCACAATCAACGGAATAAAAAGGCCCAATGTGGCATACAGACCTGGAACATAAGCCTGCATAATCATCTGCAGCAGAGTTACGAAAGAGGCAATCACCACAATAAACGAAGGAATACGTACCATATCGGGTATCAAGTTCTTAATGGCCGAAATTACCACATTAGAACATATTAATACAAACATGGTAGCTAATCCCATACCCATGCCATTGATAGCTGAAGAGGTAGTTCCCAGGGTAGGACACATACCAAGCAGAAGTACAAAAGTAGGATTCTCTTTTATAATCCCATTCATCAACACCTTAAAGTTATTCATATCTTCTACTCCTTTCTTATTTATTTTCCACATTTTTTTTAGTAGCACCGGTTGCACCGTCGGCTTCATTCTGTCCTGCATAGGCTGCATAGGCAGCATTCACTGCATTCAGGAAAGCACGAGAAGTAATCGTAGAAGCTGTAATCGCATCTACTTTACCTCCATCTTTACTTACGGTCAGTTTAGCCTCACCAGGATTCATACCAGTTATATCACCTTTTCCGCCTTTTTTAAACCAATCCGCAGCTTTCGACCCCAATCCGGGAGTTTCTGCATGCGACAACAAAGAGTAGTTAAGGATATTTCCTTCAGCATCAAATCCTACCAACACTTTCAAATCTCCTCCAAAACCCATAGAGGTAGCTTCTACCGCAGCACCAATATATTTACCTGCCTGCGTAGCCGGGTATACGGCATAATCCACACCGTCTACATTCTGTATCTTTTTTTCTGCGATAGGATTGTTATCAAATCCGGGAACTACCTCCTTTACAGCCTCGCTAAGCGTCTTCGCATTAGCCTCAGCAATAGGTTCCTTAGTCAATTCATTCACGTAGGCCAGCAATGCTACAGAGATAGCGGTAACCCCTGTAAGCACCAGCAACATATTCTTTAATGATGATTCTAACTTTTTCATTTTTTCTTCGCTACCTCCCCAAAGCGTTTAGGTTTGACATAGGTATTGATTAGCGGCGTGAATGCATTCATAATGAGAATAGCAAACGACATGCCTTCCGGATAGGCTCCAAACAGACGAATAATAACTGTAAGCAAACCGATACATACGCCGTAGATAAGCATACCGCGATGATTCATCGGCGAGGTGACATAATCGGTAGCCATGAAGATGGCGCCCAACATCAAACCACCCGACAATAAGTGTGTGATGCCTCCAGCATATTTTACCGGATCTACCCAATTCATGATAGAACTGAACACAAACACTGTCAGCAGAATGGATACTGGAATGTGCCAGGTAATGATTTTCTTCCAAAGCATATAGCTCAAACCAATGAGCAGAGCCAAAGCACTTACTTCACCTAAGCAACCACCGTTCTGACCAATCAGCAGTTCAAAAGAAGAAGGAAGCTGATCCAGCGATGCACCCGGAGCTCCTACAATCACACCTTTCATAATACCCAGCGGAGTAGCAGCCGTTGTAGCATCTGTATAGGCTGTGAGTTGACCTACAGCAGGCCAAGTAGTCATTTGCACCGGGAAAGAAAGCAGCAGGAAGACACGTCCCACCAATGCCGGATTGAAAGGATTACATCCCAGTCCGCCGAATGACATCTTTCCTACACCGATGGCAAATAAAGCACCGATGATGATAATCCAGATAGGTAAATTTGAAGGAAGGTTGAAAGCCAACAACACACCGGTGATTATAGCCGAACCATCCGTTATAGAACTAGATTCTTTTTTCATCAGGAACTTGCAGATAGCCCATTCAAAGAACAGACACGACAGCACAGAAACAGCTGTCACAATCAATGCCCCTAATCCGAAGAAATAAAGCGATACAAGAAATGCAGGCAACAAAGCGATAAGTACACCATACATATTTTTCTTGACGCTGTCACCTCCATGCACATGAGGTGAAAGGGATACGATTAACTTATTCATAGTTTCTCACTAAATTATTTTTTTACTTGGCGAGCACGAATCATAGCACCTACCTTACCCTTACCTAAGCGGATATAATCCAATATAGGACGATTGGAAGGACAAGTGAACTGACATGAACCACACTCAATGCACGACATAATATCTTCTTTCTCTACGCGCTCGAAATCACCATGGGCAGAAACTGTAGCCAGCAGATATGGCTCCAGCCCCATAGGGCAAGCACTTACACATTTGGCACAACGGATGCAGGGCTGCATTTCACCACGTTTTGCTTCCTTGTTATTCATAATCAAGATGCCGGAGCTACCCTTTGCTGTAGGTACATCGGTATTCACCAAAGCCTTACCCATCATCGGTCCTCCACCGATAATCTTACCGGTATCTTCGGGCAAACCGCCACAAGCCTCAATCAATTGCTTCATCGGCGTACCGATACGTGCCAGGAAATTAGAGGGATGAGCCAAAGACTTACCTGTAACAGTTACTACCCGTTCAAACAGCGGCTTATTTTTCTGTACAGCCTGATACACAGCAAATGCCGTACCCACATTCTGCACCACAGCACCGGTAGAAATCGGCAGTGCACCCGCAGCTACCTGACGGCTGATTACCGCATCAATCAATTGCTTTTCACCACCTTGCGGATATTGCACCTTCAAAGGAACTACTTCGATACCTGCATAACTGGAAGCCACCTTGGTCATCAGTTCTATAGCATCAGGCTTATTGTTCTCTATACCGATAAATGCCTTGTTCACCTTCACAGCCTTCATCAGGATAGATACACCTACCATGATTTCTTCAGCATGTTCCAGCATCAGTTGATGGTCGGCCGTAAGATAAGGTTCGCATTCTACGGCATTGATAATCACACACTCAGCTTTAAAAGCAGGCGGCGGACACAACTTAACCTGTGTAGGGAAACAGGCACCACCCAAACCCACAATACCGGCATCGGCAATTTTCTTCACAATCTCTTCAGCAGAAAGAGTACATTCTTTCACCAACGTCTCGCTGCGATCAATGCTGTCTTCCCACTCATCTCCTTCTACATCGATGAAGATAGCAGGCTTGGCATAACCGCTAGCATCTACGATCGTATCAATCTTAGCAACCTTTCCGCTCACGGAAGAATGGATGGCAGCGGAAACAAAGCCACCCGGTTCTGCAATCTTGGTGCCCACCTTCACTACATCACCCTTGGCTACAATAGGTTTGGCAGGAGCACCGATGTGCTGTCCCAATAAGATAACGGCTTTAGAGGGAATCTCTGCCTTCACAATGGGTTGGTGCGCTGAAAGTTTATTTTCGTGTGGATGAACTCCACCAATTGAAAATGTCTTCAACATACAATTCTGTATTTTAAATCGTTCTACTTCTTGATTTTATTATTTTTAAGCTTCGGTCTTAGGCATTTCAACCTTAGAGGTAGCTTTCGGAGCCTCTACCACACCTTCTGTCTTCGGCTTGCGAGGTGGGAAGTTCAAAGCTACAATACTGCCCTGCGGACATACCTCTTCACACTTACGACATGATTTACATTTATTGTAATCGATATAAGCCACATTGTTTTCCAAAGTAATCGCTTCGAACGGACAAGTCTTCACACATTTACCACAACCGATACAAGCGGTTGCACATGCCTTGCGGGCCACAGCACCCTTGTCTTTATTGACACATTGCACATAAACACGACGCGACTTCTTTCCCTGCGGACGTATTTCAATGATATTCTTCGGACATGCTTTAACACAAGCACCACAAGCAGTACATTTCGACTCATCCACTTCCGGTATCCCAGTTTCCGGATTCATACGGATGGCACCAAACTGGCAGGCAGCCACACAGTCGCCACAGCCCAAACAGCCATAGCTACAACCCGTTTCCCCACCATACAAAGCCGCAGCAATGGCACAACTCTTAGCGCCATCATACTGGTTAATACGGGGACGGTTGGCACACGTACCGTTACATCTTACTACGGCTACCATCGGTTCAGATGCAGCAGCATCCAATCCTAAGATTTCTGCAACCTTCGTCATGACAGGCTGACCACCTACTGGACAAAGTTTGCCTTCCAATGAACCTGCCTTTACACATGCATCGGCAAATCCACTACAGCCAGGATAACCACATCCGCCGCAATTGGCTTGGGGCAATACTGCCGACACCTGAGCAATGCGCGGATCTTCATACACGGCGAATTTCTTGGAAGCTACATACAAGATAGCTGCAGCCACCAAGGCTATTGCTCCCAATGAAATCACTGCAATCAGAATTACATTCATAAATCAGTTTTTTTATTAATTATTTATATATGTATTATTCATTCACACTACCATTGGTTGTATAACGAAAGAAAACCTCTTTCCTAAACGGGCTTTATTGAGCCATATCAAAAAATAATAAGGCACAAGCAAAGCTAATGAGCAGAGTGATGCACTCAACTCATCTTTCCAAAAAGCCATAAAAACAAAAAGAGAAATTACCAAGATTAGAAAGGGAAGTATAAAAGCCAGCATTACAGCCATCCACCCCATTGATAGCTCGCCCACTACCCACACTCTATCACCTACCTGATAACAAGAAGCCTGACTGTCTGTTATATCAATCAGCTTTTCTTTCGTGTCGACAGAAGTGCAGTGTCCTTTTATACTGCACGTGGCACAGGCGGAGGTCTGCACAATCCTTACCTGAATATGAGCTCCGCTTATGTTTTCCACAATACCTTGATGTTTTATAGTATTCGCCATTTTGCAAACTATGGATTACAAATCGCAGCAAATTTACGCATTATTTATGAACTGCAAGGGATTATTCTGTTTTTTCTGTATCCCACCTCCATCTTTTTAAAAAAAATCGGCTGATTTCCCTGTTATTTTCAGCGGAAAACCAGCCGTATATACTATTACCACGTATAATTCAGGCCAAATCCAAAGGTCTCATTCAGCTGAAAATAGCTAGTTCCTTCTTTCGGTTTTGCACTGTCGTCGTAGCGAGCCCACACATATAGCTTAGCCGAAAGATAACGGTTCAATGCAAAATTTACCGTACTTTCCCAATCTATACGAATCCATTCATAGCTGGTTAAGTAGTCCAAACGCGAATCTAGTGTAACCGAAGGAATGATTTTCCAGGAAATTTTAGATTGGAGTTGTGAACCGAAATCGTGTTTTACCGATTTGCCTTCCTCCAAACCGTAAGACGTTTCTTTTACCTTGTCGCCATGAACATATCGCATAGAGTGCGACAACGGAGCCAGAAAGACTGACAAGTTTATTTTCTTCTTATTTAATTTATAATCCATACCTATACTGGTAGCCCAATCCAACGGAGCCAGAAATTCAGCCTTCAATTCATCACTGTTGGCTGGATACGCATTACAAAATTGCGTCTTCAGTTCCGTAGAAATAGTGTAATACCATTTAGAGATAGCCTGCAAACCTAGCTTACTATATAAGCGAAGCTGGTCATTATTCACCAGATAGTTATGCTTTTCATCCGACGGAGCTGAGACAAATCCCAACTTAGCCTCTAACAGATTCTCCCACTGCACCTTTTCACGATCGTTATAATTGGCGAACAAGCTTAAAAAAGCCAATACCGAATGAGTATTTTCTCCACCTTTATACCAGTTGTCTGAAAAGTGAGTCTGCGTAAACTGCAAAGAGCCGTTACCGCCCAGCATCCACCAGTTGGGCTTATGAATCACCACTCCAGCTTCTTCATCTACGCCCAGCATATTTTCTTGAACAAAGAGTTTCACAACCGAAGGTTTCGAATTGATTTCTTTTTCCAGATTGTCCTTAAAGAGTCGCCCTTTTTGAATCTCCGCTTCCGTAAATCGTACTAATCGAGGCTGATGTACATAGGCATCTAGCAGTATACGGTCGACCTCCTTGCTGGTCTGTTCAATGGCAGTAAAACTCAGCGTATCGTATGGCAGCAATTCTTGAGTCTGCGATGCCAGAGAATCGGGCATCTGAAATTGCCAATTAAGTTTGGAATACCGTTTCAGCGGTCGGTTATAATAAGTAAAAGGCACAAACAATCTATAATAATAAGGGCAAATGGCTATATACCGTTCCGGCGTATCAGGATCATTCAGATAATCCAGCACAGCCAGATGCTTCTGCTGGAGAACAGACACAGTATCCAATGCAAAAGAAGATTCGCCTGTAGAAGTCAGTTTTAACAGCAGATAAGGTTTCAATAAATCCGAAAGTTCAGGAACCATTTTTTTCGTCTCCGGCTTGTCAACCTGTTTCACCTTGGCTACCTCTACCGTATCATAAGAAACCGCCATGGTATCTGTAGCTAATTGCAAAGAATCTGATGAAAGTTTCAGCGAATCGGACACTACTTTCAGCGAATCGGATGAAAGCCTTAAGGAGTCCGGTTTTACAACAGTATTCATAGAATCGGACAAGACAACAAACAAAGAATCCACATCGATTACCGTAGTTTGAGACTGATGCGATAGTGTATCCGTTTTTCCCTTTTGTAAAGAATCAGAAATCACCTGCAAAGTATTGTTTCTTTCCGGTTTAGTTACTGACACGGTATCTTGCGCCGCCATAGGCAAACACGCATAGAAAAATACGGTTACACCTCCTAAAATCACTCTCTTCAACATGCTATCCATAACACTATTTTTAACCTAAATATAAAAAACAATGCGCAAAAATACTGTAATTTTGCATAGGAAACAACAGACTCCTCATTTATTATTTTAAATTTAATACCCGACTAGTTCTTACCCATATGTCTTTCACAGAGCTTCTCCCAACCAACTCCCTATCAAGTCCCTACCAAGTCCGTACCAATTCCTAGTGCATATACCCGAATTTAGCCCGGCGATATCAGCACTCAAAACCGCCGAAGAGAGAGAGCAAAGCAGGAGATTCCATCATTTTTAGATTTGTTTTCACCAAACCTTATGCAATTCCTCTTTTTTTTCATAATTTTGCGCTTTCAAACAGAACGTAAATTTATAAAACTATATAACTGTGGGAGAAACAAAGTACATTTTCGTCACCGGTGGTGTAGCCTCTTCATTAGGCAAAGGAATCATTTCATCCTCCATCGGCAAATTGCTGCAAGCAAGAGGATATAAAGTAACCATCCAGAAGTTTGACCCGTACATCAACATAGACCCGGGTACATTGAATCCATACGAACATGGAGAGTGCTACGTAACTGTGGATGGACATGAAGCAGACTTGGACTTAGGACACTATGAACGCTTCTTAGGCATACAAACTACCAAAGCCAACAATATTACTACGGGACGTATTTACAAGAGCGTAATTGATAAAGAACGCCGTGGTGATTATCTAGGCAAAACTATTCAGGTTATTCCCCATATCACGGATGAAATCAAACGCAACGTGAAATTGCTGGGAAACAAATACAAATTCGATTTCGTCATTACGGAAATTGGAGGTACAGTGGGCGATATCGAATCGCTGCCCTATTTGGAAAGCATTCGCCAGTTGAAGTGGGAATTAGGGAAAGATGCCTTATGTGTACACCTTACTTATGTACCTTACCTGGCTGCAGCTGGAGAATTGAAAACTAAGCCTACTCAACATTCTGTCAAAGAATTACAAAGTGTAGGTATCCAACCGGACATTCTGGTGCTGCGCACTGAACATGAGTTAAGCAGCAACCTGCGTAAGAAAGTAGCCTTGTTCTGCAACGTAGACGAGAATGCTGTGGTTCAGAGCATCGATGCACCAACTATCTATGAAGTACCCATTCTGATGCAAGCACAAGGCTTGGATGCTACCATTCTGAAAAAAATGGGTCTCCCCGTAGGAGACACTCCGGGACTGGGCCCATGGCGCGCATTCCTGGAACGCCGTCATAAAGCCGAGGCCAACGCTCCGCTCCACATTGCCTTGGTGGGTAAATACGACCTGCAAGATGCCTACAAGTCTATCCGCGAAGCTTTGTCGCAGGCTGGTACATATAACGACCGCAAGGTATCTGTAGAATTTGTGAACAGCGAAAAGCTGACTGAAGACAACGTGGCCGAAGCCCTGAAGGGAATGGCAGGAGTACTGATTGGTCCCGGATTTGGAGAGCGTGGTATTCCTGGCAAGTTTGTAGCCATCAAGTATGCTCGCGAGCACGATATCCCCACTTTCGGTATCTGTCTGGGTATGCAGTGTATTGCCATTGAATTTGCACGCAACGTATTGGGGTATCTAGATGCTGACTCTCGCGAAATGAATGAAAAGACTCCGCATAATGTAATCGACATTATGGAAGAGCAGAAGTCTATTACTAATATGGGAGGTACTATGCGTCTGGGAGCTTATGAATGTGTACTGAAAGAAGGTAGTAGAGCTTACGAAGCTTATGGCACTGAACACATTCAAGAGCGTCACCGTCATCGCTATGAATTCAATAGCCAGTATAAGGATGAATACGAAGCTGCGGGCATGATGTGCACGGGTATCAACCCTGAATCTGACTTGGTGGAAATCGTAGAAATTCCAGCTCTGAGATGGTATGTAGGTACGCAGTTCCATCCGGAATACAGCAGTACTGTACTGAAGCCGCACCCCTTATTCGTGTCTTTTGTAAAAGCTGCCATTGAATACGAACAAGAGAACCAAAACAAATAATTATCATTAAAAATAATCATTACTAGATAATACATGGATAAAAATACCATTACCGGATTGGTACTCATCGGCATTCTGCTGGTGGGATTCAGTTTCTTGAGCCGTCCGAGTCAAGAGCAATTGGAAGCGCAGCAGCGTTACTATGACTCCATTGCTCAGGTGCAGCAGCGTGAGGCTGATTTGAAGGCCAAAGCGGATGCCGCATTGGCTCATGAACAAGCCTTACAGGCTTTGGATTCCACCAACCTGTTCTTTAGCGCACGTCAAGGCAAAGAACAGCAGATAGTTATTCAGAACAATCTGGCAGAAATAGCCATTGATACCAAAGGCGGACGGGTAGCCTCAGCTACACTGAAAGAGTACATGGCTCAAGACAAGACTACTCCTGTGACTCTTTTCAGCGGAGAAGATGCTTCGATGAATTTCTTGTTCTACAACAATAAGGAAACCATCCAGACTAAGGAGTATTTCTTTACGCCTGTAAATCGCACAGACAGCACAGTTACTATGCGTCTGACGGCCAATGAGCAGAGTTATATCGACTTTGTGTATGCTATGCATACCGACAGCTATCTTGTAGACTTGACCATCCGTGCCGTAAATATGAATGGCAAATTGGCTGCGACTAATAAGAGCCTTGACATTGAATGGTCACAACGGGCACGCCAAATTGAAAAAGGTTACACCTATGAAAACCGTCTGGCAGAACTTACCTATAAAATAGAAGACGATGGTACAGATTACCTGTCGGCTGCTCAAGACGATAAGAAAGAAGTTTCGGAACCTTTGGAATGGATAGCATTCAAGAATCAGTTCTTCTCTTCTGTATTCTTGGCTGATACGCATTTCAGTAAGACAAAACTTACTTCAAAGATGGCACCTCAAGGCAGTGGTTACATCAAAGACTATGCAGCAGAAATGAGCACAGACTTCGACCCTACCGGCAACAAGCCCACTCAATTGTACTTCTATTTCGGTCCGAACCACTACAAGACATTAAGTGCTGTAGGTGACGATCTGAATAAAGACTGGGAATTAAACCGTTTGGTCTATCTGGGTTGGCCGCTCATCCGCTGGGTGAACAAATGGTTTACCATCAATCTGTTCGACTGGCTGTCTAGCTGGGGATTAAGCATGGGTATCGTACTGTTACTGATGACACTGATTGTAAAAGCTGTGGTATTTCCTGCCACACTGAAGACATATCTGTCGTCGGCTAAAATGCGCGTACTGAAACCGAAAATTGATGAAATCAACCGCAAGTATCCCAAGCAGGAAGATGCCATGAAGAAACAACAGGAAATGATGGGACTCTACAGCCAATATGGAGTAAGCCCTATGGGAGGATGCTTACCTATGCTGATTCAGATGCCTATCATCATGGCGCTGTTCTTCTTTGTGCCCAATGCCATTGAATTCCGTCAGCAAAGTTTCTTGTGGGCAGACGACCTTTCCACATATGATGCTTTTATCACATTCCCGTTTCATATACCCTTCTTGGGCAGCCACCTCAGTTTGTTCTGCTTACTGATGACACTGACCAACATCTTGAACACCAAGTATATGATGCAACAACAGGATACGGGAGCCAATCCTCAGATGGCAGCCATGAAATGGATGTCTTATCTGATGCCGGTAATGTTCCTCTTTATCTTGAATGACTATCCTTCAGGATTGAACTATTACTACTTCATTTCTACCTTGGTAAGTGTAGTTACTACTATTATTTTGCGTAAGACTACCAATGAAGAAGCCTTACTGGCACAGTTGGAAGCCAACAAGAAAGATCCCAAGCAAATGAAGAAGAGCAGTTTTGCAGCCCGCTTGGAAGCGATGCAGAAACAGCAGGAGGAACTGATGCGTCAGAGACAACAAAATCAACGGTAATTTTTTTACCGAACTGCTATAAATATTAACTGGAAGTGTGTCAATGGATTTTTCTTGGCGCACTTCCTTTTTTACACAAATACCCCTTACCACACAATGAAGACTTACTATAGTTTTAAAGAAATCTGGCATATAGCCTTCCCTATACTGATCAGTCTGCTCATGGAACAGATGATTGGTATTACCGATACTGCATTTTTGGGACGTGTAGGAGAAGTGGAACTGGGTGCCTCTGCCATAGCAGGTATCTTCTATACTGTCATCTTTATGGTGGCCTATGGATTTAGTATCGGCGCACAAATCCTGATGGCCAGACGTAACGGCGAACGTGAATACCGTGAAATAGGCGAACTGTTCTATCAGGGGATTTATTTTCAAATAGGTATAGCAGCTGTACTGTTTACCCTCTCCTATTTCTTCTCACCATTAATCTTGAAGCAAATCATCGCTTCTGAGAATATTTACCAGGCAGCTGTAGGATATCTGCATTGGCGTGTATTTGGTGCTTTCTTTTCATTTACAGCCGTCATGTTTCGTGCTTTCTTTCTGGGCACCACTCAAACCAAGACTTTGACACTGAATTCATTGGTTATGGTATTAAGTAATGTAGTATTTAACTATATACTGATCTTCGGCAAGTTTGGATTCCCTCAATTAGGCATTGAAGGCGCAGCTATCGGTTCTACGCTGGCCGAACTGGTATCACTCATTTTCTTTGTCTGCTACACCCGCATGCGAATCGATTGTCCTAAATATGGACTCAACCGCATCCCGCGCTTTAACGGAAAGATACTGAAACGTATGTTGAATGTGTCTTTCTGGACTATGATACAGAATGCCATATCGTTGTCCACGTGGTTTTTGTTCTTCCTCTACATAGAGCACCTGGGCGAACGCTCACTGGCTATTACCAACATTGTGCGCAGCGTATCGAGCATTTTGTTTATGAGCATGATGGCTTTTGCATCTACCTGCGGCTCGCTGGTAAGCAACCTAATTGGAGCCGGTAAGACCGATTATGTGCCGGGCACCATTCTGCAACATATCAAAATGGGATACACCTTTGTATTGCCTTTAGCCTTGCTCTTTTCACTTTTTCCAACAGAGATATTGGGCATATACACAGACATACCGGCACTGCGCGAGGCTTCGGTAGGAGCCTTATGGGTAATGTGTGCATCATTCCTGTTTCAGGTACCGGGACATGTATGTTTTCAGTCGGTATCGGGAACCGGAAACACACGTACCGCTTTATTTTTGGAAATGTCTACTTTGACTATTTATGTAATCTACATCACTTACACAGTGTATTACTTAAAATGTAACGTAGCTTTCTGCTGGACTTCCGAGATGGTTTACTCAACGACCATCTTCCTGTTCTGCTTCTTCTATCTGCGCAGAGGCAAGTGGAAAGGAAAAACTATCTGATTTTCGAATTATGAACTATTATGAACTTGATTTGCATCATTTAACCTCATATTTTTGTCAAGGAATACAATGAACCTTTAAATAATTGAGTGACATGAGCAAAATCAAGTTCTTTTCATTTTTTAGCTATGTGGCATTGCTGATGACGATGAGTTGTTCATCAGGCAATGAGAGTATTTCTCAACCCGATGAACCAGACAGCCCCATCAATAAGCCTAAACCCATTCTGCTGACATGCAACATTCAGTCGAATACACGGGTTACTGATACAGGGTATGAAAGTGGAGATAAAATCGGTCTCTATGTAGTAAACTATGCCAAAGGACAGGCTGGAGAATTGCAAAATAGCGGTAACCATGTGGATAACATGGCGTTTACCTACAGCGGAACCTGGAATCCTCAGACTCCTATCTACTGGCTGGATAACATCACTCCTGCAGATTTTTATGCGTATCACCCCTATGCCGATATACAGGATGTTACAGCACATAGCTTTCAGGTAAATGCTGACCAAAGTACTGCCGACCGCTATAAGGCCAGTGATTTTCTGTATGGCAAAGCCTTGAAAGTAAGCCCTACCAGTACCGCTGTATCTATTCAGACCAGGCATCTGCTAAGCAGCATGGTCATCAAAGTGACTCCCGGCAACGGATTTACAGCAGAAAGCCTGGCCAAAGCCAACGTGAGCGTGAAACTAAACGGACATCTTCATACTGCCCTTATCAATCTGAAAGAGGGCACCCTAACAGCCAAAGGCGAAGCAGGTAGCACAATTCCCTACAAGGAAGGTGATACCTACAAGGCATTGGTGATTCCCCAAACGGTAACAGCTGATAATTTCATAACCGTAACCGTGGATAACCGAGAATTTAAACTCAATAAATCCTTTACTTTTATCGGCGGAAAACGACATGTATTTACGGTGACCGTCAAGAAGACCAGCAACGGTATCAACGTGGGTGTCACTCCATGGGAAGATGACGGTGTGGATCATGGTGGTACGGCTGAATAACCTTAAATAATGAATGATATGAAACGATTTATCTTACATACGCTTCAAGCAAGCGCACTGCTGATGGCCTTGGCATCTTGTGAAGACGACCTCAGCAGTAACCGTTCTACGGAGGAACGCATTCCTATCTCTTTATCAGGAGAGATAAATCAGATAAGTGTAACCCGTGTCAACGACAACGGCTTCTGCGACGGCGACGTGATGGGTGTCTACATTGTAGATTATCAGGGCGGCAAGCCAGGCACCTTACTGTCGCAAGGGAACCGAGGTGACAACGTGCGCCACACGTTCGATGAAGCTGCCTATAAATGGAATTCGGCCTATGATATTTTTTGGAAAGACAAGCATACCCCGATTGATGTGTATGCCTACTATCCTTTCAGCAATCCGGAAGATGTAAATGCCTACAACTTTGAAGTGCAGAAAGACCAAAGCAAACCGGCTGAAGGTGGGAAATTGGCTTCTTACGAGGCGAGCGACTTTCTTTGGGGAAAAGTGACCGACGTGGCTCCTACGCAAACCAAAATCGTGGTACCCTTGCGTCACCGGCTAAGTAGCGTAAAAGTAATGCTGGTGGAAGGAAAAGGTTTTGAAGCCGGAGAATGGGCCAAGCTGGAAAAGAGTGTATTGGTGAAGAATGTGAAGCGCAATGCCATCATCAACCTGACTGACGGATCTGCCGTGGCCACGGGCGAGGTATCGCCTGCGGGGACCATCCCCTACCAGAAGGACGATGCTTTCCGGGCGATTGTGGTGCCGCAGACGGTAAGCGCATCTACTGTCTTGTTTTCTTTGACAGTGGGTACTGTCCCCTACACATTCAAGAAACAAGAGGCTTTTGTATTTACCCCCGGCAAGATGCACAATTTCAGCATCAAAGTAGATAAAAAGGAGATGACCGGAGAATATACGTTCTCGCTGATAGGCGAAAGCATCACAGCTTGGGAAAACGATGATGTGAGCCACGATGCCACCATGAAGGAGTATGTGGTGATAAACAGCGAAGCCGGCAAACTGAAAGAAGCCATCACCGCTGCCAACAAAGACTACAAAAAATTGCAGAACCTGAAGATTACGGGAGAAATCAATGCTTCAGACTTCTTTTTTATGCGAGATTCTATCGCCAATTTACATGCCTTAAATTTGAAAGAAGTAAAAATCACAAAATCTGAATACAACAATCAATATGGACATTTTGTTAATCAGGATTATGAAATACCCATGTATGCTTTTAAAGAAAAAAAATCTTTATCAAAATTGGTTTTACCAGACAAACTTAGAACCATTCATGAAGATGCCTTTAATAGCTGTTCCAACCTCAGCGGTTCATTGATAATCCCAGAAGGTGTCACTAAAATTTATACAGGAGCATTCGGTGGTTGCCGTGCATTAACAGGAACTCTAAGCCTACCTTCCACGTTAGAATATCTAGGAACACCAGGACATAATATAAATGGAGTATTTGGTGATTGCGGGTTTACCTGTGAGTTAAAGCTACCGCAAAATCTTAAATACATCGGTTTTCAATGCTTCATAAATTGCAAGAATTTATACGGAGAACTGCATTTACCTAACAGCCTGACAGATATTAAGGAATATGCTTTTTCTGGCTGCAAAAATCTGACAGGTTCTATTACGATTCCTCAAAATATCACAGAAATACCCGACCTTCTCTTTGAAAATTGCGGTTTTAATGGAACATTGGCCATGCATAATGGTATAACAGCTATTGGAGGTAGAGCTTTTGCAGGTTGTAGCCTAAAAGGTGAATTGATCCTCCCTAAAGAACTAACTGTGATTCGTGAAGATGTATTTAACGGCTGCGACTTTTCCGGAGAACTCAAATTACCGAAATCATTAATAACCATCGGCGACAATGCTTTCAAAAACAATTGGCGTCTGATGGGCATACTTGAAATTCCGGAAGATGTACAGACCATCGGTGCCGGTGCATTTGCCAATTGCCGCAGTTTAGAAGGATTGATATTCCCTGCCGGACTGGAAAACATCCGTTGGGAATCTGCATGGGGCGATGAGGGTGGCGCATTCGCCAACTGCTTTGGCATAGGAAGCATTGTTTGCAAGGGAACTCTACCTCCCTATGTCCAATCTGGTGCTTTCAATGGTGTAGCCAAAGACAACTTCACGCTCGAAGTGCCCGAATCGGCCATTCAGCAGTATCAGGCTGCCGTAGGCTGGAGCGACTTCAAGCGCATAGCTGCTCACCGCGAACTGGTATGCCGCCCGGCTGTGGCCAATGCCATCAACACGGAATGCAAGCGCCGACTGGTGCTGAACGCTGAGGGAGAATGGGAAGTGAGCAGTATGCCCGACTGGTGTAGCTTATCGCAGACTTCCGGCAACAAAAAAACGGAACTGACACTGACCATTCATGAAATGTCGAAAGACTCTGCCCCACGTACCGGAGAAATCGTCTTCAAACTGAAAGACAAAGACTATACGCATAAGTGTACAGTCACTCAGTATGATTACCAATATGGAGAAGATCAGATTATCACCCTGCAAAAAGCTACGAAAGGCAATCGGGGTGGCATTAACTTGGTGTTCTTGGGCGACGGATATGATGGTAAGGATATCAGCGAAGGGAAATACATGGCCGCCATTCAGGAGCAAGTGGAAAACTTCTTCGGCATTGAGCCTTACAAAACCTACCGTGATTATTTCAATGTGTACACTGCCATTGCCGTATCACCGGAAACGGGTATCGGTACCATCAATAGCATCCGGTATGCCAAATTTGAGACTACCTTTACAGGCGGTGTGGGCTTGCGCTGTGATTACGATGCCGTGTTCCGCTATGCCTTGCAAATACCTACGGTAAACACGGATAATTTGAAGGAATCGCTCATCATCATGGTGCCCAACAGTACCGACTATGGAGGCATCTGCCAAATGTGGGATGACGGTTCTGCCATTGCCTTCTGTCCGATGAGTACTTATGGCTATCCGCTCGATACCCGCGGTGTGATTCAGCACGAAGCCGGAGGCCATGGTTTCGGCAAACTGGGAGATGAATATATCTACCACAATGAATTCATCGATTTCTGTGGATGCTCCTGCTGCGGGCATGTTCTTGAATTCAACATGGCGAAAGCCAACGGCTGGTACGATAACCTCTCCCTGACAGGAAAGATGCACGAAGTGCCCTGGAGCCATTTCATCTTTGATGAACACTACAGCGACTTTGTAGACATCTTCGAAGGAGGATATATGCACAACCGAGGAGTGTTCCGCAGCGAGCATAACAGCTGTATGAACAATGACATCCCCTACTACAGCACCATCAGCCGCGAAAGCATCGTCCGACGCATCAAGCAATATGCCGGAGAAGAGTATTCTTTCGAAGAATTCGTAAGGAACGACAAACGGGAAGTGAACGCTGCCACCCGGTTCAGTGGGCCGCAGTATACAGAAGCCCCTGTACATGGATTCCAATTGCCACCAAGAATCCACAAAGGCAGTCCGCTGAATGATTGATAAAGAATGATTCACTAAAAAGTTTATCAGTATGAAAACAAATCTATATACACTTACTGCTGCTTGCTGCCTTACATTATGGGCAGCAAGCGGATGCAGCCAATCGGAAGAATTGCCTGCTGCCGGCGAAAATCGGCCGCTGATGGAATTCAACGTATGTCATCCGTCGCAACAGACATCGACCCGCATCACCGATACAGCCTTTGAAGACGGCGATAAGATAGGGGTATTCATTACAGAAGCCAATGAACTGCTGGAACCATCGGGAAATTACGTAAACAATGCAACTTTAAATTTTAACGGCTCTCAATGGACACCAGACCAACCCATCTACTGGAATCCGGGTACATTTCAAGTGTATGCTTACTACCCCTTTACCCAATCAGTATCTTCCATTGATGATTATCCTTTCAGCCTGTCCACAGACCAAAGTACACCTGCCGGATATGCCCAAAGCGATTTTCTTTGGGCACACAGTCCTAAGGTTACTGCCAGCAACCAAGCTGTAGACCTCTCCTTCAAACATCGGATGAGTCGCATACTTATCAAACTGGTCAAAGGAGAAGATTATGAGGGCGATTTACCTGCTACGGCAGAGGTATTCATTCATAACACGGTAACACAGGCCACCATTGACTTAAGTGCCGGTATAGCAACCCGAAATCCCTATGCCAGTGCAAAGAGCATTCATTCGGGCAAAGCAATTGGGCAACAATCTTTATACAGCTATCGTTGTGCCGCAAAGATTAGACAACCGCCTGCCACTGGTGGAAGTGATTATGAACGGCGTATCTTATTTATATGAAAGCCGATTCCTGTTCAAACCCGGCATACAACACGCCGTACAACTCGTAGTGAGTAAAAATCCTGACCAGATTAAGATAGAAATCGGCGGTGAGCTGGAAAACTGGACTTAACTATATAAATTAACTGGTAGGTAGAAATGCCCTTGCTAGTTCCTAGTGATTAGATTGTTTCAAATTAGGAATCTAGAAGGGCATTTCAAATATTATCCGTATCTTTGTAATGAATAACAACTCATATTACAACGACATGAAATTTACTACTTTCTGCATTACGTTCCTTATTGGATGGCTGATGATGGCATGCCGACCCTCTGACAACTATGCCATTCAGGCCTATGCATTTCAAGTAGACTCTTTAAATGGATGGGGACTGGTGAGTACGAAGGGGCAAATGATACTTCCTGCCGGTACGTATCCACTACCCCCTGCTACGGTAGTCAATGATATGTTCACAGTGCCCGACTCTACCGGTCGTCTCTCACTCTATCACATTAACCAACCTTTTAAACCTGTTTGCCTGCGTACGTTTGAACGTATCGGACATTTTTTTGAAGACGTAGCCCCGGCACAGGAAACAGAGTCCTCGCCTATTCTTTTGATTGATAAAAAAGGAAATACCATCTATTCTACTGCTCAGTATACCCCTCATAAGTTGGTCTACATGCGTAATTTTTCCGATGGAAGAGCTTTAGTGGCTACAGAGCAAGGTAAATATGGATATATCGATACCAATGGTTACATGATTATCCCACCCATCTATACCCAAGCGTTTGACTTCAACGAAGGTCTGGCTCTGGTGGCAATAGCCAATCAGCAGGGAGAGCTAGGCTATCAGCTAATTGATAGAGAAGGAAATGTCCGACTGGCTATCCAGCAAAGCCATGTATGGTTGGGACAAGAAATACATAACGGATTACTGCAGATAAAAAATCAGGATACTCATCAGTTCCATTACCTTCACATAGATGGCAAAAGCACCTTGTTCTTGCCACAAGAAGTAACAGAAGCTTTTGCTTTTCAACTGGGTACTGCCATCATAGGCACCCATACCGGTATGGGAGTCATTGATATGAAAGGCAATATTTTATTACAACCGCAATTTGCAGAAATCAAACAGACCAATACTGAAAACATACATGTGAGGTATAATCAACAATGGGCTTTATTCACACAAAAAGGAAAAAAACTTTCAGATTTTTTCTACGATTATCTGGGTCATTACTATGCAGACGGACTAACCATAGCAGGTAAAGACCAGCACTATTTCTTCATCAATGCACACGGAAAAACAATAGATAATAAAATCTATACCCGGCTTGCTGTCGACTCCACTGCGCTGAGAATAACTCCACAAGTTTTTCTGCAGCAACTAAAGAAACCTGTTACTCTTACAATGGAACAGAAAAAGTCTGTTGACATGTCAGAAAAGAAATGTAAAAAAACACAAGACAATGCACCTAATCAGGTAGCTATGAATAACCAGCCTTCGGCCACAACCAATCAGCATATAATACAAGCAGATGAATGGAAAAACATTCAACAAAATAGTCCCTTCTATGATGAAGCCTGTAAAGTACTCGCAGGTAAACTGAAAGAAAATGACGCCAAGAACCGACGTCTGATTCTGAACTATGTGGAACATTTACGCATGGCTTATGTCACCAAAGACATTGATTTTCTGGAACAGACATTCAGCGAGAATGCCCTGATTATTGTAGGGAAAGTAATACAAAGTGCCCAACAGCCCGAAGGTGGATATCTTACCCCAGACCTGGTATTGTATAATGTAAAAAGCAAACGTCAATATCTGGACAGACTGAGGCAAGTCTTTCTGGCCAATAAGAAAATTGATGTAAAATTCAGTAATTTCCACATCATGCGCCACCCCACCCGACAGGGTATCTATGGAGTAAGTCTGCGCCAAGGATACCAGTCAGACCTCTATTCCGATGACGGATATCTGTTTCTGTTATGGGACTTCAGAGATGCTTCTATGCCCAAAATTCACGTACGCACCTGGCAACCCAGCATGCTGAACGAACATACTCCTCTGCCGGAAGATGAAGTATTCAACATCAGTAATTTTCATTTGAATTAACTTGCATCAGATATGATAAAAAATATTCATCATTTCTTTCATCAGTCATTGATTAGCCCATATAGCTGGCTTCTGCTGTTTTGTTGCTATGCCTATGCCCTGCAAGCACAACAATTCAAAGTAAGGCGATTCAGAGTATTGCCCAACGATATTACAGCGTACATAGAGCCGGTTAAAGACTTAAACAACGAAGCTTGCGCACTTATCAAAGTAGTGGGCAGCAGCGACTTTGTCTTTTCCACTCCATTGGGCATCGTGCGCCAAGTGTACGAGGTAGGTGAGATTCTGGTATACCTGCCAAAAGGAAGTAAACAGATTACAATAAAACATCCGCAATGGGGAGTACTGCGCGATTATCATTTTCCGTATCCACTGGAATCACGTATGACATACGAATTAGAGTTAGCTCCCACTGTAGGAGCAGCACCTGTTCCACTGCCACAACTGAAAGACAAACCTGCCTCTTTGGATACAACCGCCCATCAGAGCGACTCACTTACTTTGCATCCAACAACCCGAATCAAACGCCCGCGTGAGCCGTGGCGTAAAATTGCCACGGTGAATTGGGGAATCGGAAAAGCAGGGCCCACCTACGGCGTACGATTAGCCCTCATGCGCAGGCATGGTGCATACCTAGCTTTTCAATCTGATTTAAGAGGGAATGTAGCTACACTAGAAACGTGCTCCAAAGATGGGGCACTATCCGGTAAAACTGTATATCCCTATTATACAGGAGAAAAAAAGAAACAACTATACACCATTACAGCAGGAGGTATCCACCGTGTTTTCAGTGAATTATGCATCTACGAAGGCGTAGGTTACGGCAGAAGAACCGTAGCTTGGGAAACATCAGATGCATCGTATGTACTCAACAAGGGATATTCTACAGAAGGACTCAGTGCAGAAATGGGATTGATGTGGAGATTCAGAAAATGGGTAGTTTCTGCAGGATTACTTACCATTCGCACAAAGTATTGGGAAGCTGTGATGGGGTTTGGTTTTCATTTTTAATATTGAATGATTATGCGTATATTTCATTTGTTCTATACTATCTGTGTAAGTTTATTACTAATTGTGGCTTGCGATGAAAAAGGCCCGGACAGTTTACTGCCCGATGTATCGGTCAATCCTGCCACAGAAATCACTCGCAACAGTGCCCATATAAGTGGCATGATTACCTTAAAAGGCGAACATACAGCGGTAAACCGCATGTTGTTTCGCTACGGTACAGATAAAAGCATGAAACAATCTGCAGACTGCACTACACAAGATAATCCTCATGCAATGTTACAGAACTTACAGCCAGGAAGCACTTATTTTTACTGCCTGGCTGCAGGCAATGAATACAGCCAAGTGCAGAGCGATATACTTAGCTTCACTACTATGCCCAAAACAGTACCCTGCCTAGGAGAACTTACTCTCGTCAATAAAGGACCTATTAGCATCACCCTGCAATGTGCCGTACAAGACAATGGTGGAGATGCAGTAACTCGCGCTGGATTCCGCTGCATAAGCGATAAAGGAGTAGAAACAGAATTAGAAATAATTCAGCCTAATGATACGATTATTTACGGAAAACTTAGCGGATTGATTGCCGAACAAAACTACTCGATATATGCATATGCCTGCAATTCCATCGGAGAAATACAGAGTAATAAACTTACTTTCCGCACCTCTCAATCGGTCATTCTTTCGGTTCCGGGTACTTTGAACGAAATAATTGGACAAGATGATAAGTACAAGTTTTCAAAGATTGCCATTGCTGGACCCTTAAACGGCACTGACATACGTTTACTCCGCGATATGCTGGGCGTAGGTATAGATGGTCAAGCTACCCCCGGACAATTACGCGAATTAAATCTGACCGACGCTACCATCGTACAAGGAGGAATCAGCTACGACGGCATCCGATTTACCCAAAACAAAGTAATCGGCAAGGGCATGTTTGCAGCTTGCATGCATCTCAACCGATTATGCTTACCCAATAATTCTGTGATCATAGAAAAAGACGCTTTCCATAGTTGCCCGGCATTGTCTACACTACAAATTCCCGCTGAAGTGTCACAAATAGAGCCTTCTTTAAATTGTCCAAAACTATCCTGTATCGAACTTGCAGGCAATAGTCCATACTTATATGCCAGCAATGGCATTCTCTATAATAAGGAAAAAACTACACTTCTATGGTTTCCTGAAGGTAAAACAGAACTGGATTTACTCACCAATATTGAAAGAATAGGAAAGTACGCATTCCGCAACTGCCAACTGGAAAGCATCACCCTGCCCAAAACTGTCACCAGCATTGCTAATGAAGCTTTCTACGGTGCAAAAATCCGCCAGCTCATACTGCCGGATAATCTGAGAATGATTCAAACCGGCCTGTTTCAAGCCTGTACTCACCTCACAAGCGTAGTATTGGGAAAACATACAGAATTCATCGCTAACTATGCGTTTGATGAATGCCCGCTACAACACTTGTATGTACAAACTGAAATTTTTCCACCGCATTGTATGGAAAAAACATTTTCTACAGAATTATATCATAACTGCGTTTTACATGTGCCACAATCCTGTATAGAGATTTACAAGAATGCCGAATATTGGAAGAAATTTCAAAAAATGCAAACACTGTCTAATGCTTTCGGCGCAAACTAATCAGTGCATCAGCTTCCTTCTTCAATGCCTGCCAGTGATTCTGGTAAACGGCCGAATTTCGCTGCACAGCCAAAGGGAAATCCTCATCTAAAGCAGTTTTAAGCCGATTTAGCAACCGAATACTATCTGCTTCTATATCAGAGTCAGACAATTCTTCAGACATACGCTGTTGTTCAGAAGTTAGAATAGCTCTACAATGCTCACTGACAGAACAGTTTCCAAACGCAGGAAAAGAAGAAGCATTCATGTGCCTAGAGGGCTGTTGAAATGCCCATATACCTATCAGCACTGCTGATAAAACTACTAAAACAGTGGCACCGATTATCTTATGTAAACGTTTATTAGGCTTAGATTCAAGTGCTTTCAATACCAAACCTGCTGAAGCATAACGCTTTTCTTTTATCCGCTGCGTACATTTTCTAGAGATACTTGCCAAGTGCTTATCTTTCAAACAAGTCGATAACTCCCCGATAATTACCCCCAAAGAATAGATATCGGCACGTAAATCAAGTGATTCATTTCCCTGTAATACTTCAGGTGCCATATAATAACGTGTACCTGCCGGCAATTTAAGTACATCATAATCATCACAATCCGACAAACTGAAGTCTATCAGCTTGCAATTATATCCATTGTGAGTGATCAATACATTGCTTGGCTTCAAATCACGATGTACTATCTGCTTACTATGAAGGTACTGCAATGCCTCACAAAGCTCTGCAATCCATTTGTAGGCCCATTCTGAAGTAACTCGGCGTTGTTCTAACATGTCTTTCAACATCACCCCGTCAATATATTCCAAAATTATTCCATGTCCTAACTGCGGAAACTTTTCCCATCCTAACGTCCGGCAGATATGCGGATGTTCCAGCTGATATCCAATAGAAAATTCTTTGTATAATGCCTGCTCATAAAATTGACTTCCTATATATTCCTCTTTCAGCACTTTTATCACATGCAGACGTCCGTATCGTTCCCAACAAAACAAACGGTTATATCCAGATACAGAACGGTATAATTCTTTAAGTCCATGCAGCATCTCCTCTTCTTGCCGGACAGTACCAATGAATCCAGAAGTCAAATTATCATCTACCATACTTACAGACAATTTACAAGCGTCAATCCCCCATTTCTACCGGCTATAAAAGGCAATGTCCGGATGCCATCTCGCAAAATATAGGGCAACGAAAGTGGCTGTCCCATCAAAAAAGAAGTAGCTTCAAAACAGTCACCTTCTTTCAACTTCGACTGCTTGGCTTCCAACACTTCAAACCAAGCATCACCTTTATATGACAAACGCAAATACCGGTTAGGCGACCAGCCAATCTCTACTACACTTCCCATTTTTAATTCTTTCGATACAATCTGCTGTGCTGTAAAAAATGAAGAATTATATACCGAACTAGATTTCAGCCAACTGCAAAATTCTTTAAAATTTTTATGACCTAAATAACGAGATAGAGCATCCAAAGTATTTACACGCGGTTTATGAATATCATTCACATATCCCCACAAGCGTTTCAATGTAGAGGGAGACAACAATAATCCACACTCCAACTTTAAGTGTACAGAAAGCATTTCAAAATCTGTTGTCGTACACAGAGACCCGGCATATTTTTGTTCTACCAGCAACAATAATTCAGCTATTTCAGGCTTGAAAACATTCATTTCTTTTCTAGTTTTTAGATATGCAAATGTACAAAAATCCATCATATTTATTGTATATTTGCCAACAGATATTTCAACTATTGATCAGCGAACCAAAAAAATGAATGACAATCATGAAACAAACAAAAGCAATTATTATGTCGGCAGCTATGGCAATGGCATCTTGTGGAGGAACGCAAGATGCTATACAACACGGACAATCTGACCTTATCCAACGCTCGGACATCCGCATTGAAGGCAAACGCCTTACACCCGAAGCACTTTGGGCGATGGGGCGAATAGGAAGCGTATCCATTGCGCCAGACGAAAAACAACTGGCTTATACGGTGGCCTATTACAGTGTGCAGCAAAATAAAAGCAATCGTGAAATCTTTATCATGAATGCTGATGGTACAGACAATCGTCAGATTACCCATGACAACTGGCAAGAAAGCCAACCTACCTGGATAAAAGCGGGAAAAAAGATAGCCTTTCTTTCCAACGAAAGCGGCAGCAATCAGGTATGGGAAATGAATCCGGACGGAACGCAGCGCAAGCAACTGACCCACTATGAGGGCGATATAGAGGGATTCGCTTTTTCTCCGGATGAGAAAAAATTGCTCTTCATAGCTCAGGTAAAGACAGTAAAGAGTACAGCCGACAAGCACCCAGACCTTCCACTCAGTACAGGAATCATTGTTACAGATTTAATGTACAAGCACTGGGACGAATGGGTCACTACAGCCCCTCATCCTTTCGTAGCGGATATAGATGATAACGGATTGAAAAATGTAAAAGACCTGCTCGAAGGACTACCCTACGAGAGTCCGATGAAACCCTTCGGAGGCATTGAGCAACTGGCCTGGAGTCCGAAAGGCGACAAAATAGCATTCACCTGCCGAATGAAGACCGGTTTGGCTTATGCCCTTTCTACAGACTCTGACATCTATGAGTACGATGTGGAAAAAGGGGGATTTATAAACCTTTGCAAACAAGGTGCAAAAGGCAAACCGGAAGAAGAAATGGCGGGTTACGACATCAATCCTCAATATTCTCCCGATGGCAAATTCATAGCTTGGCAAAGCATGGCACGCAACGGCTATGAATCAGACTGGAACCGCCTCTGCGTGATGAATCGTGAAACAGGAGAAAAACACTTCGTAAGCAATATGTTCCCCTCGAACGTCGATGCCTTCCTATGGAACGATAATTCCCAAAACATCTACTTCACTGGCGTATGGCACGGCGAATCACATATCTACAGCATTGACCTCAGTCATGGGCTGAATAAAGAAGATTTATATGAGCTGGATCAGCTCACCAACGGTATGTACGACTATACCTCGATAGCACTCTGCGGAAACCGGCTCATCACCACCCGACACTCCATGAGTGAAGCCGATGAAATCTATGCCATTGAAGGATTGGACAACAAGCCTAAGAGTATGTGCATCATCCGTCCCGATGTATGTAATCCGCGCAGCAGCGACCAGACCATCAAGGAGTTTTACCCCGTGAAGCAGCTTACCTTTGAAAACAAGCACATCTACGACCAGATAGAGCGCGGCAAGGTAGAGGGCCGCTGGATGAAGACTACCGATGGCAAACAGATGCTGACTTGGGTCATTTATCCGCCCCAGTTCGACCCCAACAAGAAATATCCTACCTTATTATTCTGCGAAGGAGGTCCGCAGAGTCCGGTAAGTCAGTTCTGGAGTTATCGCTGGAACTTCCAGATTATGGCAGCCCACGACTATATCATCGTAGCTCCCAACCGCCGCGGCCTTCCCGGCTTCGGTATCGAATGGAACGAATCCATCAGCGGCGACTACGGTGGCCAATGCATGAAAGACTATTTTACCGCCATCGATGAAATAAGCAAAGAGCCGTATGTAGATAAGGAACACTTGGGATGTGTAGGTGCCAGCTTTGGCGGATTCTCGGTATATTGGCTGGCCGGTCACCACAACAAGCGATTCAAAGCATTCATTGCCCACGACGGTATCTTCAACATGGAAATGCAATATCTAGAAACAGAAGAGAAATGGTTCGCCAACTGGGATATGGGCGGTGCTTATTGGGAAAAAAACAATGCTACTGCTCAACGAACTTTTGCAAATTCTCCACATAAATTTGTAGACAAGTGGGATACACCTATACTCTGCATCCATGGAGAAAAAGACTACCGCATCCTTGCCAATCAAGCCATGGCTGCTTTTGATGCAGCTGTCATGAGAGGCATACCTGCAGAACTACTGATTTATCCCGATGAAAATCACTGGGTACTGAAACCACAAAATGGCATCTTATGGCAACGTACTTTCTTTGAATGGCTAGACAAATGGCTTAAATAAACCCTAAAAAAACAAGTAGCGCAGTCTTTCTACAAGCTGCGCTACTCTTTTTATCATCCTAATCCACCAAGCTTAAACCTTCACTCACCCCAAAGTCAATAGAGTGTATAACCAATATACCCAATGCGCCACGATGGCAGCCACAATGCCACCTATGGTATGTGCCAAGATAGCTTTGGAAGTAAGTTCGCGATAGCCTAGTGAATCTAGCATAGCTGTGTGGGTGCTCAGATAACCGCTCCAACACATACCTATGGCTGTAAACACAGCAATGGCATTACCGTCGGCCCATCCTTCACTTAGAAAACTCGGAACCAAACTCAAAGCTGCTCCTACAGCTCCCAGTGCTGTAATGGGGAAAGCTACCAAATGCGGGTCAGTGAAGCCAAATAACCAATGAAATACCATATCAATCTTATTTGCCAACCAAGGCAGTAATTCTACTCCTTCGTAAGCCGACCCTGTATACCCGGTAGCCGAAGGTCCGAAAGTGAGCACCATCACAAAAGTTGAAATAATCAACACACCTGGAATGATGGCAATTCCCACATCCACTCCTGTCCTCCCCCCATCAAGCAAGGAATTGAGAATACGGATAAACAACGATTTTTCCTGGACTTCTTCACCAGACTCCTCCTCTAGAACAATCAAGTTTGCTGGTTCTTCAGCAAAAGCAGGATAAGCCTTTACTACAAAATACTGCATCAAACGCGTAGAAACAATACAACCACAAAACGCGCCCAACAGCCCGATGAACGGTTCTGCATAGAAACCTTGCCCCACCATAAAGACGATGACCAACAATCCCATTCCAAAAGCTGTTCCAAAATTAGTCAGCGAAATGTATTGGTATTTTTTAAAGTAACTGCAGAAGCGCTGATCCTGCGACAAAGCAATGATTGCCGGATTATCTGATAAAAAGGTCATCACGGCGCCCAAAGAGGCCACTCCAGGCAGATTAAACAAAGGACGCATCAACGGACGCAAGAGTTTTTCCAGCAACTTCACAACTCCGAATTCTACAAATAACCGACCTATAGCTCCAGTAATCACACAAATTCCCATCAGATAGAATACCGTATTAATCAAAAGGTCATGCGCAGTCTTCATAATCGTGTTCAACATCTGCGGAACACCCATCACAGAACCGATGTAGGCAAACAAAGCAAAAACTATGACCAAGCAAGGAACTCCATCAGGAATATACTTTCCTAATTCGACTTTCAAACGTTTCATAAGGCAGATTTTTTACGCGGAAATGAAAAAATGTCTACTTTCCAAGTTAAACCTATGTCTACAATCGACTGTTTGGGCAACAAAGTACCGGCTTCGTTGGTATTCGTACCCCATGCATAGCAGAAATTAGCGTGCAGACGAATGTTGCGGTTTCCACCGGCCAAAGGATAATACTCCACTCCCCCACCCACACGGGTCAGTTCAGTACCATTGTACACACAGTAATCAGCCTCGCGTCCGCTACGGTTCACATCATACGTCACTTTGCCAAACAAATTCACGTGCTTACCTATCAAACAAGACCATTCACTCACCAACGAACAGTCTTTAAAGAAAAAAGCATGCTGCGTAGTGGCACGATTCATGAAATCGAGCTGCCATTTCAACTTGCCAAACTTCAGTTCATGCCCCAGAGCCAGGTAATAGATGAATTTCCCCGGAAGATATTCCAGTGCATTGGCCGAATAAATCGTGTTAAACCATCCGTGCGAACCATACCATATCAGATTACATGCATACATATCTTCATCTTTCAAATCGAAAGGACTCTCGCACACCTGCGCTTGAAATTTATCGCGTCCACTTTTAGTGGTATAAGCTACACTGGCCCCCAAACGATAGCAAGGCACATTGTTCCAGTATTCAGAACAAAAATAGAGGTCGATAGGAGCGCGATCATACTCATACCCTCCCATGCTTACCACCTGCTTACCAGCAGAAATACTCCAGCGAGCGTTGGGCTGATACGTCAGATAAACCCAATCGGTAGCATCAAAAAAACTCTGATCCTCGTGCGCCTTGTTCAATCGCTGCCGATACGAATAAGAAAAAGCATCGGTGATATCACCACTCAACTGAAAATTCACATATTTCCCTTTAAAACCGGAGTTGGACTTCACGGCATCTCCGTCCAGATATTCCCGCTGATAGTCTACACGTACCTCACCTTGAAGGTTCAGCCAGTTGGATTCTTGCGCACTGACCGTACCCGTCATAGCTACAGCCACACACATACTAAATAACTTTTTCATTGTAATAGAATTATTCGTTGGTTATTTAAGGTAATCCGTTCCACTAGAGTAGAACAGACACAAAGATAGTAGTTTCATTTGAAATTGCAAGAAATTCATACCTATATCGATAGAAAAAAGTATTTCAAGGCATATAATCTTACATTTTGCCAAGAAGGAGTACAATCGTAGTTACTGATTTTGCAAAGAGCAGGAGAATAGAATGGGCATAAAAAAAGCCTCCGACTCAATGCTGAATCGGAGGCTTGGGAAAAAACGGCGACTA
>CALADS010000064.1 GCA_937890825.1 uncultured Bacteroides sp. | reverse complement strand
TTTTGAAAAAACGCATGAGGTGACTGGGGTCGGAAAAGTGGAACTCGTCTGCCAGTTGGCTCACATTCAGATTGGAGAACAGTAGCTCATTTTTCAGCTCTTCCAAAAGACGTTGCTTGAGTAAGTGAATGGCTGATACACCAAATTGCGCCATGACAGAATTATTCAAGGTGATACGACTTACCCGAAGCATATCAGCATATTCTTGAACGCGCTGTGTCGTTCGGATATGTTTTTCGAGTAAGTCCTTGAATTTGAATGCGTAATTGTTTTTTGGCACTTCGACAGGTAGACGATAAGTTTGAGCGTATGCCCGGTTGATAATTACCAGTAGATAATAAAGCACTGACACAATGAGGTTGTAAGTGTCTACCACAGGATGTTGTAGTTCTTGTTTTATCTTTTTTAAGAGGCGCATATATTCCGTCAGCTCCTCCGGCTCGGCAAACAAGTAGGGCGGTGTATCAGTCTGATAATAATACAACAGCCGATATACGAAGAACTTGTCAGCAATGAACGTGCGCATAAAGTCTTCGCGGAAAATAAGAAAAGTGTAATCCAGTTCTACCTCGTTCACGTGCCATTCCTGTTGCTGGTGCGGCGACAAAAGCAGCACCATACCATCCCGTAACTCCACTTTTCGGAAGTTCAGCAACAAATATCCATTGGCACGACGAAAGAAATAGAAGCTGAAAAAATCTGTCTTAAACGCCTTATGCTCGGTCAAGACACCACAGATGTCCTTGCTTTCGCCTGTGTTAATGTAGAAGTCTACGCCACATTGCGTTTTATTGAACGGAACGCTTACAAGTCTTTCGGGATTGATTATAGCTTTCATCACTCTTGTTTTTTGCTTTCTGCAAATATACATCATTCTTTTATCAAAATGGCATATATTCCTGTTTTTAAGGCATAGAGACATTGGGATATCCTTTCGAACTTTGTACCCGAAAAATAATACAAAACATAACATCATGAACGAAAAAGCAATTATTCGGTTGGTACGCAGTGCCACCTTGAAAATCAACTATGCAGGACATACCATTCTTATTGACCCCGTATTTGCCGACAAAGGAACCCTGCAATCAGCTCTCGGTGTATATAAGAATCCGAGGGTACATCTCGTAATGCCTATTAGCGACATTACTGAAGGTGTTGATATGGTACTGCTCACCCACAACCACATCGACCATTACGAACCAAGTGTAAAGCAGCATTTGCCGAAAGATATTCCTTTCTACACCCAGCCACAAGATAAGGCCGCCATCCTGAAAGATGGTTTCTCAAATGTAGAAGCGATTGAAGAGAGCATAACCTTAGGTCATCTGACCATCCACCGTGCTATTGGCCATCACGGTTTCGGTCAGATAGGCCAGATGATGGGACCTGTTTCGGGCTATGTGCTGATGTCCGAAGGGCTTCCGACTATTTATATCATGGGCGATTGCAAATGGGAAGAATGTACTCTTGCTACCGTGGAAAAGTATCGTCCTAATTATATTGTGGTGAATAGTGGCGGTGCGGTATTCCCCGAATTCTCTAAGACGGACGGTTGTATCATCCCCAATGAACAGGAAGTAATGGCGATGCTTGACACACTCCCCCCACACATCAAGCTGATTACCGTACACATGGATGCTATCGATCATTGCCAGACCACCCGTGCCATCCTGCGCAACGAAGCTCGCCATCACGGGACGGATATGAGCCGACTGATTATACCGGAAGACGGAGAAAGCATAACACTTAAATAACTGTATAAA
>CALADS010000063.1 GCA_937890825.1 uncultured Bacteroides sp. | reverse complement strand
ACATATGGGATAATTAGACTGCAAAAATTTGATGATCGGTATCCCATAATTTAACTTTTTAAAAGGGGAAATAGGAAACAACTTTCACGTTCTGTATCTTGATTTTATGCCTTTAACCGGAGTGTGAAGCAGCTGCCTTTCCCCAATTCACTATCTATGGTCAGAGTGCCCCCATGCGCTTCGACAAAGTCCTTGGAAATGGATAGTCCCAGTCCACTACCCTGTACCTTGGTGCCCGGAACTCGGAAATAATGTTCGAAGATGCTCTGGTGATAACGGGGATCGATGCCTTTTCCAAAATCACGTACGAACATTTCTATCCAGTTGTCCTTTGTTTGCCGCGCACCGATGATAATACGCCCGTTTTCTGCTGAATACCGGATAGCGTTGGAAAGTAGGTTCGTCAGCACCCAAGCTATCTTTTCACTATCAACAAACAGTTTGCCCATCTTCTCTTCCGGATATTGCACTTCTATCTGAATGTTGAACTTCTCGGCCTGTATCCGGTTTGCCTTGATGGCATATTCAATCAACTCGATAGGCTTGGTGATGCGCGGTTTCAGTTGTAACTTACCGGATTCCACCTGGGTCATATTGAGTAATTCACTGGTGATACTCAGCAACCGGTCGCTGTTATCCTGAATGCTTTGAGCCAGTTCCTTCTGTTCCTCATTCAGAGAGCCCACTCGGCAGTCTTCCAGCAGTTGCAGGCTCATCAGAATGGCCGAAATCGGTGTTTTTAGTTCGTGAGAGATGGTAGAGATGAAGGTGGTCTTGGCGGAATCCAGTTCTTTAAACTCAGTGATGTTTTTTAAGAGAATCACATATCCTTCTTTTTGCGAGGAACCTTCTCTGCCTGTCTTCATGCACCTCATTTGGAAATAGCTTTCCTTATTGTCGGCATAGATTTTAAGGGGCTCGTTTTTAGAGGTGCTCTTTTCATCGAATGCATCCTGCAATCCCCGGAGCAATCTGCGGAGAAGGTCATTGCGCAGGGCTATCTCCTGAGCTGGTTTCAGCAAGACTTCTTCTCGCTGAAGGTTGAGGATGCTGAGGGCTTCATCGTTAATGAAAAGGATGGTCATCGCATTGTCCAGTCCGATAATGGGTTCCTTCACACTGTTGATGATGGTTTCCATATAATTCTTGGCTGCCTTTATTTCAGCCAGTGTGCTAGAGTTGTAGTCAGCCAGCCGTTTAGCCATCCGATTGAAGTTTTTGGACACCTCTTCAAACTCCTTGCTTTCGAGGTTCAACCGCTGTTCGTAGTTGTGATTGGCAATTTCCTTGATACCGTCTGTAATTTCTTTGACGGGCTTGTTGATGGAGGACGGCAACTGTTTCAACATCCAAAGGCCGCAGACAATGCAGAGACCTCCGATGATGGAGACCCATACCAATGCCCGTTGCAGACCGGGACCGGCCGCCGGGCTAGTCGGTTCGGTGGCGGTCAGAATTTGCAAGTTGACGACAGAGAGTGAAACTAACAGCACAATCATGGCTACCAGCACACCGATATTCAACGTCAGTTTTGTCTTGATATTCATAAAACAATCTATTTAACCTAATTTCCGCAACACTATCATTTAATATTTTTTATAAGCACCTGAGCAACAAAAAGTTGCCAGGATTCTGCCATGTCAGAAATTTCACTTATCTCAGTGTTGCAAAATAAAAACAAACAAAATTCTGAATGACATGGCAAAAGTACAAATAAAATCTGAGAAACTCACTCCTTTTGGGGGAATTTTTTCGATTATGGAGCAATTTGATGCTCTTTTAGCTCAAACCATAGATTCCACCTTGGGATTGAGATGCACTATGTTTGGTTATCAATATAGCGAGATTCTAGACCATGCTTTTCTGGTTAAACCAGCGTATTACCTCAAGTCGCTTTGCAAGCAAAATCCCACTAAACCCTATAGGTTGCGGATTTGAGGTTTAGGTTTATTACTGCGGAAAGATAACCAATTTTATGTTCTCATCCGAGAGAAATCTCAAAAAAGACCGGTATCGTTTCAGATGAACTAAAGTCGAGACATAGGTGAAAGCCGGTTGTCCGATGCACAGCGTCGTGACCTGACGCTCTTTGCACACCGTTTGAATAGTATCTATGACATCCGGTGAAGCCCGCTGTATCAGTTCACCGCCCAGCTCCGCCGCCAGTTTGAAGTGATTCAGCAGATGGCGCTGGGTAGCCAATGGAATGCGGTCCGGATGTTCGGCAGGGGTCTGTACATAAAGAACCAAAAAATCCGTATCATATCGAGAGGCTAACCTGGCAGTGCGGCGAATGAGCCTTTTGGGAGTTATTTCATTGCTGCTGATGCATACCAGAAAAAGTTCGCGATGTACACCTTTCTCTCCGCTGATAATTTCGTTCTCCACTTTCCGTTCCACACGAAAGGCAACCTCTTTTAAAGCCAGTTCCCTGAGCTGAAGGATGTTTTCAGTTTTGAAGAAATGGTTCAAGGCTGTTGGAATTTTTTCTTTTCGGTATATTTTTCCAGCTTTCAAACGATTGATCAGTTCTTCCGCTGTCAAATCTATATTCACAACTTCGTCTGCTTCTTCTAGCACCTTATCAGGAATCCGTTCTTTTACTTCGATGCCGGCAATTCCTTTTACCTCTTCATTTAGGCTTTCTATATGCTGAATGTTGACTGCAGTGATAACATTGATGCCTGCTTCAAGCAATTCCATGACATCCTGCCATCGTTTTTCATGCCTGCTTCCTTCTACATTGGTGTGCGCAAGTTCATCTACCACTACCAATTCTGGGTGTAACAGCAAGATGGCATCCAAATCCATTTCTTCCAATTCCTTTCCTTTATAATAGATTTTTCTCCGTGGTATAATCGGCAGTCCGGCTAGCTGTTCTTCCGTTCCAGCACGTCCATGCGTCTCGACATATCCTATTTGCACATCAATGCCGTTGTTTAACATTTCATGTGCTTCCTGAAGCATACGGTAAGTTTTTCCCACACCGGCTATCATGCCGATATAGACCTTGAATACACCCCGCTGTGAACGCCGTATCAGCTGTAGGAAATGCTGTGCGTTTTCTTCTCTATCATTTCTATCCTTCATATTTATGTTTATTTCTGTTGATATTCTTGCAATCTGCCCGAGTTGACGATTAGGGAAATCACCCTACATCCTTCTCAAAGAGGCAGATTCCGTTATTCGTCTTTCCAATATCCCCGATAAAAGAGTAGCAAGATACCGAAAATCTCCAAACGCCCGATGAGCATCAACGCAGAAAGTATCCATTTGGCTGCATCGGGAAGAGCCGCCCAGGAGAAAGCCGGTCCGAAAGCTCCCAGTCCGGGACCCACATTGCCTATGGCGGATATCACTGTACTCATGGATTCGGTCAGTCCCACTCCACAGCACATCAATAATATCCACCCTATAAAAATACATATCAAGTAAGTTCCGAAAAAAGTGAATACCGTAGCAGAGGTCCGTACTGGGACACAGATACCGTTTACTCGTACCGGTAAAACAGCCCGAGGGTGAAGCATCTGTTTGAACTGATTCCGGATGTTACGGGCAATGATAAGCAACCGCATGTTTTTGACTCCTCCGCTGGTAGATCCAGTACATCCGCCTGAAATCATGGCGAAAATCAGCAACATCCAGGTGCAAGGAGGCCATAAGTTGTAATCATCTGAAGTAAATCCGCAGGAAGTATGAGCAGTAGCTACTTGAAACAGGGCTTTACGGAAGGACGTTTCCAAATCGTAGTAGTCAGTCAGGAATAGGGCTCCAGTAATGAACAGGGTGAGTATTCCGACGGACTTCAGAAACCAGCGTAATTCTTCATCTTTCCATAAATGGCGAAAGTTACCACGCATAGCAGCCAAATAATAAAGAGAGAAATTGACGCCAGACAGAATCATAAAAATTGAAATCACGTATTCAATGTAGGGCGAATTCCAATAGGCCACACTTGCCTGCTTGGTAGAGAAGCCACCGGTTGCGGTTGTAGCAAAGGCGTGACAGACGGCATCAAACCCACTCATACCACCCCCTACAAGCAGAAGAGTTTCCACAGCTGTCAGTCCGATATAGATTGTCCACAGCCACCGTGCCATCACTTTGATTTTGGGGTGAATCTTGTCATGGGTAACTCCCGTTGCCTCTGACAGGAAGAGCTGTTGGCTGCTGCCCGAAAATAGAGGCAACAGTGCAATAGTAAAAAGAACGATGCCAAGTCCACCAATCCACTGGGTCAGACTTCTCCAGAACAACAGTCCGTGGGGAAGGGTTTCGATATGATCCAATATCGTGGCACCGGTAGTGGTGAACCCTGACATGGTTTCAAAAAAGGCATCGGATATTGATGGAATATATCCACTAAATAGGAAAGGAAGCATTCCCAGTGCCGAAAACAGTATCCACGAAAGACTGACAATACAATAACCGTCACGTCGATTGATGGATACTTCATTTCGTTTACCCCCCAACAGCAGCAGTCCACCAAGTACAACGTTAATAAGCAGCGTTTCTAAAAAATGAATATAGTCTTCTTCCTGATAGTAGAAGGAAACACCTGCACAAAGTGCGAAAAGACCCGCTTCTACCAGTACAAGCACGCCTAATGCATA
>CALADS010000062.1 GCA_937890825.1 uncultured Bacteroides sp. | reverse complement strand
CGTGAGTTTCACACCTTTTATTGTAGATGAAGTCCGTTACTTACTTAACCTCCTCAAAACTAAACGATATTGATAATCAGACACTTTACTATATCATGGTACAAATATGGTAATTTTATGAAGGTTATTTCTGATACCATGCAATAGAGAACTTGAGGTATTTATTTGCCCATAAAGATACCTATAGGACTACTCCCTTCTGAAAATTTATAAATAATTAACTGTTCATCTTTTATCTTTCACTTGTTTGCACTGACTTGGCATTGATTTCACTTGTTCATATTTTGTTTTCATGACACTCTCCATTCCGATTGAATGGCGCTCATGGCACTACTATTTGTCTTTAGATAGTTATGGATTTGCTTCGTATTTTTGCGTTGAGTGATAAACAACGATAACTATGAAGCAGAATAAAAACAGCATCCGACCAGCGATTATTGAAGCCCTCATCATACTTATAAGCTCCATGCTAACTTTGTTGCTGAGAGAAGTGCTGGGCTTGATGACATACATCATACCGATTACCCTACTTGTAGTCTTTATCCTATTGAAGGTTTTCTATCGCAAAGGAACTTCTTGGATTCATCGGCACGCAACTTCTAAAGAAAGTGTAGCCAACCTTTCTACAAAAAGCGAGCAGTCCGAACATCCATTGGGTAAAGCTGAAGTACAGAAGAAACGCATGGAACTGTTCCATCACGAATTTCAATTGGAACAACAATCCTACTTGCTCCAAAAGGAAAAAGAGAATGACCTGAAGCTGGCAGCTATCCTTAAATACACCCGTGATACGTTTAAGCGTCTGGACTTCGATGAAACAGAAATCTTCCAGATCTGTGAGTGTGTACGCTACTTTGTGACCAATCAGCAGGTATTGAATCAAACAGAGGTGCACATCAAAAGGCGGATGAACGTTACGCAGATTGCACTCAAAAATTTTGCCTGGAACATCGCTTTCCAGTACAATATCAGTGGCGACCATGCTGCCAGATTTGTTATAGCCACCTTTAATGAATGGTTTAGCAATACGACATTCGCTACAGTGCGGAAGAACCTACGCACTACGACCGGAAGACATGTCATTGAGATTGACGAACACATTCTGTGATTTTGCAGTGAAAAGAAAAAATAATTCTCCAAGGCTCAGTACCTATCATCCGGTGCATAGCGGGAAGAAGTCGAAATGTGGCTCTTCCCGTTTTTCTTGTGGCAATACAACTGCATTTTTCGATAGACATAAATACTTTACTTTAGGTTAGCGCATATATAAAGCTAACCCACGTAAACTAAACTGTTTTTCCAGACGGCGTTGTTTCAGCCAACGGCTTTATTTTTCTTTTCAATGCAAAAAGCTCTTTTACAGCATTCTTGCGTTTCCAAAACAAAAATGGATATCCTAAAGTGATTATTTCACGTGAAAATTTCACCCTACGAAAAATATGATTATCTTTGCAAGTGAGTAGGCTTTGTCCTTTATACAAATATATAACAAGTCAGAATCCTCATTAAATAGAAACACTATGATACTCCGCCTTATTTTGAAGAACTTTCTTTCGTTCGATAACGAAGCTCAGTTCGATATGTTTCCCAATATGAAACGTACCCAGCTGGCTGGGCATGTCTATACAGACCTTTGTGAGGTTCCCCTGCTGAAGCAGGCGGCTATCTACGGCTCCAACGGTGCCGGAAAGTCCAACGTGGTCAAAGCCATGGAGTTTTTGCGTGCCTTTGCGTTGGACAAGGACTTTGCCAAGAACTTGGAGTTAGGCAAGTTCTTTTATCTGCTGAAGAAAGATGCAGGCAAAGAGCCTATTTCATTGGCTGTGGAATTTGAGATACAGCAGCGTTTCTTCTTTTACGAAGTGGAACTGACTGAAACCTTTGTAGCCAAGGAAGGGTTGTATGAGTCGTTCCCGAAGGAAGGAAAGTTAGATTTGATATACGAGCGCAAGCAGCAGGAGGTGGAATTTGCGCAAGCAGCGGATGATGCCATTGCAGAAGCTACCCGGAAAATGCTGGAAAAGAATCCGCTCGCATCGTTGATGGCACTGAACCGGGAGTTCCCGATTATTGCGGATGCCCGTTGTGCATTGGCTGCTCAATGGTTCAACGGACAGCTGGAAATCATCGGTGTACACACTTTTCTGCCGACCTTGATCGATTTACTGCGCGACAATCAACCCATGATGGAGTTTGTCCGTCAGTTGGTCAGCAGTCTGGAAGTGGGTGTCAACGACATGACCTTACAGGAAACGGATTTCGACAGTTGGGCTAAACAGCACATCGCCATCGCCCAAAACCTGCCGGGTGATCTGGACAAAGTGAAATCGCTTTCGCTGAATGCCAACACCACTCCGGTACTGTCCATCAATGTAGAAAATGGGGTGCGCAAGGTCTATCAGCTGATATTCGACAACATCGGCAAGGGTGGATTTGTGGGCAGTCTGGACACCAGCATGCAGTCGGACGGAACGCTGCGTGCCTTGACGCTGCTTCCGGCACTCTACTATGCCTGCAAGCAGGGCAAGACGGTAGTGGTGGATGAAATCAACTGCTGCCTGAGTCCCACTATGGTAAAAGGCATTGTGGAATACTTTGCAAAGACAGCCGACACCAACGGCCAGCTCATCTTTACCACTCATGATAACCAGTTGCTTGATGAGCGCGACATTCTCCGCTCGGATGAAATCTGGTTTGTAGATAAGCGCGAAGGGGCTTCGGTGCTCTACTCTCACAATGATTTCAAGGAGCACCACACCATTTCTCCCTTCCGAGGGTATAACGAAGGACGCTACGGAGCCATACGGTTTGTTAATTTGCTGAAGGACTATGCCAACTGATCGGAAACTCAATTACGGAAGAAGGACAAGGGAACTGGATCTTCAACCTCAGTCGCCAGCGGTGGCAGAAGTGCCGGCTCAGCCAAGTGAAGTCGGGGCAATGCCTGTCCGTGCTTTGAAAGGGTATGAAAAGACAGATGGTACGCTTTCCTATAGCATTGTCTGTGTCATCTCAGGCGGTGAACGTAAGGAAAAGGATTTCCTGCGTGAACTGATCCGTCAAAAGGAACTCCGTTCGCTGAGAGTGGCTTTTGTTTCCAAGGAGGGACAAGGGCTGCAACCTTACCAGATGGAAGCAATTTGGGCTGCCATCCGGCAGTCGGGAGAAGTTGCACTTGCCAACCAGCATTATCAGCTGGACGAGATGGATAAGGTATTCCTGCTGAGTGATGTGGATGAGTTCTACGACCAGCTTGTCAAGATAAGCAACGAATCTGATAATCAGGAAGCAGCACAATGGATTGTCAGCAATCCCTGCTTCGAAATCTGGCTTTACTACTGCTTTAAGAATGACCCGGAAACCGATTTGGAAAGTCTCAAGTCATTCGATGCAGCCAAGCGCAGCCAGGAGATGAAACATTTGGGAAATACGCTGGTGCCCGGTGGGCTGAATCCACTACGGGCATTCGAGCAAATGGCTGAAGGCATCGCACACAGCCGGGAACATTATGCCGAAGACGAACAGCGCATCCCTTTGCTGTATGCTACACAAATGCACGAAATGGCTCAGTATCTCATCAACACGATGAACCGCACCGCCAATGAATACAATGAGTTTATTCAAAGGAAACAGGCATGGCGTGAAAAGATGAAAAGAAAAGACTGACTGATGAAAACGATATATAAAATGTAGTCCGCTTTCACGAAAAGCTGTTTTTCTTTTCACTGCAAAAAATCTTCATCTGCAGGGTTGTCACAAAAATTGCTTACGTGAGGGAAAACACACCTCAGAACATAGACAGCATAAAGTCGTACCCCACCTCTTCGTCGGGTACGACTTTTTTGCCATCAGCTATCTTGAATCCGGAGGACGGTTGATGCACCGTGCTCCGACAATCACACCCAATATGAGCAACAAGCACTTCCAAACAAGCACACACAGATGCTTTATCAGCCATCCGGCAAGCTGAAAGATTTTCTTTACCAACCACAAAGCCAGCTTTAAAAGCAGTGCTGCCACAAAGATGACCGGCAACAGATATATCAGTAACAACAACTCAAACATAAGACTCCATTTTAGTGAATACCAAGCCTCGAAACAGGGCTGTTTATCACCTTAAATATACTAATAATCAACGATATATAGAAATTTATTCTGAAGTTTTTTTCCTGTAAAACACAAGAATTTACGGGATGTCCTTACGTGTTTGTTTCCCTGATTGACAGAACTTAGTTATCGTGTTAAATGGAGAATCGGAAACGGATTGCCCTGCTCATCGAGAGCATCCCGACTCATTGTCCGAAAACCTTTGTGCAGATAGAAACGGGTTGCCTGGTCATTCTGCTCATTGACATCCACCTTCGTTGCACCATAGGAACCTATCGCCCGGTCAACCCAAATACTGCCCCATCCCTGACCGGTGCACTCCGGTGACAAGAACAGTATCTCAACCTTGTCACCCTGAATGCCCATAATCCCTTTAGCCTGCAGACCGCAGTACACTACAACCAGATGCCCCACTTCCCTAAGTGCCATGCCTACATATGGCTTGAGTTGTTCAATATCCGGCTCACTGAGAAAATGGTGGCTGGTCCGCACGGATTCATTCCACACTCCGGTCAAGGCATCCAACAAGCCAGAATCTCTGCTTCCCTGTATTTCTTGAATCTTCATTTGTTCCATAAATCAGTTCGTTGCTTCTTGGCGAAGATACACAAATAATCCGAATTATGCCTGTGAGGTATGCTGCAAGTCTGCTTTCATCCTATCCCTTGATGTCAAGGCTTTCAAGACTAATGAACCGACCTGCCTTCTATCCGTGTTTCCCGCATTTGCTAGTGCGCGGTGTAGGATAACCCATACAAAAGTTTACATGAACAGTTTCGCATGGCATGTTCAGAGACCTGGGTATTTCGGATGTCCATAGACAGGGAACCGCAGTTCCTCGGTTCTTCAGTCGCAGAAAATGCGCCACCAAGTTACCATGAATATCCGGTTTCTGACATCTCGGTCAAAATGAAGTTTCGCTGGAAAATTTCTGTTGTACATTTTGTCGGGAAACTGGTTTGCACGGTAATTTTGGTGTCAGAATGAACCTCGGGAGACATCGAACTGCGTTGCAGGATTTTCCAAGCAAGTTGTACTTTTGTGGCCACAAAACTCCGTTTCGTCTTCACAAAAGTGACTTGCCGAATGCTACCGCATCGGAGCGATTTCATCGCTGTTTCGCCTTGCGAAAAAAGGTTTGGTAAACCCGATAACCCTGTTAGTATCGTATGAAGAAACAAAAGACCAAATACATCAAGGTCCGGATGACCTTGGAAGAAGTGGAACAGTTCAAGAAAAAGGCAAAAGAATACAAAACGGTAAGCCACTACGTCCGCAGGGCTCTCGAAGAATATTCGAACATGAACATCCGACAGCAGATTGAACTCATGAATGACCTGGGTACGTTTTACCAAAAGTATCAGAACGAACTGTCCTGGGCAGGAAGTAACCTGAATCAGGCGATGAAGAGAGCCAATGAACTGTCCGTTGCAGGGTTGCTTGCACCCGGCTATTTTCGGGAGGTGCTGCTGCCCACCATCCAGGAAACCCAGCACACACTGACCTTGATAAAGCGAGAACTGGAAACCTTAATGCTGAAGAGTATCAGGTCTGCCCAACCCGAAACCTCTGATGAAGAGTAATCCAGGCAACGGAGCAGCAGGATTTCAAAATCCCGAAGTTGCTGCATCCTTGTTCCTCCAGCATTCCATTCACTTGAAAACACTATACGGATATGATCGCAACCATTTTACCCGGAAGCACCAACTTCCATGCCGTCGGTTACAATGAACATAAGGTTTCGAAAGGACTTGCCCGGCTCATCGAGATGAAGAATTTCGGTGCACTCGGTATCGTGCGCCCACCCACCACGGACGACAAGATTGACTTCCTGAAGAAATACAGTTCTGCCAACAACCGCATCCAAAAGGCGCAGTTCCATGTAGCCATCAGTTGCAAGGGACATGAAATGACAGAAGCCCAGCTGCTGGGCTTTACGCACCAATATCTCCAGGAGATGGGATATGCCGAACCCGGACAACCCTGGCTCATCTATGCGCACCACGATACCGACAACACCCACCTGCACGTGGTGACTTCCAGAATCGCACCCGACGGGCGCAAGATACCCCATGCCCATGAGCGCAGGCGTTCTCAGGAAGTGATAGACAAGTTGCTGGGCATGGACCGGAAAAAGAAAACGGCAGCGGACATCGACGCAGCCAAACAATATACTTTTTCGTCCTTCGCCCAATTCAAAGCGGTGCTGACCTCCATGAGATATGAAGCCTACCAGAAGGACGGCACGGTGTTTGTCAAACGGGGAGGAAAGGTACAGGAACGGATTCCGCTGGCGGAAATTGAATCGCTCTACAAGAACAGTTACCGGGAACGGGCACGCTGCCAGCAACTGCGTAGCATCCTCAAAAAATACAGGGACGTGAGTGCAGACCGGGAGGATTTGCAGAAAGAACTGAAGAGCAAATTCGGAATAGACCTGGTGTTCTTCGGCAAGAAAGATGCCCCTTACGGCTATCTGATTGTGGACCATGCCAACAAGACGGTCATCCATGGAGCCAAGGTGTTAGCAATGGATGAGCTGCTGGATTTTGCCACACCCGAAGAACGGTTTGAACGCATCGAAAACTACATTGACCAGCTACTGACCCTGAATCCCAAAATAACACAGGGAGAGATTTTCCAGAAACTGCGCAAGCAACGGGCATATATAAAGAAAGGCGTGATTTACTTTGACGGTAAGTCCCGACCCTTGAAACCGTTCATGGCAGAAGCCATCAACCGGAACAACCGCATCCATTACATCGAAATGTTCCATCCCGCTACAGAGGCAGAACGGGATCTGCTCTGCAAGATTTTCAAAGTGGACCGTCCGGACCTGGTGGATATTTCTACGGAACGTTCTCCCAAGTATGCCGATGCCGTGGGCAAACTGCGTGATATATTCCAGAATCCCGAAGTAAAGTCCCCCCGCAGCGCCATGTATCAGGAAGGCTTTATTATCCGTCAGGTCGATGATACCTACTATGCCATCAACTTCAAGGAACATATCCTAATCAACCTGAATGAAGAAGGCTTCGATGTGGAACGGGTGAAGAAGAAACCCAAGAAGCAACAACGAAATGGGGTTCCGTTCAAGAAGTCCAAGAAGACGCTCAATCCGATCAAGAGTCTGCAGCGGAAGTCCCATCAAGGACTGGGCAAACTCCGGAAAGAAGGTGTCGGCAGTCACGGCGCCAACCGCGAATGGGAAGTGGGACAAAAGAGCCACTATGAGGATATAGATGACGGACGTTCGCTGAAAAGGTAGATACAGATACCTTTCCGATGAAGTGACAGCAGGAAGAGGACTTCCTGTTGTCACTTTTTTAGTCGGATAATACCGCAATACCCCCGACAGTTTCACCCAAGCACCCGGGTTATGCCTACTGAAAGCATAAAAGTGTTGTGCATTTTGTTACCGCCGTACCCGGAACCTATTTTTGCTGCCGAATCAAATATGTAGAAAAACAACATGGTACAGACACCCGTTATCGTGACATTCGCCAACCAGAAAGGAGGAGTCGGCAAAACGACCCTCTGCGTGACCTTTGCCAATTACCTGGTGATGAAAGGAGCCCGTGTCGTGGTGATTGACTGTGACTCCCAACATTCCATCCTGAAATGCAGAAAGGCGGATATCAAGAAATACGGAGAAACCGTCACTCCCTATGACGTGCTGGCTTATGAAGCCAACGACAAGCAAGCCATGACAACCCTCATGGAGAAACTGCATAATGATCCGAGCATCGACGTGGTTCTCATGGATTCTCCCGGCAGTCTGAAAGTGGACGGGCTGATTCCCCTGTTCGTCAACACGGATGTCATCGTGGTGCCGTTTCACTATGACTTGGTGACAGTACCATCCACCGCCAGCTTCCTGCTCTTCATTGACCGACTAAAAAAAGCGGTGGGAGAACAGATGAAGGCACGGCTCTTCATGGTTCCCAACCTGAATGACGGCAGAGTGGGCAAACGCCACGAACTTGTGCTGTGGGAGAATACCAGGGAAGCCTTCTCCAACTACGGCTATGTCACCGCCAAGATTCCCAAGCGGGCAGATATGGAACGTTTCAGCACCATGGCGGCATTGGACAGACAGGCAGGAATCGTTTCCCCGGTATTCGACAAAATCTATTCCGGCATCTTCGACACCCTACAGCCTATTCGGGAACCCACACTGTCGGGCATCCAGTTGACTGCCAACCTGAATCAGAATGAGGAAGCCCAGCAGGATGCCGATGAAAAACAATCCCAAGATACATAAACCATCAACATTCATAGCACAATGAAAAAGGATATTCAAATAGATGACCTTATGAAAGGAATCAATGATGATGAACTCATCCTGCAGGAACAGACACTGCTCACTGAGGGTACAGTCAACGAACCCCACGAAGAAGGAAGCCGAACGGACTTGCTTGAACCGGCAACGGAATCCCTGCAGCCGGAAGAGAAGGACAACTGCTGGAAGGACTTTATGACCTACCTGGAGAACGATGGAAGCAATCCCGACAAAACGGAACGGCTGGTCTGCAAACTGGACCGCGACCTGGCGGATTCGCTGGATGACTGCAACATCCGCAACCGTTGCCGTTCTGATCTGGTCAATGCCATTGTCCGCGCCTTCTTCAAGAACTATCTTCCCGAACTGGCACAATACCGCCGGGAGAAGAAATCACTCTTTATTCACTACAATCAATCTGCGTATGAAAAAGAATCTATGGACTGAAGAAATGCTTCGCACCCTTGCCGAACTCTACCCTATGGAAACCAATGCCTTTACAGCTTCCGTGCTACAGGTGGGTGAAACAGCTGTCAAAGAGAAAGCCCGGGAGCTGGGACTGGTGAAAGTGGTGAAGAGCAAGTGGCTGAACAGGGCTGAACACATCCGCAGCCATTTCGAGGAACGCTCGTTTACCGAGATTGCCCGGGAACTGGGCATCACCCGGCACAGCGTAAGCCGGATTGCCGGAAAGCTGGGACTGAAACGGAGCAAGCCGGAAAGCTATCAGGTAAGTTCCCGTGTCAGGATGGAAATGATCCGCAGAGAAAGGCGGAGGGTGATTTTCGGACTGGATCCGGTCACACGGATAAAGGTCATCTCGCACCGAGCCAAGGTAAGGCTGCGCTCCAGACTCAAATCCAAAGGTTACGTCATCAGCGGACATAAGAACGTGATGTATTTCACCGATCATACCCAACGGAAGGAAAAGCTGGAAAACAAAGCGACCAAACTGGGACTGACCTTCCAGCCTTTTCCTGATGATGAAGTGATTTTATTACCCAATGCCATATAATACGCACCATGGAATACGGACAAGTAGTAACTCTTCTATTTGTTGCCCTGCTCGGCTATTATGTCTTTCTGATTGTAACGGACTTGCAGAAGGCAAAGGCAGCACAGATGGCAGAACAGGAGAACCACATGGAAGAGGACATAGATATTTCGGACGAAGCGCAGAGTTTCCAACCGAAAAAGGTGGGACGAGAGGAGGAGAAAAAGGAAGAGCAGCCGAAAGACCAGAAGGAATCAGCCGCTGCAGATTCTCCGCAGAATCCTGTATCCACATCAGACCCCGTCCCTGCGGCAAACCGCCAGGAAAAAACGGCAGAACCTGAAAAACCTTTCCACCGACCGGGCTACCGGGAAGCCATCATGACAGACGGCATTTTGGTGGAGGAACTGTTTAAGCAAATCGAGAAGCTGGCAGAAACCGGCTGCAGCGATTTAGGAAACGTTATCTATCAGTGCGAAACCGCACGATAAAGCATTTCACCCTATCGGAAACAGACCGGACCGTCGGTTTGAATCCGCTTTTACTTGAATGACATCTGATACTTGAGCGACCTCTGTTTCTTTGGCGATAAAACCTATAAACATGTTTACAATCATGCAAATTTCAAGACAAAAAGTACTAGATGCATTCAATCGCATCCTTTGTTCCCGATTCGCTCAGAAAACAACTATGGCATTCATTGCCCTCACGATTTCCGCAGGAGAAGCCATGGCTGCCAGTAAAGGTGCCGCCGGCTTCACCAAAGCCACGCAGGAAGTAAGTTCCTATCAGACACCAGTTTCCAACCTGATGAAAGCCATTGCTGCCGTTATCGTTTTAGTAGGAGCTTTTAACGTTTATTTTAAAATGCAAAACGGCGACCAGGACGTGAAAAAGACTATCATGCTGACCATTGGAGGCTGTATTGCTTTTATCGCACTGTCCGAGGCATTGCCGTTGTTTTTCAAATAATCCACTCGAAAAAATATACCGTATGACGATGAATCACGAAGGCTATCCTGTATTCAAGGGACTGCAGAAGCCGTTGGAGTTTATGGGCATCCGAGGGCGTTTCCTGACACTGGCTGCTGGGGCAATCGGTGTGTCGTTTGTCGGCTTTATCGGCTTCTCCATTGTTTTGGGCAAGCTTGCCGGATTCATCGCCATGCTGGTGATGGCACTGGCGGGTCTGGTCACCATCTTTGTAAAGCAACGGGGCGGACTGCATAACAAACGGAGGTCGAGAGGCATCTTCGTGTACAGAAACCTGAGAAAGAAATCCTAACAAACATCATCCTATGGCTGCCAACAAAAAACGCGCATTTGACGGGCTCTATGCCCAATTGGAAGAGGTGAACAACCATGTTGTTCTTTTCGCTGCAAAAGGCGAACCTTCCGTAATCTTTGAAATGACCAATCCCGTGCAGCAGCTCTGTACGGATGCAGAGCAGTACCTGCGCTTTCAGGATGTACTCTCCAACATCGTACAGACTCTTGGCGAGGGATATGCCCTGCAGAAACAGGATGTCTTCTGCAAACAGTCCTATCACCACGAGGTGCCGGAGGATGCGGAATTTCTGACACGAAGCTACTTCCGCTACTTTGAGGGAAGAGAATTCACGGAGATACGGACTTTCCTTATCCTGACGCAGGAGGCACAGCGCAGCCAGTTCGTGCAGTACGACCCGAAAAAATGGCTGGACTTCCACGCCAAGGTCAACAAGGTTTCCGACATTCTCAGCGAGAAGCATATCCGGCACCGGATGCTGTCCAAGGAAGAGGTCAACGAATACTGCCACCGCTTCATGGCTTTTCAGTTCCGTCACGGTCCGTTCTCCATGACCAACTTCAAGGCATCGGACGAGTATCTGAAAATCGGCAACCGGGTGGTCCGCTCCTATCCGCTGGTGGATATAGACGAGATTAACCTGCCTTCGCTGGTGAAGCCTTACACACAAACTTCCATCAACGGCTATGCCATCGCCACCGACCTACTTTCCTTTCTGACACAGGTACCGCATGCGGATTGTGTGGTGTATAATCAGGTGGTACAGATACCCGAACAGCGCAAGCTGCTCCGCAAGCTCCAGGGTAAAGCCAAACGTCACGGCTCCATGCCCGACCCGAGCAACAAGATTGCTAAGGCGGACATCGAGGAAGTGTTGCAACAGCTGGCTGTGGACAGCACCCTGCTGGTCTATACCAATTTCAATATCCTGGTGAGCTGCCCGGTGGATAAGGTCACCCCGGTCACTTCCTATCTGGAAACCAAGCTGTATGAGTGTGGTATTATGCCGTCCCGTACCGCCTACAATCAGCTGGAATTGTTTACCGACAGCTTCCCCGGAAACGGCTATGCCTTCAATCCGGACTATGACCTGTTCCTTACTTTATCTGATGCAGCTTTGTGCTTCTTCTTCAAGGAACACTTGAAAGGTTCGGAAGATACTCCGCTGACTACTTACTACACCGACCGCCAGGGGCTGCCGGTGTGTATCGACATCACGGGGAAAGAGGGCAAGGTGAAGATGACGGACAATGCCAACTTCTTCTGCATTGGACCGAGTGGCAGTGGCAAGAGTTTCCACATGAACAGCGTGGTTCGTCAACTTTTAGAACAAAAGACGGATGTGGTCATGGTTGATACGGGCGACTCTTATGAAGGTATCTGTGGCTACTACAAGGGAACGTATATCTCTTACTCCAAGGAAAAGCCCATCTCCATGAACCCCTTTAAGGTTACGAAAGAGGAATATGACTTGAACTTCGGGGAAAAGAAGAACTTCTTGAAGTCTTTGATATTCTTGATATTCAAAGGCAACGACTTTCCAAGTAAGATTGAGGACATGCTCATCAACCAGACCATCGTGGAATACTACGAAGCCTATTTCCATCCCTTTACCCAATTCACTGAGAAGGAACGTGAGGGGTTGAGACAAAAGCTGTTGGTTGCCTCCAAGATGGAAGAAGACTACGACAAGTTCTCCCATAGCATGGAAGACATTGATGCCCAAATCAGAGAAGCCGAGATGGACAAGCAGGCGGAAAGCAGGGCACTCATGCTTCCGGCAGAAGCCCGGCGACTCAAGCTGCTCCGCCAGTGCCGTTCGCTCTATGCCCTTGCCCAGGATGAAGCTGCCAGCAAAGGGGAAAAGGAACGTGCCCTGCAGATTATCGAGAACTACAAGAAGGAACTCTACAACAACTCCATGCTTATCAAGATAGACAAGCAGATAGACCACATCGAGGAACAGAAACGCAGACTGAAAGTCCGGGAACTGTCCTTCAATTCCTACTACGAGTTTGCTTTGGAACGCATTCCGCAAATCGTGGCACAGGAGAAGATTCAGTTCAACATCCGCGACTTCGCTGCCATCCTGAAGCAGTTCTACCGGGGAGGCGAACTGGAGATGACCCTGAACTCCGACCTGGACGTGAACCTCTTCGATGAGCAGTTCATTGTCTTCGAGATTGACAAGATTAAAGATGACCCCGTGCTGTTTCCGATAGTGGTACTCATCATTATGGACGTGTTCCTGCAGAAGATGCGCATCAAGAAAGGACGAAAGGCGCTGATTATTGAGGAAGCGTGGAAGGCGATTGCTTCGCCCACCATGGCAGAATATATAAAATATTTGTACAAAACGGTAAGAAAGTTCCATGGCATAGCAGGTGTTGTTACCCAGGAGTTGAATGACGTGATAGATTCGCCCATCGTGAAGGAAGCCATCATCAACAACTCCGACGTGAAGATACTGCTCGACCAGACCAAGTTCAAGGACCGCTACGAGGACATTGCCGCCATCCTGGGACTGACCCCCATCCAGCGGCAGCAGATATTTACCATCAATGCCCTGAACAACCGGGAAGGACGCAGCTATTTCAAGGAAGTCTGGATATGCCGGGGACAATACTCGGATGTGTACGGTGTGGAAGAAGCACCGGAATGCTACTGGGCTTACACTACCGAACGCACGGAAAAGGAAGCCCTCAAACTCTATCTGGCCCACTACGGAACCATGCAGGAAGCCATCACACATATCGAGGCAGACCGCAAACGGGACGGCGGGCATAAATACCTGGAATTTGCCAGAAAAGTCAATCAACATCAAAAAGTCATGTCATTATGGTCAAGTTAAGATTCCTGTTGATGGCGGTACTGATGCTTGCCGCTTCAACGCAAATGTATGCCGGATGGCGGGTTGTGGTCGACAAGAACTGCATCAAAATCGTGTCGTCCAACCTTGCCGCCCAGAAACTCATCGAGGAACAGCACAATGCCCGGCTGGACACCATCGCCGCCAAACAGCAGAAGGTGGAACTCTATTCGGTCAGCATGGCCACGATGAAGGAACTCTACAAGCTGTCGATGCAGAACATCTCCGGTTTCGGCACGGAGAGCCTGTACTACAAGGAAATCGGCAGCTGTGCCCTCGACATCATCCGGAATGTGCCGGAACTGATAAAGACGGTCAGCAAGGCGAAGTTCACCAACCAGCTCTACTGCCTGACGGAATTGGGAGGGCTGGTGATGGAAACACAGCAGCTGGTGGGCAACTTCGTAAACATCGTGAACAATGCGAGGATTCCCAATCCGCTCAAGGGAGAAGGCACTGCCGAGAAGAAGAGCGACGGCTACAACATGCTCGACCGCTACGAACGGATGTCGCTGGCCAACTCCATCTACACCAATCTGAATGAGATCCGCTACAAGGTGGACGGCATGATGCTCATGGCACAGTATGCCACGCTGAATGACCTCTGCTTTGCCATCGACCCCGAGGGATGGGCCAACGTGATGACCATGCGCAACCAGGTGGACGGACTGGTATCGGACTGGAACGGACTGGTGGCTGCTAACTAAAAGATGAAAAAGCTATGGAACACTGGAAAAAGAAATTGGGCGCAATCTGTTTGATGCTATCCCTTCTGGTGCCGGGTACGGCCACCGCTGTAGTCATACCCAAGGACCTGCCGACCATTGAAGCGCTGATAGCCCTGCACAAGTGCATCAAGAAGGACGAGGACCAGGCACTGGGCAGAGTGGCCACCAGCTTCGGGGAACAGTCGCTGGTAACGAAAGGCGCCAACAAGTTCAACGAAGTGCGGACCACGCTGAACACCAAGATGAGCAATGCCCATTCGTACCTGGTACTGGCCGGAGCCATTTCCTCCACCGCCAACTCGCTCTACATGCTGGTCAAGGAGTACAAGGACTTTACCTCCAACACTTTCAAGCATGTCAAGAAGAAGCCCTTTGTGGGATGGTATTATGCCGATGCCAACGTGGCGATAGCCCGGGAAGTGAAGCACTGCTACAAGCTCTACGCTTCCGTGGCCGCTTCGGGCATCAACCTGATGAAGGCTTCCATGGACGAGAAGCTGAACCTGGTGATGACCCTCAAAGCCACCATCGACAAGGCCCGCTACATCGTGGACAATGCGAACCTCTACTGCTTTCTCATCACCGACTGCGGCTGGAAACCCGACTACATCTGGGAAATACTCAACTCCAACGTGAAGGACGAGATAGCGAATCGTGTCATCAATCAATGGAACAAAGGATATGCGGTATAGAATTTTATTACTCTGCTTGCTGGGCATGACGGTGGCTTCCGGTCTGCATGCCCAGCGTCCGACCAAGGACAAGGAAAAGGCCCGGCAGTGGCAGTCCATGGAGAACGGTCCCTGGGACTTCGCACCGGACTGGTACTACTTCCTGCTGCACAAGAAATATTCGGGTGCAGAAATGTACTGGAAGTGGGCAGGATTCCAATCCGGATTCCGGGTGCGCTTCAAGGAGCACAAATCCAACGTGAAACGCATCATGCCTACCCGGGTAACGGCGGAAGAGACACAGCGACAGAAAATTAAGAAGGTGGAGGAAGAGCGGCAGAAGATGGAGGAACTCTATCAGGAGGAACTGCTCCGCGAGGCAGACCGCAACGTGGATCTGATGTTCCCTTCCTACAAGGACGAGTTCAACCGGATGCAGGACTGCATCACCGACGGACTGCTCTACTGCATGCAGAAAAGCAAGGGCAAGCTCCAGTACCAGGTGGACGAACTGAGCCGCCAGAATGAAATCCTCTGTGCCGATATCGCCTACATCCACAAGATGGGAGTCGGCTACGGACTGGAGAATGCCAAACGGCAGAAGGCTTACGAGGAAGCCCGGCAGAAGATGGAGGAACTGGTCAAACGGACCGCCAACCTCTGTGCAGTGGCTTCCACACACTATTAAAAGGATTATGTAACAAAAATAGAATGAAAATATGAATCTACTGTTAGTACCATTAACCATCGGACTGCCTGCCATTGACGAGAGTCTGGACAAGCTGCTGGTCGCCATGGAAACCTTTCCCAATGTGGCGGTGCTGGGTGATGCCATCGGACTGGCACGCATCATCGGCTTGCTGCTGGCACTCTGTGTAGGCTCCTACGAATGCTGGATGATGATGCTCGGACGGCGCGGCATGGACGTGATGAAACTCCTGCGCATCATCGGCATTTCCATCTGTATCTCTTCTTCCTCGTGGATCTGTCAGGCCCTGCAGGTTCCCGGCAAAGGACTGGAAACCGCTACCAAGGCCATGGCAAAAGCCAAGAACAAGGAAGTGGCCGCTTTCGAGTTGAAGGTGGCGCAGAAACAGAGTGAATACCTCGACCGCCTGCGGGAGGTGCAGGACTCCATTTCCACCGCCCAGCAGGTAGCCGCCATCGGACAGGATGCTGCCTGGTGGGACAAGCTCATCTACAACGTGGAGAATCTGGGCAACACCATCAACAACTATGCCCAGCGGGCAGCGGTGGCGGCTGAAACCAAGATGAGCGAATGGATCAACGATGTCATCCGTTTTGTGGGGGAACTGATATTCCAGATGTCCTACTACGGCATTCTGGTGGCGCAGCGCATCTTCATGGCCATCATGATGATTTTCTGTCCCATCATGTTCGCCCTGTCCCTGGCTCCGCCCTGGAATTCGGCCTGGAGCCAGTGGATGTCGAAGTTCCTTTCCCTCTCGTTGTGGGGCTTCGTCACCTATATGTGCATCTACTACATCGACTTCATTCTGCTCTATAACCTGCAGCAGGACCTCATAGCTTACAACCACCTGCTTCACGGTTCGGTAAACTCCTGGGAACAGATCGGCGCACTGGGACTGCAGGGCATCGGTTCCAACTGTATGTATGCCATGGGGATGCTGGTGGGTGCCTATATCATCCGCTTTGTGCCCGAAGTGGCTTCGTGGCTGATTCCGGGCGGTGTCAGCTCCGGTGCAGGTTCAGCAGCCGGCAGTACCGTGATGGGCATGACGGCGATGGCAGGAGGTATGGCAGGAAGTGTGGTCGGCTCTGCAGCCAGCGGTGCCGCTTCTCTGGTCAGACCGGGCAAATCCAAGAACAGCAACAACAAGAAGTAATCACTCAAACCATTCCCTATGCTTATAGAATCATTAGCACAGAAAACGAAACTCGCCCTGATGACGGTGCTGGCCACGATAGGTGGCTGCACCCTCATCTGCGGGTTCACCGTCTGGTGCTGCATCTCGCTCGTGACGAAAGAACGGGAGCAGATTTACATACTGGACGGTGACATTCCCTTCCTGGCACAGCGTGCCCAGCTGGAAGCGAACTTCACGATGGAAGCCAAGGCGCATATCCAGCTCTTCCATCAGTATTTCTTTAACCTGCCTCCAGATAACGACTACATCAAGTGGACGGTCGGCAAGGCGATGTACATGGCGGACGGTACGGCCCTCAAACAGAAGCAGGCGTTGGATGAGAACGGATTCTACTCCGACATCATCTCCTCTTCAGCAGTGTGTACCATCATGTGTGACTCCATTCAGTTCGACGAACATGAACGGAAGTTCACCTACTACGGGACGCAGCTCATCAAGCGCCGTACCCGGGACCTGAAACGCTCCATGGTCACTACAGGCTACATCGAATCAGTCCCCCGTACCCGGAACAATCCGCACGGTCTGATGATTACGAACTGGAGGACACTGGAGAACAAGGATTTGGATTATTGAACCGACAACCCCTAAATGAGATACAATGAAGTCGATTAAACGTAGCTTACAAGAGAGCCGGCTGAACACGCACCGGCTGATACGGGCATGGCTGCAACCCCGGCTGGGTGAAGTGGGCAACCGCTTCCGGCTGGGTGGTCGCATCCGGCTGGCCAACCGCTGGGCAAGGAAGCATCCCCGGCGCACCTTTGCCTGTGTGGTGGGGTCGCTGGCTTTCCTGCTGGCGGGAAACATCGCAGGGGATGTCCTGCTGACGGGCAACCGGAAAACGGACGAAGCAGCGTGGACAGGCACGGAAAGCCTGAACGGCATCGCACTGGTGGAACCGATGTTTCAGGGGTTCCGCACCATACAGGAAAACAAGAACGTGCACCGTACCACGCTGATGGAACTGACTGGCCGGGGACAGAAACTGCGGGAGGAACTGGATTCGCTCATCGCCCTTCCCCGTAAAAGCCACGCGGACTCCATCCGGATCGTCCAACGCTACCAGCAACTGGAACACATCGTCCAATCACTAAAAAACAATGATAACCCATGATGAAAATTAACTTCAAACAGCCCAAGTACATCTTTCCGCTGGTGGTGTTCATCCCACTGTGCGCCCTGGTGTATTTTGTGATGCAGACCTTCGGGGGCGGCAGTGAAACGAAACAGACGGTAGCCACCGACCGCATCAATACGGAGCTTCCCAAAGCGCAGGCGGAGGAAGCCGGAGACAAGATGTATGAGATGTCCCGACGTTTCGGGGACGAGGATGCCTTTACTGCCGTGGGCGGCATCGGCGAGGAAAAACAAACGGACGAGGAGCTGGAGCACGGCTACAGCGAGGAGGAACTGAACAGACTGGATGCTGCGGAAGCGGAACGGCTCCGTCAGCAACGGGAAATGGAGGAACTGGAACGGTCGCTGGCTGAGTCCAAGCGGCATATCAACTCCTACGCCTACGGGAACAACGCTTCTCACCGGACTGCAGGCGGCACACAGGGCAGTGGTGCCTCGCCGGACTATACCTCGCAGGAGGATTTTGCCCGTGACCTGGAGGAAATCCAACGGCGCAGCTACGAGCGGCAGAAAGCCATCGAGAAGGGACTGGGCTTCGGCAGCGAGGATGCGGAGGAAGCGGCACAGAAGCAACGGGCGGACTCGATTGCCAAGGTCAGACAGGCGGAAAGGGAACGCAACCGGCCGAACCTGGTCATCAAGTCCGCCGATACGAATGCGGACAAGTTCCATACGGTCACCGCCTCGGAGGATGCTGTGGAAGCGAAACTGATCCGGGCAATGATTGACCAGACCACCAAGGCGAAGGAGGGAACCCGGCTCCGCTTCAAGCTGCTGGACGATGTGACGGTGAGCGGAATGAAACTGCGGAAAGGAACCTATCTCTATGGTACGGTGTCGGGCTTCGGACAGCAGCGTGTACGGGCCACCATCACGAGCATTCTGGCTGGAGACAAGTTCATCAAGGTGAAGCTCTCGGTGTTCGACAACGACGGCATGGAAGGGTTCTATGTACCTGAATCAGCTTTCCGTGACTTCGTGAAGGATGCCGGTTCCAGCACAGTGCAGCAGAACATCAGCTTCGAATCGGAGAACGGCTACGGGTCGGGCATATCGGGCGAAGCCATTGCCCTGCAGGCCTTGCAGAACATGTACAATTCGGCGACCTCTGCCATTTCGTCGAATATCCGCAAAAACAAGGCGAAAATCAAGTACAACACGATTGTCTATCTGATCAACTCGGAGGATGCCCGGTAAAGGACAAGGATGGAAATAGGTAAACTTTATTACTAATCATATAGTCAACAAGATTACAAAGCATAAAGTAAGTAAGTTTACAAGTAACCAAAGCACACAATCAGCAAATCATAAAAATTACCCAATATGAAAACAAAATTATTTTTACTTTTCTTCGGTCTTCTCGGTATCATCGGACACGTTTCCGCCAAAGAGAAGATCTACGTGAACAGCGAGGTGACCACCCACATCGTCATGCCCGAGAACATCAAGCTGGTGGACATTTCCACACCCAAGATTATCGGCAATCAGTGCGCCGACAACATGGTACGCATCAAGCCTTTTATGGAGGCTGCCGGGGACTCCCTGCAGACGGCTGGCTACCGGGACAATGAACTGCTGGGAACGGTCACCCTGATCGGTGAACGGCACATCGCCCAGTATGATGTTCTCTACACCAGTGTTCCCGCTCTGGCGGCTTCCATCTTCGAAGTGCCCTACAGCCATACGAAGTCCTACATCAACCCGGAGGTGTCCATGCCCATGGCGGAAATGGCACGCTATGCCTGGGCGGTTTACAGCAGCGATAGAAAATTCAACCAGATTGTGTCCAAGGCGCACGGCATGAAAGCCGTGGTCAACAACATCTATGCCGTGGGGGATTATTTCTTCATCGACTATTCCCTGCAGAACAGGACGAAGATTCCCTACGACATCGAGGAAATCCGGGTGAAGCTGACGGACAAGAAGGAAACGAAAGCCACCAACTCGCAGACCATCGAGCTGGCGCCGGTCTTTACGCTCAACTCTTCACGCAAGTTCAAGAAGAACTACCGCAATGTGATGGTGCTTCCCAAATTGACGTTCCCGGACGAGAAGGTGCTCCGCCTGGAAATATCGGAGAACCAGATTAGCGGTCGCGTGATTGTGCTGACCATTGAATACGAAGATATTCTTCATGCGGACGGATTTGATTCGGACATCCTGAAGGAAGCGGCTTACTATCCTTATTATTACATCTCTTATTCTACACAGCCATGAAAAAACACCTGTTGATTCTCTGTTGTGCGGCGCTTTCTCTCGCTGCTTCCGCACAAGACAGCAAGCTGACCCTAAATGCAGGGTTCCTGTTTCCCTCTACGTTGAACGCAACCGTCGGTTACGAACGTCCCCTTTCCTACGGAAATGCGGTGGAACTCTTCGGTGAAGTGGGCAGCCACTGGCAGAAGGACGACTTCTGGAAAGGCTATTATTGGGACGGCGGCATCCTCTACAAGCACCGCCTGGTACGTTACAAGAACGGTATGCTCCGCTTTCGTTTCGGACCGCAGTTCGGAGCGACCCAGAAGAAGTTCTTCTTCGGGCTGGAAGCCGGGTTTGAGTATTGCTATGTGTTCCGCAACGGATGGGAATTTGCCCTGATCCAGAAGAACAACGTGAACTTCCTCCACGGGGACACGTTCCGCAACGGTCTGTTACTGGGTCTGAAAGTGCCATTCTAAAACATCACGGCTATGGCATTCGAAGAAACCCGGGAACAACAGCAGATGTACAACTACTTCCGCAGTTGCATCTACATCTTTCTCATCATCGAGATTGTGATGAATCTTCCCATCACGGCGGATAACCGTGTCACGCAGTTTGTTCTGGACTTGTTGGGCAGATTCAAGGTATTCAATTCCATATCGGGCTGCAAGGTGGCAGAGCTGATCTGCATCTGTGTGGTCTGTATCGGAACCAAAGCGAAGAAGGCGCTGAAGTTCAACCTGAAGACGATGGTCATCTATCCGGTGCTGGCGGGATTGACATTGGTCGGCATGTGTTTTATCTTTCACGGCATGAATATCGGCATGAGCTGGTTTGGCTTCCCGGCCAACCGCATCCTTTATGCGCTCTGCTCGGTGGTGGGTACCATGCTGGTGCATCAGGGACTGGACGGCATCGCCAAGTATTACAACTACAAGGTGGGTGAAGACCGCTTCAATTTCGAGAACGAATCGTTCCAGCAGTCGGAGGCTCTGGTAGCCAATGACTATTCGGTGAACATCCCGATGATTTACTACTGGAAGCAGAAGATGCACAAGGGCTGGATCAACATTATCAATCCTTTCCGTGGTACGATTGTACTGGGTACACCGGGTTCAGGTAAGTCGTTCGGTATCATCGACCCGTTCATCCGTCAGCACGCTGCCAAGGGGTTTTCCATGATGGTATATGACTTCAAGTACCCGACGCTCGCCAAGACGCTTTTCTATCAGTATTGCAAGAACCGAAAGGCTGGCAGACTGCCGCAGAACTGTGGTTTCCGTACCATCAACTTTACGGATGTAGAGTATTCGGACCGCATCAATCCGATTCAGCGCAAGTATATTCCGGACCTGGCGGCAGCATCGGAAACGGCAGCTACCCTGCTGGCTTCCCTGAACAAGGGTGGCGGTGAGAAGAAAGGGGGTTCGGAGGCATTCTTCACCAACTCGGCAGAGAACTTCCTGGCGGCGATTATCTATTTCTTTGTGAACTTCCATCCGGTGGGCTTCAAGCAAGGCAAGAAGCTGAAACGCTTTGTTTCTTTAGTGGATGACCCGAAGAATACGGACGGGAAGGTTCACAAGTATGAGATTGTAATCCGGAACTGGGATGATTTCAATGCGGTTGACCAGGACGGAAATGTAGTGCTGGATTTTGTGGATGAGAACGGAAACGATGTGTCAACGGATGAAGACCGGATGTTTGTGAACTTGAACGGCTTCTCCTACAAAGATAGAACTGGTAAGCAGGTGAAGATTGAACGCTGCTGGTACGAGGATGAAGACGGTAAGGAGGTGGAGCCGGACACCATCACCGGGGAGTTCTCGGACATGCCGCATGTGCTTTCCTTCTTAGGCAGGTCCTACGACCAGGTGTTCAACATTCTGATGCAGGACGACAAGATTGCTTCCCTCATGGCTCCCTTCAAGAGTGCCTACGAGAACAAGGCAAACGACCAGTTGGAAGGTATGGTGGGTACCCTTCGTGTCAATGCCGCCCGACTGGTATCTCCCGAAGCCTACTGGGTGTTTACGGGGGACGACTTCGACTTGAAGATTTCGGACAAAGCCCATCCGAGCTACCTGGTCATAGCTAACGATCCGGAGAAGGAACAGGTCATCGGTTCATTGAATGCACTGGTGCTGAACAGACTGATTACCCGAGTAAACTCAAAAGGCAATATCCCGGTGAGCATCATTGTGGATGAGCTGCCTACACTCTATTTCCATAAGATTGACCGCTTGATTGGTACGGCCCGCTCCAACAAGGTGGCGGTGACCCTGGGCTTTCAGGAGTTGCCGCAGCTGGAGGCAGACTACGGCAAGGTGGGGATGCAGAAGATTATCACGACCTGCGGTAACATCTTCATGGGTGCTGCCCGTAACAAGGAAACCCTGGAATGGGCGCAGAATGATGTGTTCGGCAAGGCGAAGCAGACTTCCCGGTCCATTTCCATCAACGACAACAAGGTATCGACCACCATCTCCGAGAAGATGGACTACCTGGTGCCTGCCGCCAAGATTGCGGATATGGCGACCGGTTGGCTGGCGGGTCAGGCTGCCCGTGACTTCACGGCTACGGACGAGCGGATGCTGAACCATTTCGACATCGAGCAGTCGGAGGAGTTCAAGACCACGAAGTACTTCTGCAAGACGCACTTCGATATGAAGAAAATTAAGAACGAAGAGGACCACTATGTGCCGCTGCCGAAAATCTATGAGTTCAAGAACGACCGCGAGAAGGAAATCATGCTGAACCGCAACTTCAAACGGGTGAACGATGAAGTGGAGAAAATGGTCAAGGAACTGCTGGGTATGGCATAAAAGATTAGTATAATGGCATCCTTACAATCAACATATAATTATTCAATCCATTTGCCTTCATTGAGTGGTAGCGCACTGAAGGTCATCGCCGTCCTTTCGATGGTGGCAGACCACAGTGCCTACTACCTGATGGAGCACGGAACACTCCTTTACGAGGTTATGCGCTGCTTCGGGCGCATCGCCTTTCCGGTGTTCGCCTTTCTCATTGCAGAGGGCTTTCGACATACCCGAAACCGGATGAAGTACTTTCTGCAGCTGCTGGGATTTGCCATAGTCAGTGAGGTGCCGTGGTACTTGCTGAACGGAGCGGACGGAACGCACAACGTACTCTTTACGCTGGCATTGGGTGTAATGGCACTGGCTGCGATAAAAGTATTAAAAAAGGACGGCATCCTTTGTGGGACTGTCATCCTTTCTATAGCTGGCTTCGCCACTTGGTCTGGAGTGGACTACGAGTGGCGGGGGATTCTGATGATGGTGGTGTTCTACCTGTTCGGGAACGTTAGCAATCCTTCTTTTTCCTCGGGTAGAAAGGCGCAGCTATTTTGCGCCTTTCCACTGATGATGCACTATGGGATAGTCGGCACTTTACTTGCCAGCCTAGTGATTGCCTGTTATGATGGAACGCGAGGGTTTATCCATGGCAAGGTGGCAAAGTATGGATTCTATGCGTTCTATCCAGTGCACTTCATTGCTATTGAAATTACACTCTATCTATATGATTTTCTAAAACAGTTTGATTTGTTTAAATGGTTAAGCACATTCTTGCTTTGAAGTTTAGAACGTAATTGTAATCTCTAAGCTTTCTTTTTGCTATTTTTCTATAATACCTGCCATGCTACTTTTGCTATTTATGCATACTTGGTATTCTTTTAATTTATTCATAAGCATCAGCTAAACCTGATTCAACATCTTCTCTAGACCAACCATCATAAAACGCTTTTTCGTCACCAAAAGGGTCACTCCAATTATCGTAATCATTCATTTTCTCGTTTTCATAATCCCAAAATGAAGTTTTATTATAATTTGAAGCCAGTTTCTTTACTTTCTTGTTACTGTCATCATTTATTTTTATAGATGAAGGTGGAAATGAGGTCTTTCCTACATCGCATTTTTCTGTGAGTAAAACAAATATTTTTCCGTTGCTATTGCTGACAATTGAAAACATTGGTTCTTTTGGAATAGAATTTATAGCTACAGCACCAATATTTGTTCCATAAGTGAAAAATAATTGGTTGGTTTCTGGATCTTTTTTAACGTGTATTTGATTGCAATTTGATAGTTCTTTAAACTCTTGCACTGAATATGTTGCTATATAGGAAAGTCTGTCTAATAGCATGTTGTTCGATGTTAGTTTTAATAGGTTGATGTTTTTTTCTTGTTCACCAACATATGCTTTTATGGAACATAGGTGTTCTTCGTTTAATGCCCATATTTTATCGAATTTTAATGGGATAACTAAATCTCCTCTTGTATTTATGATACCCCATTTATCTTTTAACACTCTGGCATAACCGCAAACAAACTCAGGTTCGCACCAAGAATAAACGCCAAATGGAATAACAATATTATTATCGTAGCCAATGTAAGCATACTGGTATTGACAATTTCTAACCAACGAAAGTCCGCAACTAAATAGATTCATTTGCGTATATTGAGCGGCAATAACAATCTGTCCATTTTGGTCTTTTGCCCCGTATAACCCATTATCTTCGTATATGTTAAGTATTTGTTCTTTTCGCATAATGACTACATATTGATGTATGAAACTGGATTCTGTCTTTTCCCTATAAGATGAGAAATATCCATATGTAAATACGGAGAGTCTAATATCTCCTCACCTTCAAACTCCCAACGACCGACATACTCATCCGAATCTGTGAGAAACCAATTGGTTGGCTTAAATACCCCTACGATGTAACCAGAACTAATGGCAAAAACGTATTCTGCTTTTTTAGCTCGTTCCCCATTCAATCTCCAATACTTTCTAACACATTCGTATAAATTAGGTCTTTCACACAGTAAATAGGTGCGTGTTACATTAAAACAGATGATTCGATTGTTTGAATCGTTTTCAAATCTACCATAGTCTCTAAATACATTTTCCATAAGGGCTTATTTATTCCTGTTTTATACAAAGGTACTGATTATCTTATATTCTAGATACTTTTAAGCCTTTTTTCTGCTAAAGATATTTCTTTAGTACTTTGATTACCTCACGAACATACCTTGGGTCCTCCGCATAGCCAATATTCCGTAACCACAGCAGGTAGTTTCCTCCTTTATACTTGTACTGCACCTTGGTATAGTAGGCACGGACGCTTTCCGTCCAGTGGTTGAATTCGTAGTATTTCCCAGTTTTGGGATTGGTCAATCCGAACAGATTGTGACGGTTGCGGCAGAGCGGTGAACGGAACCAGCCCGTTTCAAGGATGGCTTGTGCCAGTACAATCCTTGGGTGCTGGATGCCGTTTCGGATGATTTCCTGATAGAGATTGGGAATGGTGAGTTCCGGTAAATGGGACTGCTTTGGTTTTGAGAATGCCTGCTTATCCTTTATTGGAATGGCTTGTTTTTGGGACGTTCTTTTGTCACTCTTTTGGTCGGTTTGCAGTTGTTTTTCTTTCACTGCAACAAGAGGGGGTAAGGAGTCCGTTCTGACTTTATGAACTGAATTCACTCCGCAAACATGCTCATCTACAACGGTTTCTATCTTTTTTGAGGATAAAACCTGCACGAAATCGGACGCTTTGCTAATCGTATAGAACTGTGCCGATACACCAAGGGGCATCAGCAACAGCAGTAGGGATGACAGAATTGTGTTGTGCATTTCTTATTTAGGATAGGGTTGAAAATACTTTTGCGGTGTGTTCAAGCGGTTCATTCCGCAAAAATAACTGGTAAATAATAGTATATGGAAATGCACAACAGAAATCTATCCGAGATGCTGCCTTACGAGAAATTGGCAGTATTGGGAATTGACCGGGAAAAGGCAGACAGCCTTCCGGCAGATGTGAAAGAGAAACTGGCATCCGGAGAGGTCACCCCTCTCCTGCAGGTGTCTATCCGTGCGCAATATGGTGATGTCATCACCTTGCCGCTGAAACTCCAACTGACCACTGACCAACAAGGAAATCCGGCGCTGCTGGCTTACCCGGTTCGAGCCGCACTGGAAACGGAACGCAACAAGGCATTGCTTCTCACTGACCAGGAGGCAGAAAGGCTGACTAAGGGAGAGGTTATCCGGAAGGCGGTGGAGGTTCGTGGCGAAAAGACGCAGCAGTACCTTCAGCTGGACCCCGAAACAAAGTCGGTTGTCCACCGAAGGGTAACGGACATTCAGCTGGAGCAGAAACTGAAGGACATGGAGAAGCTCAACGATATTGAGCTGGGTACGCAGCAGAAGCAACAGATTCGGGAGGGTAAACCGGTCGAATTGAATGTGGGCGGCGAAAAGGTGTCTGTCGGTGTGGACTTGAAAGAGCCGCAGGGATTCAAGGTCATTCAGGGTGACTTGAAGGAATGGGAACGCCAGCAGAAGCTCCGCTACGACGAGCAGCATCCCGAATACCTGGGACTGGTGATGACGGACAAGAACCGCTGGGAATACCGGCAGGTGGTGGACAAGCAGTCGCAGGAACGGGCTGTCAGGTTCGGCAGTGCCAAAGAGGAAAAATCCAAGGGTCTCAAACGCTAAATCCTTTTCCCTATGGTCAAGAAGAAAGAAGAAGATGTCGGCTTTGTCCGGCAGTTCAACGACTTGAAGAAGAAACATCCGGATGCGATGCTGCTTTTCCGCAAAGGGGACTTCTATGAAATGTACAAGGAGGATGCACTCAAGGCATCGGTGATACTGGCGCTGAAGGTGTCTGAAAAGGTAATTCCCTTGGAAAAGGACCCCATCAAGTTCCTGACCTTTCCCCGGCATGAACTGGACAGACATCTGCCCAAACTGATCCGTTCCGGCCAGCGGGTGGCTATCTGCGATGCGATAGACCGTCCGGAGCTGATGAAAAAGGCAAAGGCGAAAGAGGATGTCGGCGAAAAAGTGAAAGACCCGGAGAAAGCAAAAGAAGAAATCATTCCAAACAAGGATTCTATGGCAAGAAAAAAGAAGGAACAGGCTGAGCAGGAAAAGCCTGTCAAAACAGTGAAGAAGGCTGTCGAGGAGAAACCTGCCCAAGAGAAAAAGGCGGAAGCGAAAGCGGAAGTCAAGAACGAACAGGCGTCCGAAACGAAGAAGGAACGCAAGCCGCGCGAGCCGCAGATGATTACTGCCAACGGCGAGAAGGTGACCCACGGTCATGCCTTCCAGAGTACCACCAATCCGGCGGACTGGTACTTCACCGCCAAGATGGACGGGGTGCAGCTGAAACCGCAGAAGATGGACGCTGCGGATTTGACCGCTTACCAGAAGAAGGAAATGACGGTGCCACAACTGATGGAGCGTTATTTTCCCACCAAACTCCAGCCCAAGGTATCGGAAGAGGCTTTCCGTATGCCCAAGACCATTGCCGGACCGGAGGGGGACATCAAGGTGGAGAAGTTCAACGTGTACAAAGAGAAGGACGAGCAGCGTCCGGACTACGGCAAGTATAAGTTCTATGCACAGATGGGTGATACCAAGATGTCTGCCGTGGCTTCCCGGGAGGACCTGAACGCTTACTTCGACCGCACCATGTCACCGAGCCAGCTCATTGAGAAGAATTTCGGTGAGAGGTTGCACCTGAAGTCTGCCTACGAAAAGTACCAGCTTCCCGAAGGGGTGGATCCCAAAGGGGTGCGGGTGGCAAAAGACCATGCGGACAACAAGTGGAAGGTGTCAATGGATATGGGCGACAAGGGCAAGACCAACCGCCATGAAATCTCATTCGATGACGGCTATTCGCTCTTCAAAGCCAAGACGGCTACGCGCGAACAGATTGCAGCCAAGTACCTGAACACCGAAATCACGGGCTTGCTCGCTGCTCATTCGATGAAGCAGGAAAAGACGGCTGCGTTGAAAATGTAACGGAATCAAACAGTATCAAACTCAAACAAGAATCAATATGTCAACAGTAATGGAATACGAAGAATTGGTGGAACTTCTTCAAGAGGGTAAAATCGGTTATCTCCGCTTTGTGCTGGAGGGTGAGAACGCACAGGATTTCCTGGACTGGTGCCGCACGCACGGCACGGATCCTTCGGATGAATCCGCTGAATTTTATGTGGAACAGACGGACATCAACCTGATGGACCGTCAGGTAATCAATGATGAAGATTATGGCATATGGAACTAATTCATCAGGCAATGCCGGGCAGGTAGCCATCGACCGCTTTGCCGAAATGATGATTGCCCGCATGGAGCAGATGAAGGCTTCCGACTGGAAAAAAGGCTGGATTGGCGGTGCATCCGGGTTTGCAGGTCTCCCGCAGAACGTGGGAGGCCGTAACTACTCGGGTTCCAACTCCTTCTTCCTCCAGCTGCAGACCGCTGCTCAGGGCTACCAGCTGCCGGTGTACCTCACCTTCAAGCAGGCACACAACCTGAAAGCCCATGTGCTGAAAGGTGAAAAAGCCTTCCCTGTGGTCTATTGGGACGTGCTGGTCAAGGACAAGAACGGCCATAAGGTCAGTTCGGATGAGTATAAGGCCATGAGCAAGGAGGAGAAGAAAGGTATGGATGTCATTCCCTTCTTCAAGGCTTTCCCCGTATATAACATCGACCAGACCAATCTGGCAGAGGTGCAGCCCGAACGGGTGCAGAAACTCATGGAGAAGTTCAAGGTGCCCGAGCTTCGGGATAAGGAAGGCATGTATGCCCATGCCGCCCTCGACCGGATGATTGAGACGCAAGGCTGGCTCTGTCCTATACAGGCAGACAAGCGGGTGGACGGTGCCTTCTATTCACCGGCCCAGGACATCGTGGTGCTGCCCATGAAGGAGCAGTTCAACATCGGCAATACCCCCGAGGAAATCTACCGGGGCGGCATGGAGTTCTATTCCACCATGCTGCATGAGATGACGCACTCCACCATGACTCCCGAACGGCTCAACCGCGAGATGGGCGGACGCTTCGGAGACCCGAAATACGCCAAGGAGGAACTGGTAGCCGAACTAACGGCTGCCATGATCTGCCATTCGATGGGCTTTGACATGAAGGTGACGGACAACTCCGCAGCCTATCTGGATTCCTGGATTGGGGTGCTGAAGCAGGAACCGAAGTTCATTGTTTCCGTCATGGCGGACGTGAACAAGGCTTCGGACCTCATTCTGGACCAGGTGGACAAGCAGCGGCTGGCACTCAACGAGCAGCCCTACCTGACGAAGAACGACCCGTTTGCCCCGTTGGGCGAAGGCGAAGAAGTGCCGTTCAAGAATGCGGCTATTGTGAAGACACGCAACGGGGATTATGCCATCCGTGCCTCCTACGACGGTGTGGAACTGGGTTTGAAGAAGGTGTCGAAAGATACAGCCAAGACCTACTTCCAGTTGACGGACTACAAGGACAAGGCTGCTTTCTTGAACATGACGGCGCACAAGACCTTCGAGCCGGAACTGGCTATGATGCAGCGGACACAGAAAACGGGTGCGAAAATGGGTATCTAACTGAAACGGTGGAGCTATGACGGACTACAAGGTAAACTTCAAGGAACTGAAAGCCAGAGTGGGCATTGATGACGTGGCGTATGCACTGGGCTACCGGCTGGACCGGAAAGCCGGAATCGGCAAGTATGTGGAGATGGTGCTGGGGGACGGCAAGGATAAGCGCGACACGCTTATCATCAGTCACCCGAACGACAAGTCTTCACAGACTTTCTTCCGCCGTGATGGTTCCCGTGGGGATGTGGTCACTCTGATACGTGAGAACCTCCACACCTTTCTGGTTTCCGGCAAGGACGAGTGGCAGAAAGTGGCCAAGGTACTGGCACGTTTTGCCAATATGCCCGAACCGGAGTACCATGAGAACCTTGAGTACATCAAGGCTGCCAGGTCGGCTGCCGTATTCGATACTTCACGCTACGAGGTGAAACCGCTCAACCCCGAGCGGATTCCCGGACTGTTTGCACAGCGGGGTATCTCGGAGGAAACTGTCAGGGAACTGGCTCCGTTCATCGTACTCATCCGGGACCGTCACAACGGGAACTTTGAAGGGTTCAATATCGGCTTCCCCTATACCAACGGCATGTCCGAAGAAGCAAAGGGTTATGAGATACGTGGCTATGGCGGCTACAAGTCCAAGGCTGCGGGCAGCGACTCTTCTTCTTCGGCATGGGTGGCAAATCTCTCACAAGGAAATCCGGAGGATGTGAAACAGGTGTATTTCTGTGAATCGGCATTGGATGCCATGGCTTTCTATCAGGAGAACAGGATGCAGCTGCGCACGAATATGGCTCTGGTCTCTCTGGGCGGTACGTTTTCCGACCGGCAGGTTACGGGGGTGATGAGCCGTTTTCCTCATGCCAGGGCTTTCGACTGCTTCGACAATGACCTGGCTGGGCGGATCTACGGTCTGCGCATGGTTGCCTTGCTGGAAAACATCCCGATGAAAATCAGCAAGACAGACAAGGGACTGCAAGTGGAGGTCAAGGACAAGGTCTTTACGGTCAATCCGCAACGTCCCCTGTCGGCTCAGCTGGAAAAGCACTTGTCCATCCGCTATCAGGTGGGGCAATGGCTTCCGCCCAGACTCTTCAAGGACTGGAACGACTGTCTGTTGAAAAAGCCTATGGATATCCCCTCTGTACCACGCAAGGACGAACGGAAACAGCAGCTTTCCGAACGCAGAAAAGGTAATCTCAAAATGTAATGTAAATGGATGCAATCAAAAAGAAATTAACCCTGGGTGTACTGGTGCTCTGTCTGGCAGGCGGAAGGATTCCCGCTTTGGCGCAGCAGATGGATCCGGCTTTGACGGCCACCGTCATAGCTCAAACGACAGAATTAAAGAACATCCACAAAAAGCGCAAAAAGACGCAGGAGAAGATCATCGCCGCAGAAGCAGCGGTGACAGTGGCGCTCGACCGCGTACACAGTGTAGAGGACAAGATGCTGAAATACCTCTCCAATGCACAGGGAGCAATGCAGAATCTCTATCAGATTAAGCGTGCAGGGGAACTGGTGGCTAAGGAAATCCCTCAGAACTGCAACCTGCTGCTTAAATCGGTGGGGAGCAATCTCAAGGGAACTGCCATAGCTGCCATGGTTTCGGACGAGCTCGCTGATGCCGCTACCCAGATGGCGGCGCTCTACCCATTCATGAAGCAGCTGGTCACGTCGGGAAGCTATGACGTGGCGGGAGCGGACGGAAAGAACGAGAAACACAAAGTAAATCTGCTCAACTCTTCGGAACGCTACTACATCGCCAACGAGGTGGTGAGCCGGCTGGAAGCCATCAATACCGACCTGTTTATCCTTGCCTGGCAGGTGCGTACCCTCTCTTGGAACGACCTCTGGTTTTCGCTCGATCCCGAAGGATGGGCCAATGTGATGTCTGGCAAGAATATCATCGGAGGTATCGTTGCGGAGTGGAACCAGGGGTACCTGTTGAAATGGTAAATAGGTAAATAGGTAAACTTGTAAACTAATCAACTAATCAGCTAATCACGAAGTAAGGGAATAAGCAAGTAAGATAGTAAGTTTGTAATAACAACAACAAGTAATAGCATAATAAAATAAACAAATCATCCAAAAACAAAAGCGTATGGAAACCCAAAAGAAAATAATCGGTCGCTGCCCTTTGTGTGGCGGCAATGTGGTCAAGACCTGCAAGGGCTACCGTTGTGAACACAACCTGGGGGATCATCCTTCGTGTGTATTGAACATCAACGGCATCATCGGCAACCGCAAGATGTATGACGCGGAGATTGCCGAACTGTTGGAGAAGCGCTGCATACTCCTGGACGGTTTCTCCACCAAGGAGGGCAAGACATTCCCAACAGTTTTACAACTGGCTGACGACGGCAACATCCTGATGCAGTCTGTTGTGGGCAAATGTCCGCACTGTGGCGGTGAAATCCGCGTGGGAAGCAGGGCATTCAACTGCTCCAACTACAGCAACCAGACAGCCCCCTGCTCCTTTGCCATCTGGCGCAATATCGGCGGCCACCAGCTGACACTGGAGGAAGCCCGGGAACTCTGCGAGAAAGAAATCACCTCTCAGGAACTGGAAATGTACCGGGAAGACGGCTCTATCTACCGCAAGAGACTCGGTGTATCACCGGACAAACTTCAAATTGTAAAGGTATGAAACCGGGAATGAAACTTAGCATGCTGCTGATCACTGCCATCTTCTTTTGGGGTGGTCTGTTCTATTTCGCCAGCTGTGCCTCCAGTCCGGAAAATCGGGCGGTGGAAATGGCGGAGAAAGCGCTGAAGGCAACCGTCGATAATCCGGAATCCATCAAGATTCTGGGTGTCAGCAAAGCGGATTCGGTATTCGGCAAGGAATACGTCAGTCCGCATGAGAAAGTATCGCTCTCCATGCACCTGATGCAGTATGGTCAGAAACTCATGGAGGAAACGGACTTCTTCGAGAATCTGGACAAGAACGACATTGGAATAAGCGAGCAGATGAAACGTCAGCTGGATGCCATGACTACCTTGCGGGCATTGATTGCCTCCGGAGATATGAATCCGACAGCCAAGGAAAGAAAAGCGGAAAAGCCCTTCAACGGATGGAAGGTAAAAATTGACTTTGAAGCCAAGACCTTGCAGGGGAAGCCTTATCATTCCGAATACTGGTTCATCCTCGACAAGGAGGCGCAGTGCGTGGTGAAATCCTTTGAGATTCCGCTGTTGCAGGACTGACTTATACTATCATGTATCACTCAAATAGCAACTTGTATGAATGAATTGACCGAACTGCTGGAAACCAAGATGCAGTCCTTCCTGAAGGATGCAGCCTTGCAAGTACAGAATGGAAACAAGGCGGCTGGCTTACGTGCCCGCCGTACCTCTCTGGAAATCCAACCTCTGCTGAAAGAGTTTCGGAAACGCTCGCTGGAACTCTCCAAAGAAAACAGCTGATCATGACCGATGTTCCTGGTCATAGCTTGAACGAATCCCTGTGCATGGTGCATGGGGATTTTTTCTTTTCACTGCATCCGCACTCCCGATGAAATTTCCGATACAAAGATACGAAGGGTCGGTACGGCAGCAAATGGCGCTGCGCTTGGCTGCAAGGAAAGCAGCCGGCAGCCTTCCGCAATTTGTACCAAATTGGGTATTCCGTCCGCTTTCCCCTTGCCACATTTGCCTTCTGTCCCTTACACCCTTCGTGAGAAGAGGCATCGTAAAAATCACCCGGGAGTGAGAAGCCGAAAGGCTTCAAACCAAAGGGAAAAAATTAGTTCAGCTATGGCATACAAACTTAAAGACCGAAAAGAAAAGATGCTCTACAAGGGCAGTGTTTACGAACTCACCCTGCAGTGGGACAGAGAGAGTCTCCGCAAGTGCTTTTGCGGTATGCCTCCTTTCTATGCACACATCCGCAAGGACGGCGCCAACTATGCACAAATCGACTGCTATTCCAATGGGGACGATTTCAGTGTGGTACCCATGCACCCGCTTTTTGAAGAGCCGGAATGGATAGTTCACTTCCTCAAGTCGGACATCAACTCCATTCCACTAAAGAAACTGCTGGAACTGCTTCCCATCTGATTCACGAAGTAACCTCTGAGTATTTACGCTTAAACATAGGAACATATGAAAGGAACTGACCATTTTAAGGAACTCATCAAGAACTATCTTGATAACCGAGCCAAGGAAGACGAACTCTTCCGTGCCAAGTATGAAACCACCACACGCACCATTGACGATGTGGTCAACTATATCTTCCATGCCGTACAGCAATCCGGCTGCTGCGGTTTCAGCGATTTGGAGGTTTATGCCATGGCAGTCCATGCGATTGATGAACCTCATTTGGAAATCGGTAAGCCGATGGACTGCAATGTGGTAGTGAATCATCACATTGAACTGACCGAGGAGGAAAAGGCAGAACAGCGAGCTATTGCCCTCAAACGATACCAGGAGGAGGAAATGCGGAAACTGCAACAACGCAACAGCCGACCCAAGGCAGCCAAACCGCAACCCAAACCCATTCAAGAACTCTCACTCTTTCAAGGCATGGAACTATGAAGGCAAGAACGAAAATAGAAAAACAGGTGGCAGCTTCCAATGAGAAGCTGACCGTCCTAAGCCCCAAAGTGCTCACATGGGCAGTGCGGAAAGTGGCAGGACATGTCTGCTTCCGTACTTCCGCACACAAGTGTACATGTGGCGATTGTGGCAGGCACTTCGACTATGAGGGAAAAGGCAAGTCGGTATGCTGCCCTTATTGCGGTACTCGCTTACAGATAAAGGACACCCTCAAACGCACCATCAAGGAAGCCTACTACTTTTCTTCCCTCGAAGTAATAGACCATTTGCAGGTGCAACGGGTATTCCGTTTGGAAACGACCTTCCGGAAAGGAATGCCTATGGAGGTAGACTACTGGGAGGCATGCCGTCTGTGGCTCAATGCCGAAGGCAAGTTAGCTGTCACAGCAAGAACAAGGACATTGGGCTACTATGTGGACTGCTTTGATTGGGCATCCGAAATCACCTTGAAGCGACCGACCGAAGTCCATTGGCTCATTGCAGATACCTATGTTTATCCGCACTATCGGCTGCTGCCCGAATTGAAACGCAACGGCATGAAAGGCAAGCTGCCCGACTGCCACCCGATGAAACTGATGAAAGCCGTGCTGACAGACAGCCGGATGGAAACCATCCTCAAGTCAAAAGATTTACATGCCGTGTCTTACTTTGTACACCGACCTTTGGAACTTGACCGATGCTGGCAGTCGTATAAGGTAGCCACCCGGCATCACTACCGCCCTTCGGACATGGGATTGTGGGCAGATACCATCCGCTTGCTGGAGCAGTGTGGCAAGGACATCTGCAATCCCAAGTATATCTGTCCGCAGAACCTCAGAGCCGAGCATGACTATTGGATGAACCGACACAACCAAATGGAGCAGAAACGCAGAAGCCGGGAGCAGATGCAGCGAGCCAAACGGAAGGAAGCCGAGTTCTACAAGGAGAAGTCACGCTACTTCGGTATCACCATCACCGACAAAGACCTGGTGATTTCGGTACTCGATAGTCTGGAAGCCTTCCAAGCCGAGGGAAATGCCCTGCATCATTGTGTCTTCCAATGCGAATACTATGCCAAGGCGGACAGCTTGATACTATCGGCTCATGACAAGGAGGAAAACCGCATCGAAACGATTGAGTTTTCATTGACCGAGGGGAAAGTGATACAGAGCCGTGGGCTGTGCAATACGAATACTCCGCACCATGACCGGATTGTCCGGCTGGTCAATGCGCATGCCCATCAGATACTCGCAGCCAAACAGACAGCGTAAATTCCTTATATATGTTCCGCTCCGACTTCCGCCGTGAGGTGTGGGTCGGAGTTTAAAAACATACTATACGAAATGTATTGACAAATTATTTCAAGCTGAATTAAGGCGCTCTTTCTGCTTGCCAATTCTTGAATATAAGGAAGATTGTTCAGCAGGACAAAAACCATCTTGATGTTTGTCTGATATTTGTTTGATGTTTATTTAATGATTGATTAACAATGAAATAAAATCATCAGAAAAGTGATTTTTTCGCAGAATAAATGAGTAAACTTTCTGCCTAATCAGCAAGTAATAAAGTATTTTTGTAAGTAAAGAAACAAATGGAAAAGTAAACTTTTAATCTTGAAGATAATGAAAGGAAATAACTTGACAATCGCCATCGGCAATCAGAAAGGTGGAGTCGGCAAGACCACCTCTACAGCATGTATAGGCGCAGCACTCGCACTGCAAGGAAGACGTGTGTTGCTCATTGACCTGGATGCACAGCAGAACCTCACGTTCACGCTGACGCAGAACGAAGACCCGGAAACAAGTATCTATGATACGCTGGTCAAAGACCAACCGATGCCCATCATTCCCATCCGTGAAAACCTGGACCTCGTTCCGGCATCGCTGGACCTGGCAAGAGCCGAAATAGACATGGCTACCATGATGGCAAGAGAAGGCATCCTCAAATCCTACCTCGATGAACAGAAGGAGAAGTATGACTACATCCTGATGGACTGTTCGCCCTCACTCGGTATCGTGACAACCAATGCGCTGGTGGCAGCGGACAAACTCTACATACCGCTCACTGCCGAAGCCTTGCCCTTGAAAGGCTTGACCATGCTGGACGATATAGTCCGGGAAGTGAAGCGCAGGGTGAACCCGACGCTGGAGTTGGGTGGGGTGTTCTTCACCCGGTTCAATAACCGGAAGTTGAACAAGGAAGTGATTTCCATGGTAGAAAAGCGGTACGGAGAGAAGGTCTTTCAGACGAAAATCCGGGAGAATATCGCCATAGCCGAAATGCCGCTGTCCGGTCAGACCATCTTTGAATACGACCCGAAAAGCAATGGTGCAGCGGACTATCGCACACTGACCGATGAGATAATCAGTCGGGAGGAAAATAGGTAAACTATATTACTATATGACTAATCACAAAGGTTATTGGTAACATAGTAAGTAAATCAGCAAGTAAACAAGTAATAAAGTAAGCAATATGAGTAAGAAGAATTTATCCTTATTGATGGACGGCTTCATGGGTGAAGCCATTCCATCTGACTCTGTACAGGAACAGCCTAAGGAACAGGCTGTTGAACAAACCGCAGAACAAACTGAACAGCCAGCAGTTCAAGACGATAAGCAGGAAAGTCCGAAGGCAGCATCTGCAAAAGCATCTTCTAAGAAAGAAGATACCGAAATGGAAGCTACCAATAAAATGAAGTCCAAACTGGAAGCCAAACGCAAGGAGAATGTGGGTCGCCCCAAGAAAGGAGACCCAGCCAAAAGTGCCAAGAAGCCTCAGGAAATCCGAGCCACCTTCATCGTGGATCCGGATTTAGTCCGCAAAGTGAAGTACATTTCCCTTGTAGAGGGCATCCTCTTGAAGGATGTTATCTCCGAAGCATTGAACAACTATGTGGATGTCTGGGAGGAGAAGAACAAGAAAATACGGCTACCGAAAGCGAAATAGAACCTACAAAAGAAACGGAGTGACTTGCTCCGTTTCTTAAGTCATACAAAATAGACAAACAAAAATTTCGTATTTTCATTTTTTGTATATATATTTGCATTGTACTTAAATATATTATCAATGGACGATTTAAATCGTATAAAGGTTGTTCTTGTTGAACAAAAGCATACTGGCAAATGGCTTGCGGAACAACTTGGCGTTAGTGTGACTACAATAAGCCGATGGTGTTCTAATGCATCCCAGCCAGATCTTCCTACCCTTGTAAAAATAGCATCATTATTGGATATAGACGTAAAGGATTTAATCGTTTCAACGAAAAAATAAACTCATGAAGCATACAATTTATTTTAATGCTGCTCAAAATATGAGTCAGCTGTCAGACAATTCTATCGACTTAGTTGTTACTTCTCCTCCATATCCAATGATTGAAATGTGGGATGATATCATGGGTAATCAGAATCCTGATATAAAGAAAGCCTTAGAAGAGAATAATTCTCGTAAAGCTTTTGAGCTAATGCATCAAGAACTTGACCAAGTGTGGGCTGAATGTTGGCGTGTACTCAAAGATGGTTCATTCTTGTGCATTAACATAGGAGATGCGACAAGAACTATAGACGGTGAATTTGCCCTATACAACAATAATACCCGAATAATTCAATCATGCGAAAAGTTAGGTTTTACAAATCTTCCAAATATCCTATGGAAAAAAACCACTAATGCACCAAATAAGTTTATGGGAAGTGGCATGCTCCCATGTGGGGCCTATGTTACCCTTGAGCATGAATGGATTTTGATTTTCAGAAAAGGAGGCAAACGAGTTTACAAAAAATCGCCTGACAAGGAGGCACGTAGAGACAGTTCCTTTTTTTGGGAGGAAAGGAACGTGTGGTTCTCAGATATTTGGGAAATAAAAGGAGTAAAACAAACTATTGACAAGGCTCCATCAAGAGAACGCAATGCTTCATATCCTTTAGCACTTCCATATAGGCTTATTAACATGTATTCGCAAAAAGGTGATATTGTACTTGACCCATTTATGGGCTTAGGAACAACAGCATTAGCTGCTATTTTGTCAGAAAGAAATAGTATTGGTTATGAAATAGACATACTCCTGAAACCTCTATTAAAAGATGTTCTAAACTCTATTGACATAATCAAAGCTAACTCAATTATCCAAGATAGATACACGAGACATTTATCATTTGTTAATGATAGAATTAGCCAAGGAAAGGAAGTTAAATATAATAACGAGCGTATCCAATGTAAGGTGATGACCAAACAAGAGACAGATCTTACTTTCCATTATATAGATAGTGTTGACTTACTATCTGATGACATAGATAAATTAGTGGCTGAGTCTAAATACTTTTTAAATAGAAGTTTAAATGATATGCCATTAGGAGGAAAGGGGACACTCTTCACATACTAAAGAGATAAAGACATCCAAGAATCACTACAGTTGTAGAAATCTTGGATGTCTTTCTGTATTATGGATTATTCTTTTTTATTAAATCGTACATATCAAGCAACTTATAATGCATACGAGCAACACCTACTCCATAGTTATCTGGTGGAATCGAAAGCATTGTACTTTTCATTGATTTTGCCATTCTTAGGAATTTTTCTTCAGCGGAATTTTCTTTAACTCGCACTAAATAGTATGCATAGTACTTGTATGTCCTTGACTCTTGGTCTATTATTTCTTCATTGAAGTCTTCGTGTACGAATATTATTGGTCTTGGATAACCTGGACCAAATTTGTCAGCTTGTCCTCTGTAAAGATTCCAATAACTGATTGTAACACGTTCAAGATTCTTGCAATGCGTAAGATCAACAAATGGAATATTTGCCCCTTGCATATTTATTCTTTTCAAATTAGGACAGTTATCAATATTAACCCATCTCAAAGAAGAATTCAAGAATGCAGATAAATCTTCCAATTTAGTGTTGGTTGAAAAGTCAAGTTCTACTACTCCGTCTTGTCCTGACTTAACTACTTTAAGGTGCGGATTTCCTGAAAAATCTATCTTGTGAGGAATGTTACCACGAGCTCCTTGAAACCGAATATACTCCAATTCGTGATTCTTGGAAATATCTAATAGATCTATAGGATTATAACTGCAATCTATTTTTTTCAGATTGGGAAAAATTGAAAAATTCCATTCCCCATCTTTATGCTTATCACCCAAACTATAATCCATACTGCTATCGCTAACAAGAATTTCTGTTACCTTTTGTAAATCTTCTGGAGTAGCTGATTCTATTTCAAATCCATAAGTATCTTTGATGTATGACTCAATAATGCTATTCATAGTTCTTGATTTTTGTCAATATTTCAGTATTTATGATTTCTCCTTTATTTGTGGAAATAATAGTAAGCACTTCTACTCCAAATCTTTCTTTATAAGCAGTATACTTTTTATCATTAGCAGTTCTCGCTTTTATTATATATGGAGCATTTCCTAAGTAAGATTTTGGCTTAATTTGGATTGCGCATACGATCCTGTTTGTTTCCTTAGAATAAACTTGAAAATCAACAGCATAGGTATGATCTATATCACCTTCTGATTTTTCAAAGCGCAAGTTAGGAAATAATTTTTGAAGAGTTCCTATGGTATTGTTTTCTCTTATGACAATACCATTCCATGTTTCACAAATTACGCGAAAACGAACACATTCAACACATTCTTCAAGAGTTAGGCCATAACCATTATTTTTAACAGCCTCATACAAAATCTTACCCTTTTCTATTAGATCTTCTCTTGTCCTACCTTTTTGAGTATTGATATTCTTTATATCCCAACTCAAACTATAGTACTTTGATTTGTTATGCGGAATTGTAGTATCGTTAAAAAACTCTTTAGTGTAGTTTGAAATTGATGCCATCTTGTCAATCAATTCATTACGAACCTTGCCACTTGCATAATAAGTTTCCTCCCACTCTTCTTTACACTTCCAATTAGCGGCTTCAATCAGAGTGGAAACATAACCTACCGACCAAGGATCATTTAACATCAATTCATTCCATTTAGCATTAGTAGAACGAAACTTATCTTTGTTTATCGTTAATTTAAATTCTTCCATAGGTCACTTTACAAAATGTCGGTATCATATTCAATGCTTATTCCGTCCTTTTTTTTATCATAATACACAATGGGAACCTCTATCGTTTCAGATAAGTGAGATTCCATTTTATAAGTGATAGATTTGATTTGAATAGGAGTTTCTCCTATAAAACCATCGATACCTTTAGCTTCTTCTTCAACATTTGCTAAGCGCCATGACTTGCCAACCTTACCTGCGAGAAATGCAATAATCGCACTTTGAAATTTCAGGCCGCAATAGGTTTTAGTATATACTAAATCCTTAACCCATTCTTCAATCATCTCACGTGTAATAGCATTAAATGCCTTACTCATAAGTTGATACATGCCAAAGATTTTTTCTGTAGCATTATCTACAGCATTTGGCTGACGTTCGTTATACCACAAAATCCACTCTTCTAATGATTTTCCATCAAACTCTTGAATAAGTTCAGACATTTGTCCAACGACAGCCGGACGAGTGCCTTGTGCATTGCTATTCAGTAAATTGATGATTTGTGTTGCATACTTTGGGAAGGTATATTGAGAGGCATTTGAGAGTTGCTCGACCTCGCTATTTTTCATTTTGATTTTCTTCAGCATAGTAGTATGATTTAAAACTATCTGAAGGCCAAAAGCCCTCTTTCAAAAAAAAGAAAAAGGGCGCATTAGAATCAAGTCGATACCAAGGCCTTGCACAGCCCACATCAGACAACAAGCATTCTGTCTGCGCCCTTATATTAGGAGCACAGACATCCGTTGTCTTAACCAAACTGATGTTCATCGAAGTGCAAGTTCTGGTATTTCAGTCGAGTCAAGGATGTCAGAAAACTCTATTTGTTTTTTTGTTTATTGATAGTAAATTTTTTAATGTTAAACTTCTTGTTATTTAATAGGGGCATATAATTTATGCTCCATGCAAATATACTAATTTCTTATCTAAGAAACGAATTATTCTTCATTTAGTGTTATTCTTTCTCTGATTTTTATGCTACATAATACAAAGAATATTACCACATTTATTCACTACAAACGAAGACTTACTCGATGGTTCTACCGAACGCAGGCTGACGCTTGCGGAAGTAGAGCCATCGAATGTTTTAGACAGTTAGCTCACAGATGTTGGTCACCACTTCCGACTTATCGTATTGTATGCGATACCGGAAGTGACGACCTTTTGGGGAGGATGTGCCATCCGGTTTGCTCCGTGTCTTCAACACCAAGCAAAGCTCGGCTGAATGGTTTTTGCAACAAGAGGAGGACTCCAGTCCGTTGCCATAGAGAGAACCTGCAAGGCTTCACTTTGTAGGTTCTCACAACGGCAACAGTTTTTGGAAATGTGCATCTTCAAGACGGTCGGAATGCTGGGTTACGTGGACTTTTTGGGGAACATGTTTGAGACAGCCTGTTAGGGCTAATCTTTTCCCTTGGAGTCATAATCTGGAAATTTTTGAAAACCGTTGGAGCATCTTGGCCAGATCCGTTTTATACGTGCAAAGGTACTGCGGACGGGAGAAACGTCAAGTGCCGCTGAAGCTTTCGGACTGAGGACTTTCCGGCAGCCTTCCACAATTTGTGTCAAATTGGGTATTCCGTAAAGTCCTCGGACCTCACACTTGCCTTATTCTCCCCGGTGCCCGCAGTGAGGGGATGCACGTAAAACGGTTTTCCCGACCAAGAAGCTCTAAAGGGCTTCACAAGAGGGAAAAGAATCGGAATCGCAACCATCTAAATTGTTTTGACTATGGATTATCCCGAATTATCCGGAGCTACCATCTCCGAACGTGACAAGGCTTTTGCCCAAGAGTTCGCCAACTTTGTAAATGGCAGTATGTGTTCACCTGACCAGACTGGCAGGGAACTGACCAAAGCTCACCGCTACCTGCAACAGCAGATGTTCAAGGTGTTCCTCGGCTTCATGAAGCAGCTGGCATACAACTATCAGCAGGGAAGATACGATGACCGCAATGAGTGGGCATCACGGCTTTCTGCAGAAGCCTACCAACGGCTCATTGAGTGTGACTTGATTTTTGACCCCGAATTTCCAACCTTTAAATGACAGGACTATGGACGAATATGATTTTCCCGAATACGGCAGACAATGTGAGTTGATAACCCCTTGGCGAGGCTACCACCGAGGAACTATCGTAGCCCTCTCTGAACATGGTTTTGTGGTTCAGTTCAGCAGTGGTGCAGAAATAGATGTTTATAAAGACGAAATAATTTTGGATTGATATGTGCAGACTTATGACAACGCAGTTGGAGGAAGCCTTGAAAGGCTTTCCTCTCTATTCCCAGGACGGCAAGGGAAAGGACGCTATTTGCCGTGCCATCTTTGCGCTCGGTGGTGTGCGGTGGTTCATTCTTGAAGGTGAAAAGGAAGGCAACGACACCATTCTGTTCGGTATCGTCATCGGACTGATGGAGGATGAGTATGGCTACATTTCTTTGAATGAACTTTCGGACATTGAGTTGGATTTGACCAAACAAGGCTTCGGCAAGCTGCAAGTGAGGCAGCAGGAAGACTTTCGTCCGGTTCCACTGAAGAAATTACGGGACAGCCGGCTGCAGGAGTTCCTTGCAAGAATGGGCTATTGAGTGATAGTGTAAAGTGAAAACAACCTGCCTTGTCCATACACGGATAAGGCAGGTATCAAACAGACAATTAAAGATAAGTGTATGACTACAAACATATTTGCTATTGCCATCCAGCTTGGATGGACTACTACACCCCGGTACAAGGATGGAGAGCTTTATATTGATTTTCATCGAAAAACGCTTAGCGGAGTACCTTTTTCTTTCACTGTAAAAATGGGAGAAGGGAAGATTGGCAATCTCGTCAAAGAGATAGAGTCATTCGTGGATGCCATTGACCCGGAAATTTGTGCCGAGGAATGGATGATTAAGTCGGGAGCCGTTGCGCCTTCCCGTTTGCGACAAGCGGTAAGCGATATGGATGCCATCCGTGCCGATGCCTGGCTGTTGGCTTGTATGCTTGCAGAAGCGGACGGACAATCTGTCTTGGCAGGTCTGCCGGGAAGTCAATGGAATTAAAAAAGAAATTGGAACTGCATACGATGATGGAAGTTCTTCCAAGGGTATAGGTTGAATACAACACTTCCGTTTTATCATCTTACCTGCGAGGATATTTTTTTTGCAAAGGTATTGCTGCCCCACCAAGGCGTCAAATCCCTTGCAGAAAATCTTCCTCAAACAAGTTGAGCGTATTTTCTGCCCTGAATTTGCCTTCGTTGGTGGTTGCCAGCACTCTGAAAAAAGCAAAAAACATCCCTTCGGTCAAGCTGCAAAACAGCAAAACAAAAGGGGAAAAAATCAGAGCGTATGGCACAGATTGACAATAACCTCAAACAGCAGTTGGCAAAACCTCAGACTTGGTTCTGCAAGTATTTTCCTAAGCGCATCCGCAACGTGGGTGAAAAGGAAATCGCTGACAGACAGATGGTATATGACTTCAAAGACGGAAGGAGTTTTGAAGCAGTGGCACAAATGACCGCAACAAGCATGAAGGAACAATATGGCGAAAAGTGTTCGGGCATCGTCTTCGTTCCGGTTCCGGCTTCTACCAACGAGAAGAACGAACTCCGCTACAAGGCTTTTTGCGAAAGAGTATGTGAACTGACCGGAGCTATCAATGGCTTTGACCATGTAAAGGTAGCAGGCGGACGGCTTGCCATCCACGAAAACCGCAAATTGGAAAAGGAAATCCGGAAAGTGAACATCATCACTTTTGATGAAAAATGGTTCTGCGATAAAACAATCGTAACCTTTGACGACGTGATAACACGCGGCATCACTTGGGCAACTTATTCCGACCAATTAGAGCAGTTGGGAGCACATGTTATCGGTGGCATATTCTTGGCAAAGACACACTATAAAGTAAATGAACAATGATACAAAAGGATTTTTATAAGGAGGCTTCCATAGCCTTTACAGGACATAGAGAGATACCATCCGAACAACAAAATGAAGTAAGGGAACGGCTGAAACAAGCCGTTATCCTTGCTTACAAGCAGGGAAAATACCGCTGTTTCTGTGGCATGGCATTGGGCTTTGACCTAATGGCTGCCGAAGTCGTACTTTCACTCAAGGGGAAATTGCCTTCTTTGCAGCTGATAGCTGTTGTTCCATTCAAAGGGCAGAACTGCCGATGGAATGTATCGGAACAAAACCGCTATGACCTTATCCTCGGCAAGGCGGATAAGGTCATCGTGTTGAGCGAGAATTATTTCAAAGGCTGCCTTTTGAAACGTAACGACTATATGCTGCAACACTCCGGAAGTGTGATTGCCTACTTTGACGGAAAGCCCCAGGGTGGTACATATTATACGTGCCGCAAGGCTTGGAAGAGAGGGTTGACTATCGTCAATCTCTTCCATCCTTAGACGGGAACAAGATAAGGGGACGTTACTCACGATCTCCCCTTATCTTTCGACCTCTCTTTGGGAGACCTGCCGCCTTGAACGCTATGAGGTCGCTGCCAAGAAAACGGATTTTTACCTTGCCCGGCACCTGGATGAAAGGTAACGGATGATGGGGTAACAAGAGATATACATAAATAGTACATCGGTGAATACCCAAATAACGTGCTGCTTCACTGACCGAATAGGTTTGGTACGGCTTAATCTCTACTGTTACTCTGCGAGTTTCCATATTTCATTGTTTTTGTGCAACATCTTATTGTTCAATCTTTTTGTTCATCAGATAGTCATTGATGTCTTTGTGGTCGGCATAACGGAAGGATTCGTCTGTCACCCGGTATTCAAATAGCCTATGGAGGGCTTCTGTCGCTTCTTTCCCGGCAGCATCATTATCCAAGAAACAATGGATGTGTCTGTAACGATCCAGATATTGGTACACTTTTTTTTGGTTGCAAACGGAGTTCAAGATGAGATAGTCACACGGACTCTCCATGCGGAAAAGATAATCCTGCCTCTTTACTAAAGTAAGGAAGGACAGGAAGTCCATAAAGCCTTCAAAAACAAGGCATCCTTCCTGGATTTCGCCCGGTGAATAGGCAATGATGCTCAAATCCTTACTTCCCATACAGCCCTTGAAATAGGGATTGCGTAGCTCATAACCTCCGGACTGATTACCGAAAGCCACGGAAAAATACCATCTTCCTTTCTGTTTTTGATGGATTTCCTGGCAATAGGTACAACCGATGGATTCATCAATCTGCCTCGAACACAAATAGCTGAGTAAAGACTTGTTCTTCAAAGGATGCAAGGTGAAGGTTGGCTGTTCATGGCTTGGCTGCGCTTTGCTGGAAGTTGTATGAGGTGTTGCAGAACGAACAACGCATCCGCTTTCTCCCTCCAGATATTCCAGCGTGGCTGATACGGTTGGCAAACCCCTTAATCGCTTTGCCAACTCCACAATATCCCCTCCTTCGGACATGCCATAGTCATACCACCGGTTGATATCACGATTAACCTTGAAGGACGCTGTTTTCTCTTCCCGCAAAGGGGAGCGATACCAATAGTTATCGCCATAGACCCTGCAAGGTCTGAATCCTTCCTTTTCCAAAAAAGAAATGATGCTGATTTCATGTGCTTGGGATATATTCATTGTTTGTTACACTTTATAAAAATACTTTATCCACATTTTTCCGTATAGGCACCCACATAAAGTAAAGCACTTTTTGGAGTCCGTTTATTCATTATCATTGTCGCTGAATAACTCTGCTTCCATCGGAGTCATGTCGTAGAAGAATATCTTGTCCTTCTTTATCACCAGTTTCAAGTCGTTGACCAAATACTGGAGCAGCTTGGCTATGATACTTCGACCTCGCTTGAAACCTATTTCTTCATAAGCAGCCATCAGTGCCTGCACCACATTTTCATAGCCTTTGATGGGGGCTTCCTTGAAAGCTGCCGACAAGGCTTCCCGATGCTGTTCTTCAGTCAAGTCTTTATAACTGATTCGGGAAGATTTGGCTTTTGACTGCTGCTCACAGGTATGTTCCCTGGCTATTTCCGGAAGTCCTTCTGCATTGACGGTAAAGGCAAAGGGCTTGAACTCCTTCTCTCTTATATGCAGGGGACGTACCTCGCTGACATCCGGATTGGTCGTGCTTTTGGAAATGACAAGTACAGTTTCTGCCTTGTTGTTCATTTCCGTTCCGATATGTCCTCGCACATTATTGTCTCCCTTATTTTGATGAAGGACGCAGTGGATATGAAGGTCATATTTCGATGACCATTCCATCATTTTATTGATGACTTCCACCGATTCTCCTGCATTGTTGATGTCCAACAGCAAATCTCTGATACCATCTATAATGACCAGACCATAGCCATGGTTATGCGCAAGTGCATAGTCTATGACTTCCATGCGGATGGCTGGAGTGTATTCACGAAGCCCGATAAAGTCCAGGTTCTGGTTGTCCATATCCGTAGGCAGACCTGCCAGCTTCAAGATACGTGCCAATACATTATGGCAATGGTAACGGCTTTGTTCGGTATCGACATAAAGTATGCGCCGTTTACCTTCGGGCAGACAAGCCCGATAGTTCAATACGGTACCATTGGAAAGGGAGGCTGCCACCAAGGCAGATACGTTGAATGTCTTTTTTGCCTTCGCCTTTCCGGTTGATGCACTGAAGTTACCAAGGGTAGCTATCGTAGAATTATCCACCCAGATGATTTGAGGGGGAACCGAGTAGGTGTCGGTTGCCTTAATGAGGGCATCATTGAGGATTTGCTCCAGACGACTCTCCATCGACTCCTCATTTGCAATCGTTGTTTTGGATTCCTTGTTCATTGTGATAAGAATTAGTGAAACGATTGGCTTTGTTTACAGACTTGTATGGTTCTTTGTTTTGCAGCAGCCAACTGTCAAGTTCCTCTTTGTCAAAATAGAGCATCTTGCCTCTTGGCTTGTAGTGGGGTACCTCCTTGGCAGCAGTCAGTTTATACAACAAACTTTCGGAAATGCCCATGTAGGAACAGGCTTCTTCAAAAGTCAATACTTTCTTGCTCAGGTAGAGATTCTTTTCCAATGTCAACAGGCGCTGTTTCAGTTCATCCAACTTCCCTATCTTGTTCAATGCTTCTTCCACGATCGACAAGCGTTCGTTGAGCCTTGCCATGAATGCGATTCGTTTATTCATATTGTTATACGTTTAGCGTTGATAACGGAGGGTAGCCTCCATACTTGTTTTGATTATGACGCAAAAGTAAAGGACAACAGTGACCGATGGTTGATATTCGGAGTGAGAGTTGGGAAGTATCAACCCGATTATCACTCTTTTTGCTTTCCGTTATTTCACCAGCTTTCACTTAGTTCTTCTTTTTTCATTTCATATACGGCTTTGCGTATGTTTTCAAATTCAGCCGCAGAAGACGCTTTTGCTTTGTTAAGCGATGATGAAAGCGAGTTCTTCTTTATCCATTGTCCCCCTTGGGGTGAAACAAGGAAATGCCCCTTGTCTAATACATTCTGCCAGTTCCGGCTTATCATATTACAATCGAGAAGAGCATCAAATAAGACTACCGCTCTCCGTACATGATATACTTGTAGCCGGAATCCTATCTGGCAACTAAACAAAGAGCGAAGTGCATCTCGGATGTCACCTCCCTCCATCGTATTGAAGATTTGGTAGGTTTCACTTATGCAGGCAAGTTGCTCAATCTGTCTTTCAGAAAAGCTACAGCCCAGTGAATAACTTGCCTTCATTGGGGAAAAGACCGCTGATGTCAGATGTTTGCAGACCAATGCGTTCAATTCCACTTGAGAAACAGAGGATTTAACAAGCAGTGGTTCGACAAGATAAAAACTGTCGGTGAACAGCTGGCGGATGAGCGTCAGATTCCTTCGATGGGCATTCCTGCATTTAGCGTGTTCGCAATCAATATAGTAATGACTGCTCAGGAAGAGGTCGATGAAATAATCCAACCTGACCAGCTTCCTTACGACTTCGCTCAAATAGCTATCCCTTGCTTCAAGAAACAGCTCGTAAAGCTCGTTCTCCACATCTTCATTACTTTCCACGTGGTTGTGGACTCCTTTCATCTGCTCAAAAAGAGAGATGACCTTTTGGGCCTTTTCGTTTCATTGTATATAAATTTACTATGTTTTATCGATGCTTTCCGGATTCGTTCAAGTCCTCCGTTTAGATTGTACGTATCGGAGAGCATCAGTTTCTAATTCTTTCGGTGATTTGATTTTACTCTCGTGAAGCCAAGTGTCAATCTCAGACTTCAAAAACATGATGCGTTTGCCTTTCTTGTGAAAAGGTATCTGATGGCAACTGGTCCATCCATACACGGTCTGTTCTGCCGGATGGCTGGGCAGGTAGTCACATAGCTCTTTCAGATTGAGCCACTGCACTTCCGGTTCCTCTTTGGACTGGGATGTTATACCGTCTAGTTTCAAATCAAGCTCTTTCAGCTTGTTCATCATCCACGAAATAGCTTTGGGCAAATCGTCAAATTTGAGGTTCATTTCAGTCATATTGTTTGTATTATCAGTTAATAATTACAAGGGCAAAGGAACATGTTTTTTTATTACTGATTTACTGCTGAGAAGTATCACATAAACAATCATAGGACAAGCAGCAATTTCATCTTTCTATCCTTCTGACTGTCTGCTGTACTGATGGAGAATTTCATTACGTTTTCTATATCTTATGCGCTCTGTCATAAGGGTTTCATAAGGTTTTCATAAGCTAATCCCTCACAAACAAGCATAAAAAACCACCCACACCGTTCGTGCAGATGGTTTCAATTCAATCTCTATTTTATGGTTACTCTATAATGGGCAAATCCAGTGTAAATGCCTCTGTGGCTTTCTCCTTCTTTTCGTCCACCACCTTTGCATAGACCTGGGTGGTTTTGACGTTGGTATGACCAAGCAGTTTGCTGACGGTATAGATGTCGGTGCCGCTTGCCAGCTGCAGGGTAGCGAACGTATGCCTGAAGCAGTGGAAGGTGATGTGCTTGGTAATGCCAGCCTGTTTAATCCACCTTTCCAATGGTTTGGAAATCCATGAGGGATCAGGCAGTCCGGCAAATACCAACAACTCATCATCTTTTCTTTCACCGCAGAGCTGATAGGCTTGCTTGGATATAGGCATGTATTCCACCCCTTTGGTCTTCTGCTGAGTGAAGTTCAACCGATAGCCCCCGTTAAATTCTTCGATTTCTGCCCACGTCAACTTTTGAATATCGCTATGACGCAATCCAGTCAAGGCAGAAAACAAAGCAGCCCGCTTGACGATCGGGTCAAAAGGTGTACGAGCCAACGTATTCAGTTCCTCTACGGTCAGGTATTCTCTTCGGCTTTCGCGACCTTGAATACTTTTCGCCTTGGCAGAAAGGTCTATAGTCAGATAGCCGTCTATAAAAGCCTGTTTAAGCACCGCCTTGAATACCGAGAAGTAAGTGGACGCCGTATTGGGTGATATGGTGCCGGTCTTGAACCCGCCACGTTTGGCACTCAACAGATACAGACGAAACTCTTCAATCAGCTTCAGGTCAATCTTAGAAAAAGGTATGGTATCTCCATTGATAAAAATCTTGAAGTTCTCATAAACCCGATTCCATGTAGTACTGATAGCTTCTGAGAACTGGGCATGCCTTTTCTTTTCCATTTCCCTGAAATACTCCAAGAAGTTGTAACGTGAACGTTCCAACTGTTGCGCCTGTTCACTGTCTGTATCTGTATAAAGAAAAGCGTTGTCGAACTCCCTTTGGCGAATCTCCCTTACCTTATCAGCATAGATACAAGCTTCCTGATCCAAGTGTGATTTGCATTGGATGACGCCATTGATGTCTCGTTTCGGCTTAAAACTCACGTTTCCTTCTTTTGAAGTACGTGCATTCCGGCTTTTATCCCATAGGGGAGTAGCTATGGTCCGATTCAGATATTCCCGTGTTCGTTGCGGAACGGAACTCTCTGCTGTGAATACCGGATATGCTTCCAAGTACAGATACCATTCATTCCGCTTTTCTGCTTTCCGCAATTTCACGGTGACTTTTGTATTGACTAATGCCTTTTTCATACCTGTATGCCTTTATATAATTCATCAATCTCACTTTTCGGTACATAGACAAAGTTGCCTATTTGTCGAGTAGGAATGGAGTATTTACGGATATGTTTATAGACCGTACTTTCATCCAACTTATACTTTTGGCTAATATCCCCGATGGTATAACAGTCTTCCGGTTCCATGCTATATTTCTTTCGAGGAGTTTTTTTATTTCCTTCTAAAGGCGTTTCTCGAAGAGGATAAAGTTTCATCAAATCATCCTTCTTGAGCCTGGTCTGATTCTTCCCTGTATTAAAGAAAGCCACTCTCCCTTTTTCAATGAGCCGATACACGGTATTACGGCTTATACCAAACAGAGCATGGGCTTCAGTCACCGTGATGTATTCACGGGCTTCTGGAATGGTCTTTACCATCTCGTCTAATCTTTGTTGCTGCATCTCTTCTGCTTTTCTACGTTTGTAGGCTATTTTCGAGCAGCGCGGAGAACAGTAAAAAGAATCTAACGTTTTTGCGTAGAACTCCTCTCCACAGACTTCGCATTTTCGGATTATTTTAAACTTGGCTGCTGGCATATGCTTATGTTTTGATTACCAATTATTCTACTGTTGATTTGTTGCACCTTATCGCCTTTTTTGTTGCGGTACAAATATGGTACAAATATACAATAAAAATCGTGTAATTCAAGATAGGTATTGCCAAGTGTTAAAAACGAAAAAGGTGCGAAACCCATTGAGTTTCACACCTTTTCCTATGGATGTTTATCGTTGTTTATCGATACTTACTTTACTTCCTCGAAGTCAGCGTCCTGGATATCTTCCTTGTTGTTTCCGCCCTGCTGAGCACCAGCCTGCTGACCGCCTTGGAAACCAGCATCGGCACCGGGTTGTGCACCCGTCTGCTGGTACATCTGTGCGCTGGCAGCCTGCCATGCGTTGTTGAGTTCCGTCTTGGCAGCATCGATGGCAGCGAGGTCTTGTGCCTTGTGCGCATCCTTCAGCTTACCGAGAGCAGCCTCGATTTCACCCTTCTTGTCAGCAGGAAGCTTGTCGCCGAGTTCCTTGAGCTGGTTTTCCGTCTGGAAGATCATAGAGTCAGCCTCGTTGATCTTGTCTACACGTTCGCGCTCCTTCTTGTCAGCTTCAGCGTTAGCTTGAGCTTCAGCCTTCATGCGGTTGATTTCGTCCTCAGACAGACCGCTGGAAGCCTCGATGCGGATGGTCTGTTCCTTGCCTGTAGCCTTATCCTTGGCAGAAACCTTCAAGATACCGTTGGCGTCGATGTCGAAGGTTACCTCAATCTGGGGTACACCACGACGAGCGGGAGCAATGCCGGCGAGGTTGAAGCGACCGATGCTCTTGTTGTCGCGAGCAAACTGACGTTCACCCTGGAGCACGTGGATGGTAACTTCGGGCTGGTTGTCCTCAGCGGTAGAGAATACCTGGCTCTTCTTGCAAGGAATCGTAGCGTTCGCGTCGATGAGCTTCGTCATTACGCCACCGAGAGTCTCGATACCGAGTGAAAGGGGAGTTACGTCGAGGAGAACGATGTCGCCTACACCTTCTTCCTTATTAAGGATTGCACCCTGAATAGCAGCACCTACGGCTACTACTTCGTCGGGATTTACACCCTTAGAAGGAGCCTTGCCGAAGAACTTCTCAACGAGTTCCTGAACAGCGGGGATACGCGTAGAACCACCTACGAGGATAACTTCGTCGATGTCGCTCGTAGAGAGACCAGCACCCTGGAGGGCTGCTTCACACGGAGCCTTGCAAGCCTCGATGAGGTTGTGAGCGAGTGCTTCGAACTTCGCACGCGTCAACGTCTTAACCAAGTGCTTGGGCACACCGCCAACGGGCATGATGTAGGGCAAGTTGATTTCGGTCGTCGTAGAGCTAGAAAGTTCAATCTTAGCCTTTTCAGCAGCTTCCTTCAAGCGCTGCATAGCCATCGGGTCAGTCGTAAGATCAGCACCCTCGTCGTTCTTGAATTCCTGAACTAACCAGTCGATGATTACGTGGTCGAAGTCGTCACCGCCGAGGTGGGTATCACCGTTGGTTGAGAGAACTTCGAATACACCGCCACCGAATTCGAGGATAGAGATATCGAACGTACCACCACCGAGGTCGAATACGGCAATCTTCATGTCCTTGTTAGCCTTGTCGATACCGTAAGCCAAAGCAGCCGCCGTCGGTTCGTTGACGATACGCTTTACTTCGAGGCCGGCAATCTGACCAGCTTCCTTCGTAGCCTGACGCTGTGAGTCAGAGAAGTAAGCCGGAACGGTGATGACAGCTTCCGTTACTTCCTGTCCGAGGTAATCCTCAGCCGTCTTCTTCATCTTCTGAAGTACCATTGCTGAGATTTCCTGCGGCGTGTACTGACGGTCGTCAACTTCTACGCGAGCCGTGTTGTTGTCACCGCGTACCACCTTGTAAGGCATGCGTGAGATTTCCTTCTGCACTGCGTCGTAGGTTTCACCCATGAAACGCTTGATAGAATAAATGGTGCGGAGGGGGTTAGTCACAGCCTGACGCTTAGCGGGGTCACCCACCTTACGTTCGCCACCTTCTACGAATGCTACGACAGAAGGAGTTGTGCGCTTACCTTCGCTGTTAGCAATTACGGTAGGTTCGTTACCTTCGAATACAGAGACGCAAGAGTTTGTCGTTCCTAAGTCAATACCAATAATCTTTCCCATAGTTGTATTTATTTTTTTGTTTGTTATTATCGAGATGAATTGTTTGAGTCGCCCGCTCTAAGCGGTTGACGCCCTACTATTAGCAAGGTGCGTGCCAAAGTGAGTTTGGCAGAGAAAAATTTTTATTTCTGCCACATTGTCAGTTTTTTCTACGACTCGTCTGCCTGTTCTGTCATAAAAATCCCCCGATGCGTCAGTTTTGGCAGACGTATCGGGGGGAATAGAGAATTTATAGGCTGGTTCTATTATTGGTCATTAGATCTATCGAAGAGTTTTTCTACCCTTCCTTTTCTCATGTATGAATCTAAAATTCTTGTCAAAAGAATGTATGATAAGCGAAAGGGAGTCATTAAGCGACATCAAACAAAATGGAGGATAACGTCAATGACTATCAGAATGCAAGCAACCAACAGAAACTTCCGATTCGTGTCAGCACTTGCTTGAATGGCGCGTAGTTGCTGCTCTTGACGGGCGGCCTGATTAGCCAGCTCGGTTTCGAACTGTTCCATTTGCTGGGCGACTTGCTGTATCGCGGACAGTTCGGAATCTAACTGCTTTTGGAAGCGACTGATTACTTCAGCACACGACTCATCAAGAGTATGGGTTAGGCTTGAAGCGTGCTGCTTAACCTTGTCATCAATCGTAGAGAGTAAACTTCTGACCTCGCCAATCTGCTTATTGATAGATGAGAGGCATTTGGTTGCTTCGCCATCGGTAAGGGACAGAATTTCGTTGATCGTCGACTTGAGATTATCTTTCAGTAGCTCAACCTGCTTAGTAAACGAAGCCAACTGACTGACATAGCCGGCCAGTGATTCGTTGATAAGGCTGTCAGCCTCTAATACGTCGTCAATCTGTTCTTTGGCAGATTGGATGTCTTTCAAGTCGTGCTCTAATTGGGAGAGAGCATCTAATATAGAATGGTTGTTCATTGTCGTATGAATTCTGATTATTGGGCAGAGGTTCCAATAAAGTGATCTTTAAACCTTCTTACCCAGGATGAATGAAAAAGTAACTCGGCCTCAGTCTCCCACTCATTGATGAGTTGCATCTTCTGCTGGTCGGCCACATGGCGACCTTCCTTCTGAATTTCCTCTTTGAAGCGTTTCATGTTGAGGTAGAAGCTGGCAGGATTGTCTGTAGCTCTTTCGCGAAATTCGCAATAGGCACTGATGAAACTACTGTGCATTTGCTCTGCCTGTTTCTTGCTTCCGTCTACACCAAGGAACAGAAGGCAGTAGGCGTGGAGCATGTCGAGTGCCGGGTTGGCATCGGTCACAGAACGGTTGATGAGGCGCACTGCACCATAGAGGTGCTTGATGTTTTCTACCTGCGAATCGCTCGCACCCATCACATCGTCATCGATGACACGCATGTACTTGAAGAGGATGTCAAAGGATGAGCGTTTGCCCTCTTCCGTATCGATAGTTAGTGAGAATGGTTCTCCCCTTTCCGTGGCGTAGTCGGTACGGGCATATTTTGAGTTGAAGTAATGATAGATGTCATCTTTGATATCCTCATTAACCTCGAGCCATTCCTTGCTGCTGTGAATGGCTCTGTCGCAGAAGTCCTCCATGTACTGTAGTGCCTTCTGGCGCTTGACGGCAATCTTTGTATAGACGAATTGGGTAATGTAGGCCAAGCATTGGTGGATTTCATTACCGCCCCTCAACTCGCGTGCATTAGCTATTTCCAGGTCAGCCCGTTCTTCCGTGTAATAACGCAGGAGGAACTTCTTTAGTCTCTCGAAGTATTGACCGTCTTTTTTTCGCCTCGTAACGATGCGAAATCTACCACTCACGTAGTCCTGCGTAAAGTCATCAATAACGCCGACACAGCACATGCGGTAGATGGCCTTCTGAATAGCTTCGATGTATTCCACATAGCCATATTCATAGGTTGGAGCACCCCTGCCTAACTTGAGCTTTGGCATCTTGTGTTCCTCTAGTTTGTCGTTGATCCAACTCAGACTTTCCCCAACATGCGTATAGGAGATGAAGTATACCAGTTCTTCGCCAGACTGTGCAGACATGAGTCGGTCAAGAAATCCCGACACATTTTCCTGACTACCCTGCTCCTCACCTACTTCCATCAGGGTGGCCGTATTCTTGGACATCAGGAAATACATTATCCATTTCTCAAAGTCAGACCCCACATAGTTTTTTTCATGAAAGAACAGATGTACGCCATAGTCTACAGGAACTGGCTTAATGAGTCCGGTTTTTTTGTCTTGTTCATTGAACACGTTGGGACAATACAGGATAGTGGACAATGCCATCTTGCGATCGCGTCCGGCACGTCCTGCTTCTTGTACGTAGCCTTCCAGTGATCCCGAATGATTGACGTTTAAAGTAAAGCGCACATCGGGCTTGTCAATACCCATGCCGAATGCCTTGGTCGCAACCATGATATTGGTCTCACCGGCGAGAAACCGATCTTGTTCGGTCAGTTCATCGCCACCTACATAACAACTGACTCGCTGCGTATGCAGTCCAACTTCAATCGCTGTGCCTATGCCTCGCTGCGTATCAGAGTCATTCACGCCGAGCAGCCCTATTCGATGGGGACAAAACACGATGGCCGAAGCCGAACCGTCCTCACTGCCTCTCCACCAATTATCGCCAACGGAGATGCGAATGTCGCGTTGGTAGATTTCTTCCTTTATCTTGGCATCACTGACGCCTTCGCGTTCGAGAAAACAGCGTTTTATCCGTTTGATATTCTCGGGCTTCTCCAGTTCCTTCAAGCAGGTTGCCGACTCCTTTAGAATTTCCGCTACGATTTCGTTCTTACGCCTGTAAACATCAAATTTGTCGTTACAATCGTCTGCATCGACTTTCACTACGCGGTACTGCAACTCTAGGCGATTTGTATTCTCATACCTTACGACGGCATCGCCGTCAAGAGGGAATTTACCCTCACCCGATAGTTCGCGCTCTACGTCAGCCAACACATCAAACGAAGCTGTGGCAGTCAAGCCAAACAGCGTGATATGTTCGTCTCCCTTAACCTGTTTCGGCAAGACGTTTTGGTAAAGATTTCTTCCCAGGTGCAGGTAGGAGAAGCGGAAATCGTGTCCCCACTCCGAGACGCAATGCACTTCATCTATAATGCTGTAAGCAAAATAGACGTGAAGGTCATGCATGTTGCGCAAGCGTCTTCTAAAGTTGAGGATGCACAGACGCTCGGGCGACATGAACACGAACAGATACTTCGACTGCTCCATGTTCTTCTCCCGCTGACTCCTGTTCTCTACTTTTGCGTTGATATAAGTACAGCAGTCTATGCCGGCACGAATCAGTCCGTCGTACTGATTCTTCATGAGCGAAACGAGCGGATCAATAACAATGCTCACACCCGGCTGAAGCAACGCGGCCAGTTGGTAGGTGAGCGACTTACCCCCGCCAGTTGGCAACAGACCGATGACCGACTTATTCTGCAACGCCCGCGACAGGATGGGAAGTTGACCGGGACGAAAGTCCTCTTTTCTGAATAACTGTTGCAAGAAGTAGCGCAGGTGATTCACAGTCTCTTCGACTGGCTGGTTTGCTTCTTCCACCAACGGACGATAGTTCACCCTGTCAGTCGTGTAGATACATCGTTCGGCATACGGATTGTCTGAAGGGAAGAGGCAATAGCAGTTATCACGGCTTACCTGGTAAGTCGTAAAGTCCAGTTCTTCAAACTTAGGAATGGAAGAGTAGCGAATGACCAAGTCGTACACCGTACGGCGAATCTCTTTCGTGGCTTCAAAGACGGCATCGTTGGTCAGCAACGGCGACTTCCTGTAACGGTTGCATGAGATGACCTGAAGGCTGATGCGCGGTAAACGCAGGGACTGGAATTCATCCGATAAGGCGATAAGGTGATTGAACATCTCACAGAAGTCAGCAATGGCAAGTTGTGCAAAAGGCACATCGCCTTCCTCTACCAGTACGCGCCATTCTTCTTGATGCAGGTCGAGACGGTGACTGATCAGTGCTTCGATGAGAATCTTCTGAACGCGGGCAATAGCCAAAGGGGTAAAGACAAGTTGGTTGATGCGCAGGTCATCGCCCGGCACGCCACGGAGCGCATAAGCTCTAACCTTTTCCTCATCAGCCGAGCTCAACAAATTCTGGAAGCAGAAGCCGCCATAGATTGACGTCTCTGCCGAACAGCCCAAAAGCTGACTCAGCGCGCGTTCTACCCTTAGAGAGGGACGTGTAGGAAGTCCGCGGCTGATCAAGTTGTGGAGGATAGCATAGATTGGCTCCATGTCATCACTGATGTACGCGCCGAGTTCGTAAGGCGCGTACACGTCAAAGTAAGTAAGTGCAGGAAGGTCCTTAACGAGCGAACTGACGCATTCCAAAGCATAGCCGATGCGAAACTGGGATGCTGGATAATATTTGTAGGTGATAATCTGCCTTGGCTTGTTGGCTTCCAGTTTCAAGCATTGTATGTGATAAGTATAGTCATACCGACTCTCCTTCCCCGACTTGGCTACGCGATAATCCCATGCCAACGGATGCGTAAAGTATTGCAGAAAGCTATCATAGACCCGTTGCATTTGGGGGTAGCAGGGGCTGACGCAGACTACATAATTATCGAGGAGCAAATTGCCCTGAAGATTTTCGCTAATGCGCTTCAAGCTGATGCCCTGAATGTCAAGGATGTTGGAGAACAAATGGATGACCTTTCGCGGCGTACGCAGTTTGAGGTCAGCTACCGTTACTTCGTTAAGCGTCTTGTTGACAGTCGAAACGGAGATAGCAGGGTCAATGATTTCAAGGTTGAATCGAGCACGATCAAGCGAAAGCACCGATGGTTCTATGAGTACAACTTCCTGTATGCGACACGTCAGATTCTTCTTCTTCAAGTATTCACGCAGGAAAATCGTGCCCAGTCCTTGCCCGCAGGCCCAGTCGATGACGGCGATTTCGCCGCTAAAGGTATCGGAAGGCAGGTGGTCAAATGCAATGCGGAGTTTCTCCTTGTGCCAATCCGTGTAAGCAGCGGCGTAACCGTTCAGTTCGTCTTCCTGAGAAAATATCTTCGCGTAGTTCTTGTCGCCATAAGGCAATAACCAAGGACAATTTTTATACTCAACAGGAAGTAACTCCCGACACATACGGGAGATGTCATCCAGCGTGACGCGAGGCAACTTCCTTATCTGTTCTTTATAAAGCAACATACTTCAGTCTCTAATGGTTTGCTTAACCGGCTGTTTATCTGCCCGTAATGGTTTCACATTGGAATCCTGACTCTCGAGCAACCTTGTAGTTTGCCAGAGCCGTTTCCTTATTCGTATTGGCGTAACAGTATTCACACTGGTGCGGACAGGTGTCATATTGTCCGATATCTTTGCTTACCATACAGCCACACAGGGATCTTTGTCCCTTGTCTCTATTGTTTTTCTTCTTGATGGCATAATGTATGCCGTCATCGAGCAGGATGGCATCTTCGGGAATCACTTCGGGTTCGTCAAACAAACTGAGCGTTGCATTCCTGGTTCGTATCTCCACACCCAAAAACTTCATCAACACCTCATCACGCCATGCAAAACGAATCATCAAGTTGTCGTCTACGCAATGATTCGGCTGTATACCGTAAGCCTGATACTCTGGCTTCTCGCCACAAGTAGCCAATTCGTAGTTCCAACCTTTAGCTTGATTCAAATCGGACAATCGCTTGGCAAATTCGACCATCAGTCCCGGTGTCCACTCTTGATAGTTAATGTGGTTGCGGATAAGGTTGTACTTGACCTTCTTGTATGATTCGATATCGGCAAAGCTAAAAACCAGTTTCTCAGTATAGCCCTTGAGCTGATCGCCAATACGTTCAATCTTCTGCAACAAATCCTCCATAGAGATTTGGTCAGTAAGAATCAACGGGTCGAAACGCCAGACCACACGACCTCGACCCAGTTTGTCTACAAGCCGTTTGAAGGTGTCAATACGTCTTTCTACTGAAGGCACACCACGCTCCAACCCCTCGGCGACATAATCATTGAGGGTATACTGCACGTAGCACTTTATCTTAGGCGTATGCTGTTCTAACTTATCCAAGTGAGGGATTAACTTCTCAGGATTCTTCGACCAGAACACGATGAAGCGCGTGTTTTGATACGACACATAGCTCTTCTTGCCGTTAAACGGATTTGTCCACGCAGAGTATCCTTTCTTTAATCGATGAAAGAACCAGTCTGCATAGAAGGCAGGAATGTCCGTGCTTCTGCTTGCAGACACGATTTCGGGCACTTGAGCTTCTGCCCAAGTGCCGTTATCGAGTTGAATAGTTGCTTTTTTCCAAGCCATAATCTATATCCTCAAAAATGCGTTATCTGTATCTAGAAAGCGATTCTTCTATATACAAAACAGTCGACTTAATGAATTCGATACCGTCTTCAACTGAATGGCGCGAATCTTGACAGAGTGTGTAGAAGTCATTGATTATTCCTGATTGACCATGAAAATTTGCCTTAGAAAAATCTGCTTTACCCATAGCATATAAATAGCCATTGGTCTTTATGCGTAAAGGCATAAAAGGAACATCCATTGGACTTGGATCTGGTATTTGTAGAGCATTAGCTATTGTATAGTAGAAAAAGCTTCTGGTATCAGCTAACAACGAAATTCTTTTTTGATAGAGATTGCTCTCAGTCGGATTGTATTCAATTGCCTTAGAAAATAGATAAAAAGCATAATCCGCAATGGCTCTTGCAATATCTTCATTTTCTCGAATTTCCTGGTGAGATAACAATAAGGAAAATGCAGAAGCTACGGTGTTGCAATATTGAAAAGGTATGTCAAGAAGTTGTCCAGAGGCACCTTGAACTACATTGTACATCTCTGCCAAATTCATCCACTCACCTTGTATATCATTTCGAACTACGCAATGAAGGCCTGAATTGGCAAGATCAATGATTTTCTGTATGTTTGGAGCTACTCGTTCGGACTGTTTATTCAAAGTTGAACTTACCATTTCAACCTTCCGGTACTCAATATCCACATTACGGTCATACATATGCAGAACACACTTTACGACCTTACCATCTTTCAACGAAACAGTAAGTCCATAGTCTGACAGATCTATTTCCTGAAAGCCAAACGGAGTTTGGGCACTTACCATATACCCTCTAAGTGTCACTTCGTTAGTTGTAGATTTGACTACGCGCATAGGTTTGGCCGACATTTGGGGCTTCCCCGTATCACCATTAATCATACGAACGATATAGCCGTCCCCGTTCTTCAATTGATAACCGCTGCAGCCGTTGATATTCTTCTCAACTGACAGCGTACGAAGACATTCCTGCACACCAAGCACGGGGAAACCATTTTCATAGCGTTGATGCTGATTCGATTTAAATGTAAACGGTTCAAGGCACGAAGATGCCGCCCTTGAATTATTCAAGGGGTTAGAACTTACAGGCAGAGTGCTGCACCTCCCTTGAACTGGCTGCTGATTGGAAAACGTTCCTTTCTTTTTACCAAAGATAAAATCAAAGATGCTCATGATATATTGACCAATTAAGATGTAATAATCTGCGGTAGAAAACATTCAGGCACTCCTTTGGGAGTAAGGTAAAGTTTGATTTTTTACCCTGTTTCAATAGGTTCAAAATCCTATGAATGAAATACAGCTAACCTTTTTATCTCGAAATCTCGCGTAAGGTAAACGAACATAAGAGAGAATAGAATGCAACCCACAATGTTGTACTAGACGTTTTCGGAATGAAAGAAAAAAGAAAGTAAATCTAAGGTAAGAATGAACTACTCTTGCAAAGAGTGCCACCTCTTTTATCTTCGATGGCAAATATAACACTTTTCGCACCAGCAATCGGTTGACCCCCAAAAGAATACATACGAAAAAGTCATTCGTGAAGAGGAACAGACAAACTCAGCAAAAAGGCTACGACACACATAAAACCAGTTCATAAGTAGGAGGTTCTGTGAGTTTTCGGAATGCATTCTGTACGGGACAAGCAACAGAAACGAGTCGATTCAGACAAATATAGTTGGGGGCTATCTTAATCTGAGTCGACTCGTTGGTTATAGCACGAAGGAGACCGTCACACCCTACTGAAAATACACGCGCTTTACGCGGTTGCTCACCGAGGTCAGTACTTCGTAGGGGATGGTTTCGAGCAAATCAGAGAGTACCGTTACTGGAAGGTTGTCACCAAAGATTTCGACCGTGTCGCCTTCCTGGCAGTCAATGCCCGTGACGTCGATCATGCAGACATCCATGCAGATGTTGCCCATGTAGGGAGCCTTCTTGCCGTTGACCAGGCAGTAGCCGTTGCGATTACCCAAGCGGCGGTTGAGTCCGTCGGCATAGCCAATCGGCAGGGTGGCAATGCGCGAGGGGCGGTCTGTCACTGTGCGGCGTGAGTAGCCGATGCTGTCGCCTTGGGGGACATTGCGAATCTGCAGAATGGTTGTATGGAGTGAAGTCACCTGGTGCAGGCGGCGGTTGTCAATGGGGTCGATGCCGTAGAGTCCTAGTCCGAGGCGCACCATGTCGAGGTGGCGTTCGGGGAAACGCTCGATGCCCGCACTGTTGCAGATGTGGCGCAGTATCTTGTGTGAGAAAGCTGTCTGTAAGGTTCTTGAAGCTTCGTCGTAGAGTTGGAACTGACGATCGGAAAATGCATCGAACTCGGGCGAGTCGGAACCTACGAAGTGGGAGAAGACGGAGCGCGGAATGACTGCCGTCTGGTGATGGAGCCGGTCGATGAGTTGCGGAATCTCCGTCAGCGGATTAAAGCCCAGGCGGTGCATTCCCGTGTCGAGCTTGATGTGGACGGGGAAGCCCTGTACACCTTCTTTCTCTGCCGCATGGATGAGGGCCTCGAGGAGCTTGAAGTTGTAAATCTCAGGTTCAAGGTCGTACTCGAAGAGGGTGTGGAAGGCAGACATTTCAGGGTTCATCACGATGATGCCTGTGCGGATTCCAGCGCGGCGCAGTTCGGCCCCTTCGTCAGCTACCGCTACGGCCAGGTAGTCAACACCGCGGTCTTGCAGCGTCTTGGCTATCTCGACAGCGCCAGCCCCATAGGCAGAGGCTTTGACCATGCAGGTAATCTTCGTTTCGGGACGGAGGAAGGAACGGTAGAAATTCAGATTCTCGGCAATGGCTTCGAGGTTGACATTGAGTGTCGTTTCGTGAACACGCAGGGACAACAAAGAGGTGATTTCCTCAAAGCCAAAGCTACGTGCTCCCTTAATCAGTACCATCTCGCCCTTCAGCGTGTCGAGCAAACCGCTTTGGAGCAACGCTTTCGTGGTCGGGAAGAAATGCTTCTCGTTTGTTTGGAAACAAGCCTGTTGCTGGGTGATTTCCTCACCGATGCCAATCAGGTGGTCAATGCCTCGTTGGGCGATGAGATCGGCCACCTTGGAGTAAAGTTCGTGGGAGGGAAGTCCCGTTTGCAGGATGTCAGAAAGAATCAGCGTCTTGCTGCGGCCTTCACAGTTCGGACGACGTGTTAGAAAATCCAGTGCAATGTCGAGAGAGGCCACGTCGGAGTTGTACGTGTCGTTAATCAAGGTGCAACCCTTTACACCCTGGATGACCTCCAGGCGCATGGCAACGGGTTCGAGGTGTGCCATTCGCTCTGCAATGATTTCAGTCGGCAGATGTAGGTAAAGACACACAGCGAGGCAGTGTAGGGCATTTTCGATGGAGGCAGCATCGTAGAAGGGAATACGTATTTCAGCCTGCTGCCCGAGGTACGTATATATTATATGCGTACTCTTGCTTTCTTTCTCTATACGTTTGATGAACAAAGCCCGTTCCGGGTCCTTCGTAGACCAGGCCAGAATGTCTCCGCCTAGTGGGGTCGTGCTGACACATTCGTGTATCAGTTTGTCGTCAGCGCGGTAGATAATTACATGGGCATCCTTGAAGAGTTCCAGCTTTTCGTGACATTTCTCTTCGAGGCTGCGGAAGTTTTCCTGGTGTGCCGGTCCGATATTAGTCAGAATGCCAATGGTCGGTTGAATGATGGCACGCAAGGCTTCCATTTCGTCGGGTTGTGAAATGCCCGCTTCGAATACGCCCACTTGCGTATGTTGGTCGAGGAGCCACACACTGAGTGGCACACCGATTTGAGAGTTATAGGATTTGGGAGAACGGGTGACGTGAAAGGAAGGGGCGAGAAGTTGGTAGAGCCATTCCTTCACCACCGTCTTACCGTTGGAGCCTGTTACTCCGATTACCGGCAGGTCGAATGCTTCGCGATGGCGTTCTGCCAGTCGCTGTAGTGCCTTGAGCGGGCTGAGTACTTGCAGAAAGTTCGCTTGCGGATAGAGCGAGGCATAATCTTGTGGCACGTCGGCAACAACAAAGTTGCGTACGCCACGGCGATACAAATCGGCAATATAGTGATGTCCGTTGCCCAGTTTGGTTTGGAGGGCGAAAAAGAGGGTCGTTTCGGGGAAGGTCAGCGAGCGACTGTCTGTGAGCAGCCAGTCGATTTCGGCAGGCTGGTTACCCTCTTGGCGTGCGCCAATGAGGGTGGTGATTTCTTCAATTGTGTAATGCATAGGAGGTATGCTTTTTTAATTGGCGGCAAAAGTACGAAGAAGGTATGGGATTAGGGCTAGGAAAGGGAGGGAAAGGTAAGGAAAGGTGAGCCGAAGGCATCACGGCGTCTCTTTCCCCTTGAAGAAAATAAGAAAAATAAGCCCGTTCCTGTTCTTGTTTCAGTAGGATTGCCTTGTCTGAAGCCTCTGTCGAGCGTCTTCCCCTTCTTTTTAGTAGCTCGCACTGTGCGGACTCCTTGTCAAGCGTCTTTTCTAGTGGTTTGCAGTGTGCGGAGCCCTTGTCGAGCGTCTTTTTTGGTGGTCCGCACAGTGCGGAGCCCTTGTCGAGCGTCTTTTTTGGTAGCCCGCACAGTGCGGAGCCCTTGTCGAGCGTCTTTTTTGGTAGCCCGCACAGTGCGGAGCCCTTGTCGAGCGTCTTTTTTAGTGGTCCGCACTGTGCAAACCCCTTGTCGAGCGTCTTTTTTGGTAGTCCGCACTGTGCAAACCCCTTGTCGAGCGTCTTTTTTAGTGGTCCGCACTGTGCGAACCCCTTGTCGAGCGTCTTTTTTAGCGGTCCGCACTGTGCAAACCCCTTGTCGAGCGTCTTTTTTAGTGGTCCGCACTCTGTGAACCCTTTATCTAGCGTCTTTTTTAGTGGTCCGCACTTTGTGAACCCTTTATCTAGCGTCTTTTTTAGCGGCTCGCACTCTGTGAACCCCTTATCTAGCGTCTTTTTTAGCGGTCCGCACTCTGTGCCCCCTTTGTCGAGCGTCATTTCTAGTAGCTTGCACCGTGTATCCCCCTTGTCGAGCCTCTTTTTTAATGGTTTGCATCGTGTAAAGCCCTAAAAAATCTGCTTTTTCAATAGTCCACGCGGCGTGGATTCTTCATCTCCTACTCACTTCGGCTCATTTTTAAGGTACAAGGTAGTGACGAGCTAAAGTGTCCATGCCTGTTTTGCAGACAAGCTCTCCGTATATCTCTAAGTGGAAGAGCGAAACGTATCTTAGGATTGCTTGTTTAGGATGGGCTACAGTAAAAACTGCGTGACTACGCTATTTGAAGTCTTAGCTCTTTGTATATTTGCCTTCGCTTTTCAAAAAAGACAGTTATGAAGTCGCTTATTTTAGCTTGCTTGACGCTTTCGGTGTTTTGTTTGGCATGCATCAACGAACCATCGGGTTGGGAAGATTCTGCCAAGGCCGAAAAGGTGAGGGTAGGAGACAGCCTGCCTTCCTTTCGGGTGCAGACCGTGAGCGGTGACAGCGTGTGGTCAGACCGTTTGCGGGGCAAGCCATCGGTGGTGGTCTTCTTTCATACCCGTTGCGGAGATTGTGACCGCGCGTTGCCAGTCGTACAGCGTCTGTATGACGAATATCGTTGGCAAGTAGACTTTCTTTGCCTCGGGCGCAATCAGTCGCTTCCCGAAGCAACAGCCTATTGGCAGCAAGTCGGCCTGACTTTGCCTCGGACAACGGAAGAAGGCAGCGCGGTCTATGAATTGTTTGCCCGTGGCATCATTCCGCGGGTTTATGTGAGCGATTCAACGGGTACGGTACGGGCTGTCTTTATCGAACAGGTAGAAGAAGCACCGTTGCGTGCAGCCTTGCAACACCTGGTGCATGGCTCGCAGTCTGCTGAAACACCTTAAGGTGGGGGCGTGACCATCCCCCATCGACAGAAAAGCACAGCCTAAGGTCAGTCCTACCGATTGGAAAGCAGCTGGTAGCATGGGCATACTTCCTTCGTTGGGAAGCAAGGTCTCTGCAGTTCTTTCTTGTCCAAGAAAATTCTCAACTCACACTATCATAATGAAGTATTTAGCATTGAAGAGTCGCTTTGTAGCGATGAATTTCTTAGAGTTTGCCGTTTGGGGTGCTTATCTGACCTCTATGGGCAACTATTTGGGGTCTCACGGACTCGGCACGCAGATTGGATGGTTTTATGCCATTCAGGGTATCGTCTCCATTTTCATGCCCGGACTAATGGGTGTGGTGGCTGACCGTTGGATTCCTGCTCAGCGTTTGCTGGGACTTTGTCATTTGGTGGCGGGTCTGTTTATGGGCTGTGCCGGTTACTATGCTCTTACGGCTGGCGCCGATGTACAGATGTCCACCTTGTTCCTTCTTTACACCTTGAGTGTTGCTTTCTACATGCCCACCTTGGCATTGAGCAACTCGGTGGCATTTAACGGTCTGACCCAAGTCGGTTTAGACACCGTCAAAGCCTTTCCGCCGATACGAGTGTTCGGCACCATTGGTTTTATCTGCACCATGTTGGCAGTCAACTTCCTCGGTTTTCAGTCTACGCCCGCGCAGTTCCTGCTTTCAGCCAGTTTGAGTTTGGTCTTGGCCGTTTATGCCCAGACATTGCCTCACTGCGCAGTGAGCAAGGGAGGAGAAAAGAAATCCATCGTCGAAGCTCTGGGACTCGATGCCTTCAAGTTGTTTAAGCAGCGTCGCATGGCGATGTTCTTTATCTTCTCCATGTTGCTCGGTGTGAGTCTGCAAATCACCAACGGTTATGCCAACCCTTTTATCACCAGCTTTAAGGAAATTCCCGAATACGCTTCTACCTTCGGCGCGAACAATGCCAATGCGTTGATTTCGCTTTCCCAGATTAGCGAAACGTGTTGCATCCTGCTCATCCCCTTCTTCTTGAAGCATTTTGGCATCAAGCGCGTGATGATGATCGCCATGCTGGCTTGGGTGTTCCGTTTCGGACTCTTCGGTTTGGGCGATCCCGGTTCAGGAGTTTGGATGTTTATCCTCTCCATGATTGTTTATGGTGTAGCGTTCGACTTCTTCAATATCTCTGGTGCCCTTTTCGTTGATCAAAATACCAAGCCCGAGATTCGCAGCAGTGCGCAGGGCATGTTTATGATTATGACGAACGGTTTGGGTGCCTCATTGGGTACGCTGGCCGCTCAGGAAGTAGTTAACCATTACGTATTCAGTGCCCCCGTAGCCCAGCAGATAGATGGCTGGCGTACCAGCTGGCTTATCTTCGCCGCTTACGCCTTTGTCGTTCTGTTGCTTTTTGCTTTTGCATTTAAGGAGCAGAAACAGCAAGCTGTGACCAAGGACTAAGTGACCGAATTCACCCTCTTTTTACACGAAATGCGAGCACCTCTACCCCAAAATGGGAAGTGCTCGCATTTTTTTTATAGCCCTTATTCCTATTGATACAGAAGGAGGAACGTGTGGTTTGTTTAGCAAGTTGTAAAAAATATATGTAGAAAAGATTTGGTAGTTTAGTGAAAAGTCGTACCTTTGCACTCGCAAAAACGAAATGACGCACTCTTAGCTCAGTTGGTAGAGCAACTGACTCTTAATCAGTGGGTCCAGGGT
>CALADS010000061.1 GCA_937890825.1 uncultured Bacteroides sp. | reverse complement strand
ATTCCTACGGATGGGACTGGGGCATCCGTATGGTGACTTGTGGTATTTGGCGGCCAGTGTATTTGCAGTTTGCGGACCGGGCGGTAGTGGAAGATTATTTCGTGCACCAGCAGTCAGTCAGTGCTGAACAGGCAGAGGTAGACAATCGCCTAGAAATAAATAATATTGGTAATCATACACAGCAGGCTGTGGTACGTGTGACGTACAGTTATGCGGGTGAGTCAGATAAAAGCATAGAAAAGGTGGTGGAATTGCAGCCAGGGCTTAATCATATTTCTCTTCCTGTAACAGTGGAGCGGCCGCACTTGTGGATGCCTAACGGTTGGGGAGAGCCTGCGTTGTATATGTTTGAGGCTTCAGTGTCGGTCGATGGGCAAGTGGTGTCACAGAAGAGTCACCAGATTGGTCTGCGCTCGATACGTGTAGTCCAGGAGGAGGATAAGGACGGTCAGAGTTTCTACTTCGAAGTGAACGGGGTACCGATGTTTGCTAAAGGTACGAACTTGATTCCGTCGGATGCCCTGCTGCCGCGTGTCACACGCCAGCGCTACAGCCGTCTGCTGGAGGATGTGCAGTCATCCAATATGAACATGATTCGTGTGTGGGGCGGTGGTATCTATGAAGACGACGCGTTCTTTGAGGAAGCAGATAGGCGCGGCATTCTGGTATGGCAGGACTTCATGTTTGCTTGTACCACCTATCCCCATGACCCGGCCTTTCTGCGTTGTGTAGAAGCGGAAGCGGAATATAACATTCGTCGTCTGCGCAACCATGCGTCGCTGGCCATGTGGTGCGGCAATAATGAGATTTGCGAGGGTATGCGCTATTGGGGGTGGAAGGAGAAATATTCGCCCGAAGTCTATCAGCAGATGCAGGAGGGATATGATATACTTTTCCGTCAGCTTTTGCCACAGAAGGTGAAAGAATTTGATCCGGGTCGCTTCTACCTGGAAGGCTCGCCGCTGGAGGCCAACTGGGGCAGGCCGGAGAGCTGGAAGGTGGGTGACAGCCATAATTGGGGTACGTGGTACGGGCAGAAGCCTTTCGAGAGTTTAGACCGCGAGATACCGCGCTTCATGAGTGAGTACGGCTTTCAGGCCTTTCCGGAGATGAAGACCATCCGCACCTTTGCTTCGCCCGAGGATTATGAGCTGGAATCGCCCGTGATGAACGCGCATCAGAAGAGCACGATAGGAAATGCTTTGATTAAGAAAACCATGAGCTTGTATTATCCGGTTCCGGAGAAGTTTGAAGACCTGGTGTACGTGGGGCTGGTGCTGCAGGGCCACGGTATGCGTCGGGGCATGGTGGCACATCGCCGCAACCGTCCGTACTGCATGGGCAGCCTGCCCTGGCAGCTGAACGACAGCTGGCCCGTGGTGTCGTGGTCGGCCATCGATTATTACGGCAACTGGAAGGCCATGCAGTATCACACGCGCCGTGCCTTTGCTCCCGTGCTGGTGGATGCCATCCGCGAGGGCGACAAGTTGCGCTTCTATGTGCTGTCCGATCGCCTGCAGACGGAGAAGGTGACGCTGCAGCTGGCTTGGATGGATTTTCAGGGAAAGGTGATCCGCCGCCATCGGGTGGAAGGGATGCTGCCGGTAAATGCCTCGGAGGTGTTCTTTGAAGAAGACTGGCAGAAGGCGTTTGAGGGCTGTGACACTACGGCTTCGTTCATCCGCATGACGCTCAGGGGTGCGGACGGAAAGAAGGTACTTTCGGATGAGGTGTTCTATCCGGTGTATCCCAAGGAGCAGCGTCTGCCAAAGGCTGAAATCTCCTGCCGCAAGGTGAAGAAGGGCGGGGTGATGGAACTGACCCTGAAGTCGCGTGTGCTGGCGCGCGACGTGTTCGTGGAGGTACCCTTGCAGGGGGCGCGTTTCTCCGACAATTTCTTCGACCTGCTGCCGGGTGAGACGAAGCGCATCACGGTGTCTTCGGCCGACGGTTCTCCGCTGGAGGATATTTCCGTGGTGATTCACCAGCTGGCCGATGTGATGAAATAAAATCTAATTACTAATCTTTTATATGTATTGATTATGAAACCATTTTCAAAAATGAATTGTA
>CALADS010000060.1 GCA_937890825.1 uncultured Bacteroides sp. | reverse complement strand
GCATTGCAGACAATACCCTGGTGGCGCTCACCCTGATGATAGCGGAAAGCCGTACTGAGGAAAAGGACACCATGCTGAAAGTGGTTGTAAACCTTATCAACCAGAACAACCGATAGGGAAAATGAAGTCTGTTTAGCAGATTTATGTTGTGCATTTCTTTTTTGACAGGCAAGGCACTTATCTTTGCCTTTTTCAACCCTAAAAAAAGATTTGCCATGAAAAGAAAAGAAGAGGCTCCGGCCCAAGGAGCGGACACGGTAAAGGAGTGGATGGAAGCCCATCCGCAGGAATATGCCCAGTTTGCAGCCAGAATGAAAACGGAAGGAATAGGAGGCGTTCTGAAATTGGGTGAGGATGCTTTCCGGCTCTCTCCGGATTTCCAGCAGGAGGTGGAACGGATGGTTACCACCGGGCGGTTTGATGTTTCCTCCTTGTTGGAACACCTGACACTGTCGGAGTTTGCTGAAAACTACCTGAGGGAAAAGAATGAGGACCACATGGCCATGGCCGCCTGGGTGAAGTACGGTGAGTCAGCTCCGGAACAGGTGGCCGACGAGTTGGATAAGGTAGTCGTGGCACAGGACAAACGCACATACAGGGAGATGCTCTCCAGCCTGTTCAAACTGTTCTGGGGAAAGTTCTTTCAGCGGGTCGAACTGCACCGCAGATGCCGGGAAGCGGAAGGAAGAGAAACCTTTACGGCAGAAAGTTTCCAGCACATGCTTGCCTCGCAGGATGAGAACCGGGTAAAGCGTATCGGAGCATGGCTGGGCTATGGCCGCAGCGGCATGGATATAGCCCATCTGTATTTCGCACTGGCAGAAACGGCGGAAATCAGCTCCAAAGTGGCCGTGACCGACTTTGTTGCAGCCTTGAAGGCAGCCTATCCCCAACATTCAATCGTAGGCCCCCGTCAGGTACAGAAATGCGTCAATTACCTGAAGAACCTTTCCCCCAACCGGAAGCAATACGGCAAGGATGAACCCGAGCATCGCTTTGCCATCGACATCATCAAGACCGAAGTACTGCTCCTTGCCACTGAAACAGCCGACTGAAATCAATTCTTTTCAATTCGTTCAGTTCGTTTTCGGGTCAGCGAACTGAACGAACTCTTATTTCTTTTAAATTCAGCTGATTGCCAGTTACTTTTGCGCCATCGTTCTGTGTTGGAACGGTGGCGCTTCTGTTTTCAATCCGTCCGCAGAAGCCGTCGTAACCCGGACGGTAACCAGTATGTATGGAAGAATTATTCAACATCCTCAGTGAGGGCAAAGCCCATGTGAGAGTGGAAATGGATGCCACAGACCTCAAGGCATTTTCCGATGAACTAATCCGCCGTGCCAAGGATGAACTCGGCTCGATGGTGGAAGCCGCCCGTAAGGAGCGCATGCTATCCAAGGCAGAAGTAAAGGAACTGTTCGGTGTATGTGATGCCACCCTGTGGCATTGGGACAGGAAAGGCATCCTCAAGCCCGTCAAGACCGGCAACAAGGTGCTTTATCCCGAGTACGAAGTGCGCAAGGCGCTTGGACAACGCAACCAAATCCTATGAGCTTATGGAAAAAAACATTCTTTTCCCTCTGGGTATATTTCCTGCGCCCGTAAGGTACATCGTGGAATCCCTGCAGAAGTATGAGCACTATCAGATGGACTTTACGGCTGTTTCTTTTTTCACTGCATTTGCGGCCGCCATGGGCAATACCTGGTCAGCCTGTTTCATGACCGGGTGGGTCAGCCGTCTCATTCTTTATGTGGTACTGGTTGGCCCCCGCCCAGCTGCGGCAAGACACCACCGTTGCGTCAGGAGGTAGCCCCGCTGCTCAAACTGGACGAAGACTCAGACCGTATCTATGCACAGGAAATCAGGCAGTACCGCAAATGGGAGAGGCTGACCGCCAAACAGCGCAAGCAGCAGTCATTGCCTGAAGAAATGGAATTGCCGCAGCGAAAGTGTCACGTGGTGGTCAACTCCACCATCGAGGCTCTTGTGTCCGCTTTGCGCGACAATCCCCGGGGCGTACTCATCTACAATGACGAAATAGACAGCCTGCTCTCCAACTTCAACCGCTACAACGGTTCGGACGAAAGCTATTTTCTCAGCCTGTTCAGTGGTACTCCCTTCAAATACACCCGCAAGTCGAACAACGAGTACATCTTCCTGCCCAATCCTTACTGCTCCATTATCGGATCCCCCCAGCCCGGTATGCTCTCCTCGCTGTTTGGCGGGAAACGCTCGCAGAACGGCTTTTCCTCCCGTTTTCTGAAAGTCTATCCGGACATAGCAACCATGCCATCCTGGAACGAGCCCTCCATGCCGGAAGAAGTCCTGGATGAATGGGAACGCATCATCCGCCAGGTGGATGCCGTTCAGCCTCTGGCTGGACAGGAGGGGAAGACAAATTCCCTTGAACTTTTCTTTTCACCGGCAGCCAAACAGTGTTTGATTAGGTGGAAGAACGAAGTGAACAGCCGTATCTATGTGGAGTCGGAAAGCGAGGCGGAGAAAGCCCTCTGCGGAAAACTGGAAACCTACCTCATCCGCTTCTGTCTGGTCATTCAAGTCATGCGTGGCATCTGTGGAGAAGCCGACATGAACGAGATTGACGAAGAAAGCGCCGACCGTGCCATCCGGCTGACGGAATATTTCCGTGCCATGGAGAGCCGTATAGCGCCGGAAATGGAAGTCGGGATGCTGGACCAGCGGCACACCGAATTGCTTTCCCTCCTGCCTTCCTCGTTTACCACCTCCGAAGCGGTAGGTATCGGCAAGCGGATTGGCCTCTCGGAATCTACCGTCAAGCGTTTCCTGCGGGAGGGTGTCCGTGAATTCATCCGGAAAGAGGCGCACGGCCATTATTGCAAAATCTAAAAAGGTCAATGAAACTTTGACCTTTTTGACATGATGACATTTTTACCTCAGTCGCTTCGATATCGAATTTTGCCGCTTCAATGCCTTTTTTTGCCGCTTCGATACATCACTTATTGCAGATTAAAAGTACCCAAATTACCTTTGCATCAAAAATCTACGAGTTTATTAAACATTATAAAGCAAATAAAGAATGAGAATTACTGTTTTATTAACACTACTGGTGTTTTTGCTATCTTCATGTGAAAAAGAAGAAGCTACGAAATATGCTCCGCATGATTTTAAGCCTTTGAACCCTGTTGATACATTATCTACAAACAAACTACAATGGGATGTGATAGTTGATAATAGTACCCCTAATAATGATATATTTATAGGAAATCAATATTTAGGAATACAAGGATGGTCGCATTTAGCAACACCACCCTATATTTATGTAGGGGCAGTGTTCCCGTCAAGTTCATTTGCTCGTTCCTTTGATAAAGAAATTGCAGGTAAAAAGAATCTGATTGATTTATCGTTCAATTTTTCCAATCCCTATTTAACAAGAATGGAGAAAGGTAGTGGAAGTGAATACCTCCAAAAAATGAAGGAGGCCATAAATTCAGATGAATATACCAGTTACTCATCACGCAAAAGGCCACATATTGTTAGATTTTTAGCATTGAAGAATCTTTCTGAGGTAGAAAATCTATTTCATAAGAATCCATCTTTTGGAAAAGTGTTAGCTAAAATAGGTAGTCAAGAGTTTAGTTTACGAAAAGTAAAAAGCATTTGTTTGGGCGAGATTATATTTAAAGGCTTCACGGTATCAATGGATACTCCTCTGCATGGAATATTTGTAGATGAGTATAAATCAACAGATAGCCTTGTTTATATTAAATCGCTGACTTATGGTGTTAGTGCATATTGTGTTATAATAAGTGAGTATTCATACAATGATGTATTGGCAGCACTAAAACAATCATTTATTGAAAGCAGTAGTACCCCTCAAGGAGTCTTGTACAATTCGCAGATAATATCCTTGATAACAAAGGATGTTAATCAAGAAGCTGAAATAAAAGGAACATTTCAAGACTTAGATATATTTCTGAATAACCCTTTCCAGCATGGAGAATTTTATGGTTATCCGATATATTGCTTAGGATACTACGAAAAAGGAAATGGAATTTTCATAAAAAATTAACAATAAAACTATTATTATCATGTTATCTAAACAATTGAATTTGCTATCCTTGATTATAGGATTGGCATTAATGTATTCTTGCTCAGAAGATGAAATGTCGGATTTTGCAGTACAAGAAGTTAACCAGTTGGCAATTAGTAGAACTATCTCAGATGAAGGACGCTTTGATAAGATGCCTTTTCAGTGGGATTACTCTTTCTCTACAGATTCACTAACTGATAATTTTCAAGGTGTATCCATCTATCCGGTAAAAGAAATTGAAGATAGTCTTATCCTTAATAGGTCTATACAATCAATAAGGCGAGGGACAACCAACCGAAGAGGAGAAAGAACAGGTCGCATAATAAATGGAAGAATAGACTATGGAGGAAGAAGACCAGGAACTGGTTCTACCTCTAGTACTTCTAGTAGTATATTAATTAATCAACCAGATGTAATCTATGTAGGGGCTGCTTTCCCTGAGTCTGAGTTTGGTAAGAATTTTTCAAAAGAATTACTTTATCCAAGAAATCCTATTGATATAAGTACCAGTTTTCCCGATTCATACATTGGAGAAATAACTAAGGAAACTGGAGGATTGGGGTATAAAAAGTTTCTAAAAGAAGTGCTCAGATCTGAAGAATATAAAAAGTTTATACAAAATGGATCAAGAGAATCTTTAGATTTCCAATGTTCTGAGTTCTTTTCATATTCTGATATAGAAAAAGCCTTTTCTTCAAACGTAGGATTAGCAAAACTTTTTTCATCCAAAGTACAAAGTAATTCTGTAAAGAAAAACATAAAAAGTAGATTGTTGGGGCAATTAATATCTAGAAATTTTACAGTAACAATGGAAGTTCCTGCCCGTGGCTTCTTTAAAGACAAGGCTCATGACTTATCCTCTGAGAACCCTGTGTATGTTCGTTCTATATCATATGGCAAAATCGCGTTATTGGCTATAGAAAGTGAATATTCATTTGAAGAAGTAAAAAAAGCCGTTGAAGCAGGTATAAAGTGGAAAATTCTTAATACAGGTGGGTCGTTTTCATCTAAAGATACAGAAATTCTGCAAAAATCATCAATTACTTTATGAAGTCGTCTAAACTAATGAATGCTTAACACTTCCTTAGGAGCAGAA
>CALADS010000059.1 GCA_937890825.1 uncultured Bacteroides sp. | reverse complement strand
ATATATATATATATATATTTATATATATAGTAAATAATCTATACATGAAAAATTACTACAATGAAAGCACCGGAGGGAGGTATACCCCCTCTATTTTCAATTGTCAGTTCGTCAGTTTGTCAGTTCGTCAGTTACCGAGGAGTGGCAGGGGGAAATAGGGAATGCTTGTGTAGATATTTTACGCTATAAAAAAGAAGCTTGTTTGGGGCCTCTTTTCCGTAGAAAGAGGGGGATAGAACTTGCAGAATCCCAAGTTTATTTGTATCTTTGTAACATATACCAGGAGGGAGGTTATAGAGAAAAAGTGAAGAGAATGTTTTAAAAAAGTGCCGCCAGATTTTCTCACCACACGGATTTTGTATAACTTTACACTCTCGAAAAGTAAAATTCAAGTCAACGATATGGAAAACAGAAGTTTAGTTACCATCGCCGAACATAGCAAAGAGAAAATCCTCTATATGCTGGATATGGCAAAAGAGTTTGAATCACGCCCTAACCGCCGACTGCTGGAGGGCAAAGTAGTGGCCACCCTATTTTTCGAGCCCTCTACACGCACTCGCCTCAGTTTTGAAACGGCTGCCAACCGACTGGGGGCACGCGTCATCGGGTTTACCGACCCCAAGGCTACCAGCTCTTCGAAGGGAGAAACGCTGAAAGATACCATCAAAATGGTGAGTAATTATGCCGACATCATCGTGATGAGGCATTACCTGGAAGGAGCTGCCCGCTATGCCAGCGAGGTGACCGAAGTGCCCATCGTGAATGCAGGTGATGGGGCCAACCAGCATCCGTCGCAGACCATGCTCGACCTCTACTCTATCTATAAGACGCAGGGCACGCTGGAGAATCTGAACATCTTCCTGGTGGGCGATTTGAAATACGGACGTACCGTGCACTCGCTGCTCATGGCCATGCGCCACTTTAACCCTACCTTCCACTTCATTGCTCCCGATGAGCTGAAGATGCCCGAAGAGTATAAAATCTATTGCCGCGAACATGGCATCAAGTATGTGGAGCATACCGACTTTACGGAAGAGACCATTGCCGATGCAGACATCTTGTATATGACGAGGGTGCAGCGCGAACGGTTTACCGACCTCATGGAGTATGAACGGGTGAAGAATGTGTATATCCTGCGAGGCAAAATGCTGGAGCATACACGCCCCAACCTGCGCATCCTGCATCCGCTGCCTCGCGTAAACGAGATAGCCTACGATGTAGACGACAGCCCTAAGGCTTACTACTTTCAGCAGGCTCAGAACGGACTCTATGCGCGCGAAGCCATCCTCTGCGATGTGCTGGGCATCACGCTGGATGACATACGCAAGTAGGCATGAAAGCTGAAACTTAGTTACGTATTATTCAAGAAGTTATTATTCTTAAAATCTCAATTGGTAAGATAAAGATGAGCGAAAAGAAACAAGAACTGCAGGTGGCTGCTCTGGAGAACGGCACTGTAATCGACCATATTCCCTGCGAAAAGCTGTTTACCGTGGTGTCCTTGCTGGGACTGGAACGTATGAAGAACAACATCACCATCGGCTTTAACCTGAAAAGCAAGAAGCTGGGCACCAAGGGTATCATCAAGATAGCCGACAAATTCTTCTGCGACGAGGAGATAAACCGCATTGCGGTGGTGGCTCCCAACGTGCGACTGACCATCATCCGCGACTATGAGGTGGTGGAGAAGAAGGAAGTGGTGCTGCCCCACGAACTGAAGGGGCTGGTGAAATGTGGCAACCCGAAATGTATCACCAACAATGAGCCGATGCCTACTCTCTTCCATGTGGTGGATAAGCAGCAATGCGTCATCAAGTGTCACTACTGCGAGAAGGAGCAGACGCGCGAAGAGATAGAGATTATCTGACAAGGAGCTTTTTTACGGATATGAAGGAAGACTGGAAACCCGGAACGATGATTTACCCGCTGCCCGCCGTACTGGTGAGCTGCGGAAGCACACCCGAAGAATATAACCTGATTACCGTGGCCTGGACAGGCACGCTATGCACCAATCCGCCCATGTGCTACATCTCCGTAAGGCCGGAAAGGCATTCGTACGAGATTATCAAGCGAAACATGGAATTTGTTATCAACCTTACTACCAAGGAGATGGCCAGGGCTACCGACTGGTGTGGCGTGCGCTCGGGAAGGGACTACAACAAGTTTAGCGAAATGAGCCTCACCCCCGGACCGTGTACCGTGGTAAGCGCACCGCTCATAGAAGAGTCGCCGCTATGCATCGAATGCCGGGTGAAGGAAATCGTGTCGCTGGGCTCGCACCACATGTTTATAGCCGACGTGGTGAACGTAAGGGCCGACCGTCAGCACTTGAATACCGAAACCGGCAAGCTGGAACTGGCCGAAGCGCAACCGCTGGTGTATGTGCACGGAGGATATTATGAACTGGGACAGAAAATCGGCAAGTTTGGATGGTCGGTAGAAAAGAAAAAGAAATAACCACGTAGAGACTGTATAGACCGAGGATATGGACGTGAAACGACGATTAGGCTGGACGGGCTTGTGCCTATGGGGATGCCTGGCAATGTATGCACAGCAACCCACCGACTCGCTGGGGCTGCAACAGGCCGTGGGGCAGCGGCAATGGGATGTGAAGGGGCAGCTGGTGGGCGAACAGACAAAGGCGGAAACGCGGCCTGCCAAACGACCACGAGTGACGGTGAACTATGGTATAAAGGGCGGATTTACGGCTTCGCTGTTTCTGATTCCGCACTTCAAGGTGAACGGGGTGCCCGTAGACGAGGTGCAGAATAACTATAAAATCGGATACTTCGGGGCGGCCTTTATGCGGATAAACTTCGGACGGCATTACCTGCAGCCGGAGATTTCGTACAATGTGAACCGCTGTGATATCACTTTCGATAAACCGCAGCCCGAGGGGGCGCCCGAACATTGGATGCCCGAACAGGCGTCGATTACCTCGTCGCTTCACAGCATCGACATACCCGTAATCTACGGCTATAACTTCATTAAAAGCGGACCCTACAGCCTGGGCGTATTTGCCGGGCCCAAACTGCGATGCCTGCTCACCGGGCAGAGCGAGGTGAGCTTCAATAATTTCGACCAGGATAATATCCGCGAGACGCTACGACGATTCAACCTGAGCGCCACGTTCGGGGTGGCAGTCACCATCTCGAAGGTATTCTTCGACTTCCGCTACGACATCGGACTGCACAATATCTCGAAGCGCATAGCCTACGTGATACCGGCCCACGACGGTACCCTGCAGACACAGGAAGCGGGCAAGGGTATGCATTTTCACCGACGCGACAATGTATTGAGTTTTTCGCTGGGAATGTTTTTCTGAAATATTTTTCTGAAATATTTTTCTGAAATGTTTTTCTGAAAGGAAAATACGCCGTAAAGCTGACATTTATTCAAATATTTACCCTATATTTGCAGAAATACAAAGTAGCCTTTCCCATGGAAAGGAAAATAGAAGACACATGTGATAACAGGCCTACAGTGCCTAATCTTAAATATAATAATTAGTGTAAACATGAAAAGAGATGATTTGATTTTCGATCTCATCGAAAAAGAACACCAAAGACAACTGAAAGGCATCGAGCTGATTGCTTCTGAAAACTTTGTCAGTGAACAGGTAATGCAGGCCATGGGCTCGTGCATGACGAATAAATATGCCGAAGGGTATCCGGGCAAACGATACTACGGAGGCTGCGAGGTGGTGGACCAAAGCGAACAGCTGGCCATAGACCGCATCAAACAGATATTTGGTGCCGAATGGGCCAACGTGCAACCACACTCTGGCGCGCAGGCCAATGCTGCCGTATTCCTGGCTGTGCTGAACCCCGGCGATAAATTCATGGGGCTGAACCTGGCACACGGCGGACACTTGTCGCACGGCTCGCTGGTAAATACCTCGGGAATCATCTACACTCCTTGCGAATATAATCTGAATCAGGAAACCGGACGCGTGGATTACGACCAGATGGAGGAAGTGGCTCTGAGAGAACAGCCGAAACTGATTATCGGCGGCGGCTCGGCCTACTCTCGTGAATGGGACTACAAGCGCATGCGCGAGATAGCCGACAAGGTGGGAGCTATCTTGATGATCGACATGGCGCATCCTGCAGGATTGATTGCTGCCGGACTGCTGGATAATCCGGTGAAATATGCACACATCGTAACCTCTACCACGCACAAGACGCTGAGAGGTCCGCGCGGTGGTATCATTCTGATGGGCAAGGATTTCCCCAACCCCTGGGGCAAGAAAACTCCGAAGGGTGAAATAAAAATGATGTCGCAACTGCTAGACTCGGCCGTGTTCCCCGGCATACAGGGCGGACCGCTAGAGCATGTAATCGCTGCCAAGGCGGTGGCTTTCAGCGAAATTCTGCAACCGGAATGGAAGGAATATGCCCTGCAGGTAAAAAAGAATGCGGCTGCACTGGCCGACGCACTCATGGCACGCGGATTTACCATCGTATCGGGCGGTACGGATAATCACTCCATGCTGGTGGATCTGCGCAGTAAGTATCCCGACCTCACGGGTAAGGTGGCTGAAAAAGCATTGGTTTCGGCCGACATTACGGTAAACAAAAACATGGTGCCTTTCGACAGCCGTTCGGCTTTCCAGACTTCGGGTATCCGTCTGGGTACTCCAGCCATCACTACTCGCGGTGCCAAGGAGGACTTGATGGTGGAAATCGCTGAGATGATAGAGAAGGTGCTGTCGAACGTAGACAACGAGGCTGTCATCGCTGAAGTACGCGCTCACGTGAACGAGCTGATGAAGAATTATCCGATTTTTGCGTATTGAAAAAATAATTAATACCTGCCCGCCACGCAGAGTGCGGAAGGGATTTTTTACGGTGCCCTGGCGCTGATGGGAATGTCGTCCTTTATGTTTCATAAGAGGAAAGAGCCGATCTGCATCAGGGCTTTTTACGTTTTCAGACGAACTGACGAACTGACAAATGAAAAATGGGGCAAGACGAACTGACAAACTGACGAACTGACGAATGAAAATGAAACTGATGAAACTGACGAACTGACGAACTGACGAACTGACAAATGAAAATGGGCACCCCCCTGCGAAACGGAAGAAGGTGGAAAGAAGGGAGCGCTTTGCCCTCCTTCTCCGGAAAACAAAAAAGAAGCTGTCTATTCCTTATCTCTAAAGTAGAAATAAGAAATAAACAGCCTCACTGCCTAAAATTTTACAATCTCCCACATCCGATAAATACAGAACCATAGCCTTGTGCTATGCTGTAGGCAAAGATAGCAAACGGGGCGACAAAGCGTATAAACTACTCTTTTTTAAGACAGTCCTTCAATAAATCCGTCAATGATGTCAATTTTCTCGGCCTGCGGCACCTTCGGCAAGCCCGGCATACGCAAGATTTCGCCTGCTATCACTACCAGCATCTCGGCACCGTTGTTCACCACAATGTCCTTGATGTGGAATTCAAAATTATCTACGGCTCCGTAAAGCTTGGGGTCGGCAGAGAAAGAATACTGCGTCTTGGCAATGCAGATAGGATAATGCGAAATACCCATCTGAGCAATGGCTTTCAGCTTGGCACGCGAAGCATTGCTATAGGTCACCATGCTGGCGCCATACAGACGGCAAGCTACTTTCTCTATCTTTTGCTCCACGGTATCGCCTTCTTCATACGTAAAGCGTAAAGGCTCTGAAGGCTTGTTTTCAAGGGTTTCTACCACCAGATTGGCCAAATCTACCGCCCCTTCGCCGCCCTGGGCAAAGGCATTATTGATGGCAAAGCCCACCTGCAGTTCGTCTTCACAATGGCGTCGGATGGCCTCTACCTCTTCGTCGGTGTCGGCCGCAAAGCGGTTGAACGCCACCACCACCGTCTGTCCGAAAGAGCGAAGATTTCGCACGTGTTTGTCCAGATTGCCGAACCCTTCTTTCAGTCCGTCCATGTTGGGTTCCTTGATGCTGTCCAGAGGCACTCCTCCATGCATCTTCAATCCTTGCGCCGTGGCCACGATTACGGTAAGCTTGGGCTGCAATCCGGCTTTGCGGCATTTGATATTATAGAATTTCTCGGCACCCAGGTCGGCTCCGAATCCGGCTTCGGTCACTACATAGTCGCCGAAAGTCATGGCCATCTTGGTGGCCAATATCGAGTTACAGCCGTGAGCGATGTTGGCAAACGGACCGCCATGCACAAAGGCTGCTGTACCTTCGGTGGTCTGCACCAGGTTCGGATGAACCGCATCCTTCAGCAGTACGGTAATGGCGCCTGCCACTCCTAAATCTTTCACGGTAAAGGGCGTACCATCGTATTGGAAGCCTAAAATAATGTTTTCCAGTCTTCTACGCAAGTCGTCGGTATCTGTAGACAGACACAGAATAGCCATCAGCTCCGAGGCGGGAGTAATGTCGAAACCCGACTGCTGCGTCACTCCATTGGTACGAGGGCCCAAGCCGGTAACCACGCTGCGCAGAGAGCGGTCGTTCACGTCGAGTACCCGCTTCCATACTATCTCTTTCAGGGCAAATCCCTCTGCCTGATGCTGATAGATATAATTATCGAGCAAAGCCGAAATCATGTTGTGGGCCGAAGTTATGGCATGAAAATCGCCTGTAAAATGCAGGTTGATTTTCTCCATAGGCAATATCTGTGCATAGCCACCTCCTGCGGCGCCGCCCTTCATGCCGAAACAGGGACCCAACGAGGGCTCGCGCAAGGCTACAATCGCTTTCTTGCCGATTTTGTTCAGCCCCAATGCCAGACCAATGGACACCGTAGTCTTACCGATTCCGGCTTTGGTAGCCGTAATGGCCGTTACCAGAATCAGATTACTTTGCTTCACCTTTTCTTCGTCGATGAGGTGTTCGGGTATTTTGGCTATATAGCGCCCATAATTTTCGACTTCCTCTCTGGGGATTCCGATATTTTCTGCTACTTGCTTGATTTTCTTCAACTCGATGCTACGAGCTATTTCAATGTCGGACTTCATATCTCTATCGTTTTTTCTAGTGATTTTAATCGTTGCACATAGAGAAGCTGGGATAAAAATAAAAACAGCTTCTGATACCTTAAAGGGTGCAAAAGTACTAAAAATACACTAGAATTCATACAGAATCGCTATCTTTGCCTGTACTTAATTGACATAATACCTCTGTGCACATGAAAAAACTGCTGATATCCATCTGCTGGCTGCTGGGAATGGCCACGGCTCATGCCCAAAACGAAGAGAACATAGAATGGCAGCCTGCCACCAAAAGCTTTGGGGGATTCCTGCTAGATATGACTTTGATGAATTTGCAGGCTCCTCCCCGATTTTCGGAGTATCGGTTAGAAGTGCCGGATGCCAGCAAGGATTACAATCGGCTGTTTCGGCTGGATAACAGCACGCTGTATACGCAAAGTCTTTCAGACGGGGGAATCTTTACTGCCTCTGCATTCGGAGGCATCGGCAGTTTCGGAATGTGGGGAAGCACCCCTACCTCCCTGCAAATGGGCAGTTTCCGACTGAAAAACGGCTGGCGCATCCACACGTATGGCCAATATAATAAGGAAGGCCGAAAGGTGTATAACCCCGCTGCCCTGCCCTGGGAGCGAAACGACTTCAAGGGAGCCTTTGAACTGAAATCGGCCAACGGGGCATTTGGCTTCAGGATAGAGGTGCAGCAGCAGCGATAAACAGCATGAAGACAGAAAGCTGTAGCAATGAGCTTAGAAAACTGCTGAAATGAGCTTAGAAAGCTGCTGCAATGAAAAAAGCGGGCTGCTGCAATGAAGACAGAATGCTGTAGCAATGAGCTTAGAAAGCTGTAACAATGAAAAAAGACAGGCTGTAGCAATGAAGACAGAAAAGCTGCTGCAATGAAAAAAGCGGGCTGCTGCAATGAAGACAGAATGCTGTAGC
>CALADS010000058.1 GCA_937890825.1 uncultured Bacteroides sp. | reverse complement strand
CTATTACAGCATCGACTTTAACTTGGATGGCGAATATCCTCAATGTGAAATCATGTTTAAGCTAAAGCATGAAGTATATGGTGCATTGGAAATATCCCAAAAGACTTTCATTGCAGATAAAGTGAACACTGATGCAGACCGCCATTCCGTAGTAAAGGCTTTTTCCGAATCATTAGTTATAGAAACACACTTTTATTTCTACAACAGAAAGATGCTATTGTCTTTATTCCACGACTATTTTATTGATTTGAAAGAGACAGTAGATGAAACAACAGATTGGTTATCAGATGCCATAGAAGAGAATAAGAATCAAAGGCGACCCATTGGTTTTATAACTCCTGCCTCCAGCAATAAAAATAGTAATGAAGAACAGCCTGCTGCTCAAAACGAAAGTAATGTAAAGTGAAACATTATAATATCTAATTATGAAAATTGATAAAGATGATTTATTTATTGGGGCTATTGGAATTGGATTAATCCTATGCAGCCCATTTATTCTTACTTTCTCTGCCGGAAAATGGATTTACAGACACATGCCTTGGGAACTAAAGAAAAAAAAAGAATTGGATAAAGAAATACATCTGCTGGAAGAGAAGTTGGGCTTATATGGAAGGAATGACAAGTCACTACATTATGATCCCCTTTATTTTAGGAATAACTTCTTGAGGAATAGGGAAGATTATTGTAAAGACTTAAAAAAGAAATTGGAAAAGGGATATGTTTCTCCCCCAATTATAATAGCAACAACAAGTGAATCATTCTCAACAAACTGTTGTATACCATCAAATACAATCTATGATGTTGTGCTTTTGGTTCATAAAGATTATTACCACATACCTAAAGAATCTGAACGTGCAGATATTTACTTTGAACAGGGCAAATCAAATGCACATGAAAAAGATCCATTGCCTAAACCGCAACATAGATATATCCATGCAGAGACAAGGGCTGAGTGTGGTCATTACGAAAATTATTATACAGTGGAAGTTCCCGGATGGTATGAATATCATGAAATTCAATCTTCAAGAGTTATCAGGAAATTTATTGAGAACTTTAAGAATAAATATAAGAAAGAATAAAAAACACAATAAAATGAGAGTTTTTATACAATGTGATTCTACAGGACACCCATGCAATACAAATGCATTTGCTGCATTTGAAGGTTTACAGGCTATGGGGTATGAATGTGTCTTCTTTCAAAAATATGAAGATTTGATAGAGCATAATCATAGCAAAGAAGAACTAATAGTCAGCGGTATCAGGATGATAGAACGCAGATTGCATGATTTTGGAATTGAATGTACTGCAATAAACTATCCAAAAGAATTAGCTACTTATTTCGGAAGATTACTATGGAAATCCAACATAAATAAAATAGCGAACACTCCTGCATTATGGCCGGTATTCATTAAATCGGTTGAAGGAAAAAGATTATCGGGAAGAGTTATCAGCACCAGTCATGATTTAGTGGGTTGCGGATGCTGTGACGATAATTACGAGGTGTTATGTAGCGAACCTGTTGATTTTATGGCAGAGTGGAGGGTCTTTGTCAGATATGGAAAAATACTCGATGTCAGACCCTATAAAGGGGATTGGAAAGTGCATTATAATCCAAGCGTGATTGAAAATGCAGTGAAGGACTATGTAACAGCACCTAATGCGTATGGTATGGATTTCGGGGTTACTTCAGACGGCAGTACATTATTGATTGAAGTTAATGAAGGATATGCCCTTGGGTGTTATGGGCTATTTCCACATCTCTATGCCAAACTTATTATTACCCGTTGGGCTGAACTGACTGATACATTGGATGAATATGAGTATATTATATAAATCGGCAGCGCATCTAGGTACGAAGCGTTTCAGCAACAAGCATTATTCCATACAAATAGCGTTCTATGAGCATCACATGGCCGTCGCAGAAATTACCTACAAGAAACGTAATGTTGTATTAGGATATTGCAGGGTTTCGTTTGACGAATGCAAAGTGGAAAGTATGTACGACTATCTCGAATGCTTGGGCGGACTTGCTAAAGATAAAGTGGCAAGAAGATGGTTCATCCGAGAAATGAGATATTGTACCAAGGATTTTCTAACTCCTGATGGACGCTTCAACAGAAAACAGGCAAAAGCAGCTGAGAATAAGATCTTTCATCGTTCTTATTTGGAAGTACCCAAGATGACTGCAGATATGCTGAAATCACTGAAACCGCTTTGTGAGGAAGTTTTTTACGGTAGTTTTCATCGAACCATAAGAATCAGCAGTCCGGAATGGGAGATAAAATATGCTCCAAAGGCATTGCAGAACCCGATGTTTATACGTAAGGTATTGAGCAGAAGAAAAGAAACTCCGATAGTCCTGCCTACTGATATACTATTGAAATGGATAAAGAATCTATTTCCTGCATTTTACAAAGAGATAGAACAAAACAGAAAGTTGGATAGTTGCCAAGTGCTTATCCTTTACAAGTGGTTTGAACATGAATATCCATCTATGGGAATAACCGTAATGGACTGTAACTACATAATTTACACAATAAGATGAATAAGGAAAGTATTATAAAAGCAGAAAAAGCTGAGAGCTATTATCTAAAGTTGATTGAAGAAAAGCAACTTGAACTCATTTGGCATCCGGACAGAAGGGAAGAATGTAGTATCGTGTTTTCTTCTGGAGAAGCTATCAGGGCTGTATATTCATCTCCTGAAGACACACCTATGAGTTGCTTTAGAGAAATGAATATGTTTCACCTTCTCTTAGGTGATTTACGAAAAGATTGGAATGACGATAGTTGGAAGTTATACGCTATTAAAGCGGTCAAATACTTGCGTATGCTGCCTGTGGAGATACAAATAAAGAATTTGGAAGCTTATCATTGTATCGTATCCGGTTTGTATGAAGAAATGGGAAATGAACATAAAGCCCAATTACATTATGAACAGGCATTGATGTATTCTACCGGCCCTGATTTTTCTTTTGAATCGGAAAATATCATGGAACTATTAGACAAATTTCAAGATAATCCCCAGGCACAACTTGAAATTTGTATGTACATCTTGGGATTTATAACAGCCGACGGGGTTTGGACGGGATATGAATATTACGACTTTTGGCAAAGAGAACATTACGAGTTGGTAGAAAATATATTGAAGCACGATGTGTTGCAGTATGTCGAGGAAGAAGAAGAGCGACCGATTTACGCTTTAATCATATCATGTCTAAAAGGTATCTATTACAAACGAACACAACGATTCATTTTAGCAGAAAAATATTTCATGGAAGCTATTGCTTTATCTTGTGAGGAGTATTTTATTAATCCATTGATGATCTATACGCTATTGGGACAGACCTATATCGGCATGAATGATATGGAGAAGGCAGATTCTTGTTTTAAAAAGGCTTTGGATATTGATGGTTCGGATGCTGATACATTAAAGTCTCTTATCCTTACGTATTATGACACACCAATGGAAGATGAGGATTTTACTGAATTAGATGAAGAATATGTTCGTACTTTCACTGAAGTTTGTCAAGAAGAAATAGCTTTTTCTCCTTTTGTAAAGAAAGCCATAGACGATTTTTTCACTCCTCCGGAAATTTACGATGAGGATGAAGAAGAAAATTATGATGAAGAACCGAATGATCAAGAATATACCTTTAACGATTGGTACGAGTTGGCGGAAAACGGTGATGTGAAAGCCCAACTGATAGTAGGACATTGTTATTTTACAGGTACTGCTGTTACTCAAAATTATCGTATAGCCCGTGAATGGTTCTATTTGGCTGCATTGCAAGGAGATGCTATCGCCCAACTGAATTTGAGCTTTATGTATGAGCATGGCATTGGAATGAATATTGAAAAAGAAGAAGCCGAAAAATGGCGTTGGAAGTCTGGCCATGAAGCTACCTGGAGACCCGATTTGATAAATTATGCTTTAAATTGATACGCTGCGCATGACAGATATATGGATTATAAAATCATAAAACGATTCATGGATGAATTCCCAATGAGATATAACAGTTAAAGACATTACTGTCCCGTAAAAGTGTATAATAGTTCAATGAAATGATTGAATTATAGGCAAAATTGGAAAAGGCATGTGTCTTGTTTTTTCGTAAGCATCCAAAGAACTACAGGTTTTAAACCTTTCTATACAAGAATAGCGGCTAGTTATAGTCGCTATTGTTTTGTTAAACCTATATGTTACAGTTAGTCTAATCTGATGGTGTAGTAAGTACTATATAATAGCAAAACAGAATCCCAAATCGCTAAAACGCTATTTCCAGCCACTCAGAACCTAATATCTGATATAAAAATTAAAACATCAAAAATGTTTACTGATTTTATAAATAGAATATTAGGAGCTGAGCAAAAGCCTTCTCCTAATCGCTTGGATAATATTGCTGAGCCAAGTGTAATCGTAAGAAAAGACAGCAACAAGACAATCACCAAACCTATCCCTGAAAAATTCAAAAAAGACGTTGAAGCACTCCAAGATAAATATGGGGATGCTTTCAAAACCGGTTTCTGTATTAGCATAACCCTTCAGGACGCACTATCTATCATGCCTAGAGAGCGGAGAAGAATTGATGCCTATGGAGGACTAATATCTTTTTTGAAAGAGAAATTAGGGATAATATTATCAATCACATCACAAAAAACGAAGAAACTATGACGAACAAATTTATAGCAAACGGTGAAATAATTACCACAGACATGAGTATTGAGGATATTGAATTCCAGGTTCAAGATGCTTTAGATGAAAACACTTCTGGAATAGTAACATTTCGCATCTTGGAATTGAGCGAAAAAGAAGTAAGGATGGTTTTTATCAGGGATTTTATTTGTGCCGACCCCAATAGACACATCATTTCAGATAAGGATATGGCAATTATCACAGGTTTGGGAATTGCAGCTTTCCAGCCATCTGAAGTCGGTGGTTATCCGATTATCTTTCCGCTTAAATTTATTGGAAAAAACTTTTATAGCCACATCACTGCTTTCATACGATTATACAAATTATTACTAGCACGTGAAAATCAAGGTGTGGAGCATATAGGGATTAGAACGTATTCAGATAGGATTCTAATGCAGATAATTTTTTAAAGAAAAAAAGAGATCGAACTTAATTGCTCGGTCTCCTTTTTTATTCATTTTGGGTTCTCAAATCAAGAATTTACTTATCCGCTGTTAAGATTTAAACTCATCAGGCAGAATTAACTTTAGTCTGCTTCGTACTCCACTTCCATATCTATATTCCTCCAACTGTTTCTGACATAATGAAGATTCTGTAAAAGCAGACTGAGTGATAAGTCTTTTTCTTCCTTCAAGTACCCAGTTCATAATCCCGGGTAACTCTGTAGAAATAATCTTCTCTGCTAATTTCGGATCTACTTCTTTCTTTGGAATCAGAACTTTGAAGGGTACAATCAAAAATCTTCTGAAGTAACCATTAGATTTATCATTGGTTTTCGGCAGTTCATTTAAGCAGAAAATCATTTTAGCATAATCAGTCAATGTCGTTACGTCTTTGTATAACTGTCTGGTACTGATTGGTTCTCCGCTGGCAATACGTTTAAAGATGTCTCCAGAAAAGGCATTGGGAGCTACATCTGAACAGGTATTCAACAGTTTTCCTGATAAGTTGGCTCTGCTTCTATCTCCATTCTCACCACACATATCCGATAGAGATTCGTGGGAAACGTTTTCTTTACCTAACAGAGCTTCGATTATATCAACGAACACTGATTTTCCATTTCTTCCTGACCCAAAAAGAAAAAGACACTTCTCCAGTTTTAAGGATGTAAATATCCAACCAATATACTCAGATAATACCTTCTGAGCGTCCTTGTCTGGCAAAACTCTATCAAGGTATTTCATAAACATAGGACACATAGCTTTAGGATTGTAGGAATAAGGAAGGACATACCTGAAATAATCCGAATACAGGTGTCGTTCCAGTCTTCCGGTTTTAAGATTAAGCGTACCGTTCTGAAAGTTGATTTTCTCCTTGTCCTGCTCTACCGCCAATCCCATCACCGTATATGGAAACTGCTTGAACAATCCTTCCACCACTTCCCTTTGTGATGCCTCTACCATATTATTTATCATTTTCCCCAAAGCTTCCCTGAGAAATACTTTTAGAACATAATCATCTATGGGTACCCAATGACTCCCAGTGTAACAATAGACACACTGATCATTAAAAGTCTGAAATGGATGTCCGATCTTTATAGCTATTTGTTGTACGTTAGAACAGATTTCTGAATATGTTCCCTTTTTACCAGTTTGAATACTCGGTTTAGAGATAGCATTGATTATATTCCCTAATATTTTTTTGTAATCCATAATCTTAAATTTTTCTATATTTACTACCCAGATTGCCTTTATCATTAACCCACTTATAGGCATTCCTTACTTCACGTTTTATCTCCTCTTCTGAAAAATCCGGTTCTATGAATTGGGAGAGATACCTGAAAGCTGTTTCTTGTGGAATACCCCATTCCGCTAATTCTCTGGCTCTATCAAAAGATGACCGATGTCTGTTTCCACGTGTCATCGGGTACTTGTTAAATCCGCCTTCTAAGAAATTTAGCAGCTTCCCATGTTCATAAGGTGGAGCATAAGTTTTGGCACAAATAACAACCGGTGAAGAAGGGGATGATGAAATTCTCTTCGTCCACGTTTTACTATTCCTGTTCTGATAAAGATCAGGGTCACTGCTGAGATAACAAGCTCTGGATATTCCTTTACAACTGTCATCCCAAAACGGAGAGTTATAATATTCCTTCAAAGCATCAAGGTATTCGTTATGACTGGTATTATCCATATTATTCCCTACACGGACAATAACCTTATAACCTCTACCGGAAGGAGAAAGGAATGCAGCATAGGTATAAGGATCATTAACCAGCATATTCCAGACATTAACCATTTCTTGAACCGGAATCTTATCGAAATCAACTACTACAAGACCTGAAGGAGCAATAAGAGCATCATTACAGAATCTTCCGAATGTTCCGGCAAAAAGACAGATAGGTAACTTTCCCTTAAGTTTGGAATACTTTGAATGGTCAGTATCATAGAAGGATCTCATGGCATCAATCTCAGATTTCAGTTTTTCCTGTTTAATCATATCGAATACCAGATCAATATCCACATGGTTGGGAGGATATTCCATGACTCTGAATGATTTTATACCGGTCAGAGGATTTGTATATTCCTGACTATAAGGTTTCTGTTTGAAGATTGTTACTTCAATCATAATTTCTAAATTTTAATTGTTCGTTAATATTTCATTTAATCTTTCTTCTTCCCGTCCTCAAGAGAGAGAAGGGGAAAAGGGAAAGCGGAACCTCTAAAACCTATTTTTTTACTGATTTTGGAATGGATGAAATTGAAAAAAGTTATAAATAATAGGCTTTTCCACCCCCTTTTCCTCCATTTTCCCCTCCTTTCCCTTTGAGGTAGGGAAAGAAAAGTAATCTAATCACAAAGTGAGGAAAGTCTAATCATGGAACTGTTTATACATATTTTCACCCCCTTCTTGTTATCTTCTTCCACTACATAGCCCTCACTTTTCAGTTTCATCTTGAAGTTTTCCCTGGTCTCGGCTTTTTGGTTATTATCCCTACAAAATTCCCGATAAGTATGAAACAGGGAATTCAGACCTATCTTGTTGTCCTTATCAGGAACACACTTCTTGGCACTCAGGAACATCACCACAGTATCCGTATCCTCCTTATATGCCTGCTCCAAATTGTCAAGGGTGGAGGACTTGCTGAGTTTTTTCCCATTCCTGATAAATCTTCCTAGACCTTCAATAGCCCAGATGAGAATACCTGACAATTCATTTTTCAATTTTTTAGCCAGATCAGGGTCAGCCTTACTCTTGTCTATCTTCACATCGAAAGGGATAATCAATAACCTCCTTCTGAATCCGAAAGATGTATCACTACTATAAGGCATAGAGTTACAGTTGAAAGCGAGCCTTGCATAGTCCTTTAAAATCTCCGGTTCCTTATACAATCTTCTGGCTTCAACGGGTTCTCCACTCGTCAGTTGCTTGAAGATACCGTTGGCAAATATCTTGCCGTTGAAATCGCTGCTGTAGTTCAGAAGCTTGTTTTTGATCATTGCCCTGCTGTACCCTTTATCATCACATAAGGAGTTTATGTTGTAGGAGCAGACATTATCCTCACCAAGCAGAGCCATCACAATCTCAAAAAACACGCTCTTGCCATTGAAGCCTGAACCTACACAACACAATGCCTTCTCCAGTTTGATGAAGGGATTAAGACAGCAACCGACAAACTCCTGCAATACTTCTTGAACATCTTTGGCTGGCAATACTTCATCCAGAAACTTATGAAACATGGGACACATCGCTTTAGGGTCATACTCATAAGGAAGGACATAGAAGAAATAGTCATCAGCCGAATGCTCCTGTTCCTTCACGCTTCCATCATGACCAATCACAAGGGTCGTATTAGTCAGATTGATTTTAACCACACCCTTATCACGTTCTGTCTGCCTGTAAAGTGAGTAGCAGGCCTGTTCATGGATCCTGTTCGCTATCCTCACATTTCTGGCTGTATATTTGTCGGCTCCCATTTTTTGGAAAGCCTTGCCAAGGAAATGTTTCAGGCCAAGCTCGTTTATCGGTTCCCAAAACACTTTGTTATACAGATAGCACATTCCTTCCTCATTGATCACAAGGCCATAGCCCAATTGTTCAGCGACTTCCTTCACTTTCTCGACAACAAGGACGGATTTGTTCTCATCAGTGACTTGTATGGAATAGATCTTCTCCTGAAGAAGTTTCTTCACATCAGGATCGGTTTCATTTTCCAGCCTCCGGTACAATCCACTGGCATAAATCTCCTTGAAATCCGTTTTCGGAATATTATTAAGGATTTCTTTTAAAATATCATCTGGAGTCATTTTTTTATGTTTTATAATGAAGCCCTATCCCATAAATGAGTTCAGGCTTCATTAGGTTAATTACTCAATCAAGGTTTTGTCTTTCTTGGAGTCGGATAAGCATGATATTCATTTCCGTCTAAAAGAGAGCCGTTTACCTTAGTACTACGTTTCACTCCGTCAGCACTCCAAGCACCCCATTGCTTGAAAAAGAAAGCTGTACTTGCAGCGTCGCATTGGGATTTAATATTCAGAATCCAGTCCTTTTCCACTTTTCTGGCTCTGTTTCCCGATTCACCACCAACGATAACCCATTCAATATCAGATAGGTCAAGTGTTCCCAAATCTTCCAATAGAGGCTCACAGCTTAGAAATCTTACAGAAGCATTCAGGTTCTTCAAGTAATCAATGCGGTCTTTTACCTTCTGATTCTCAATTGTAACGCCAAGCCATACATTTTCGGGAATGGCATGAGTCGAAAAATATTCATACATCCGTTCTGCTCGTTTGGTCAGAATCTGAAATGTATGCTGTGGGCACTGGCTGATAACTTCCATTACTTTGTCGATAAAATCAAACGGAATACTCTTATGAAATAAATCTCCCATACTTGTTACAAATACAAGTTTTTTTCCTCTCCACCCAAATGGTTCATTCAAACACTCTGGATGAATGGTTGGGATGAAACCGTTCTGATATTTGGTCTGTCCCATCGCTTTCAAACGTTCTGCCATCACTTTTGCATAACAATTCTTACATCCGTCACTAATCGGGTTACAACCTGCTGTAACATTCCACGTGGTTGTAGTCCATGAGATTTTTGTAGTAGTACTCATTTTTTATTGTTTTTTCTTATATTGCTATCCTTTTGTTTTCTAACCATTTATATTCTACGCCAAGGATATTTTTAAGCATAGAAAGGGCTGTAATAAGAATTATTTGTTTTCTCATTATCCAAAAAAATTATAAAGTTCAATTATAAGTGAGCAAGCCGATGCCAATGCTTGCTAACTAATATCAGAATTTCAAACACCTACAGGAGACTATTTCAATGCCAATCTCCTCAACCCTGATTGCGGATTGTTGTAAGGCATACCAAAGGTTCAAATCACTATCTACAATAACCAGCTTCTTATCCAAATCATCGTCAAGTGCGGTTACAAGATCGCCGTTTTCGTCCACTACCGAAATTCCACGTGCCAAGTACCCATACACAGTGGTAACATGAATGACAATGGTTTCAACAGGACACATCAACTGGCATTGTAACTTATTGATTATCCCCGTATCAAGTTTGGGCTTTTGAGGGAAACAGATGTTATATCCGTTTTCTATGAACTTCTTTAAATTCATTATGCGGTTGTTTTTTATGGAATCCCCACCACCTCTCACATGATGGGGAAACCGGGATTAGTGTTTAAGATTGAAATCGGCAAATAATTCGTTCAGCTTGGTGATAATCATGTTATCCTTGCTCTGATTGGCATTCTTCTTCATTTGGCTTATTTCCTCTGCGTCGGTCGTTCCTATGCTTTCAAGGAATGCGACCAACACACTGATAGCATCGCTCCGCTTCATATCCTTTTTTATAAAAGAATCCAACTGCTTATAAGTCCACTCTGGCAATACTTTCCAACCGAGGACTTTTTTTGAGTTCCCTTTAAAAGACTTGGAAGCAGCTACATAAAGTTTCTTGTCTTCTTCAAATGAGTCAGTATTAGCCAAATCCTGCAATTTCTGATTATCGGTTGAAGCATTGATACAGGTAGCTTTAGAGTTGGTCTTACCACCATTTACCCAAGCCCAGGCTGCTGAATCAGATCCTTTTTTTGCTTTATCCTTTACCCATTCCAATTTTTCTGTAGCAATACCTTTTTCCTTCGCTGTTGCAAGAAGTTGTGTTACCCAATCCATACCATCCCAAGGGTTTGTTGCAGAATTGGCCTCTCTCAACAACGTGGGAACATCATACTCGCTTATAAGAGGAAGATAGACATAACCCTCATATTCAGGCTTATTCTCCTTCTTTAACTTCTTGTTCAGTTGCCTAAGAGCTTCTAAACGATGTTGACCATCGATTACAATAAGGATAAGATCGAGGTTCGGGGTGTCCATAGTAATAGGATTTCCACTTTCGTCCACCAGTTCCAATCCTGCTTTCAAACAGACAATGGCAGGTACAACAAGGAATGGAGATATGATACCCTTACAAGCCAGAATGGAAGCTATTTTTTTCTTGACCTGTTTCGCATCAATATCACGGTTAATCTTGATACGCCCGAAAGTATAACCCGTTTCGAGTAGTCCAAATATGGTGCAGATCATTCCTTTTGTCAGCTTCATCGGTACTGCTTCTGGGGCTTCATCTTTGTTTTCTTCTGAATTAGGTTGTTGTGCATCACCAGCAGATGCACCTGCCTGTAGATCCTTATCCTCCACAGTGGATTCTTTCACATTTGACCCTTGCAAATCCAGTGTGGAAACTGCTTCATCAATTAGACTCTTTTCCATTGTACTTTTAATTTTTAACATTATACTTACTTTTCCGATTACTAACACGCAGGATTTCCAATACCTTATAAGTATCGAAAATTACGGTTTTGCCATTCTGAAAGGTCGCATCATCAAGTAGTCCGTCCGCTTTCATCCTGCTTACCGTACTCACTGAAATGCCTAAGAGAGATGCTACTCTTTTGACACCCGTTACCAATAAAGGGAAATCAGAACATTCCGTCGTTACTAGCTGGGACTTATTTTCCTTTAAGCACTTTTGAACTATTTTTTCAATAACTTCCAGCAATTCACTTAACGATACTTGCGTAATCTGAATATTTTCTTTTACTATTTCCATCTTCTTTTTATTTTGATTTATGCCGCAAAATTAAAATTTCTATAATGCAAAGTCCATACAGGATTATAGGGGAAGAGAGATAGGTAGATATTATTCTATTACAAAAGTACTGGAAGAGGATAGAGGTAGATAGGGGAAAAAAATCCCCCATACCTAATCAATCAAAAATAGGGTATGAGGGATGAAAAGTTAGAACAGATGCTACTTTTAACAACAGGCAGCAATAATTTTTTTTATTTTTTGCAATGTCGAACTGTCCTTTCGATCTTTTAAGCTATCCGGGGATATAGGGTTATTATTCGCATCGTTAAAATGCTTGCAAATTATATTTTTATTGTATTTATTCATGACTACTCCCATAGCTGAGAACATTGCATAAAGTGATGCAACAGCAGGTTGATTGTTCTTCTCATTTCTATCTAACCAAATAATTTTCCCATAGGAGCTATGCAATGTGTTACTGAATAATGAAAGAAATGAGTAGCATGTGGCTTCATCATCTTTCATGAAACCAGCCTGGGATACTTTTGAAAATAGTAGGCGAAGTTGTTCTCTACTTAATGCAACTTTCAAACAGCATACAGGCATAAAACCTTTTTCTATTATAAAATCATATCCATTATAAGCGTCGTTTACAGCTTTGTAAACTTCTCCAAGATATTCACGAAATAAATAAAGCATTTCGTTTTCTTGAACCTTACGATAATAGGTATCAGCAATTACAATGTTTATAGGTGTATTCATTTCTTCGGACACAACATCATAAAAACTATTGTCCGAATACTTACATAGGGAATTTTCTAAAATCGCAATGGGGTCGTCATCCTTATATGACGAATCAAACATTTTATCAGGATGAGTTAAAATCCAACACTCATGGAGAAGACCTAGTATGTATTCTATGTTTTCTGTGCTTTTTAATTTCGAAAAATAAAATCTGAAAGAGCTTATACTAGGTAAATTCAAGGTACTATTTATTACCGCACTCTTTAGGCAATTACAAGAATCTTCCAATCTAAAAACGAATAAATCCTCTTTACTTGCTTTACCTTGCATTTCTACTATTAAGGATTGAAGTTCAGATTTCATTTTCTTCAATTCTACTAAAACAGATCCTTGTTCCATAAAAAACAATTTTAAATATAATGAAAACAGTACCAAATCATATCAACCAAATAGCGCCTTAAAATTAGCAATTTTATTTCAGACCACACCTTTCACATAATCAAAAATCTGCCTTAATTGTGTTTCGTTCATTTTATCCAGCTTTTCTATAATCCCTGACTTATATTGGTAGGTAAACTATACTTCCACCAATTCAGCATCGACATAGAATTGAACAACAAATGTATTATAAGACTAAACTATACACAAAAAAATCAAAGTAAATATGCACGAATCTGCTTAAAATCTACAGAAATTTGTATCTTTGTACTAAATAAAGTTACCCATTATTGTTACCCAAACAAAGATAACAGATTGATATTCAGTGTATTTTTTGACACTGGCAGTGTCGAGGTGATGAGTTCGAGTCTCATACGCTCCACTATCCGGACACGGAATTGTTTTTTTATTGCGCAACAAAGTGTTGTATCGAGTAGTTTACTTGGATTTAATACTTTGTTGCGTTTTTCTTTTCACCTCTTCGTAAATCTCGTTTTTTGGGTATATCTATTCGTAGCAGTGTACAAAATCGTACATTTCGTATGTACTATTTTGTAAAAACGGCCATGAAATTCAAAAAATGTATATTGATAACCGTAGTTTGCATCCGGAAGGGTATCAGTTGCCTCCATGGCTGCGAGTTTCGCCCATAGCGTGCCTTGCTTAGCTTTTAAGGCGGCAAGGCATAGATTTCCTTGCAGTAAAGTTATTTGTTCGTCTCAGCGCCTCTATGGGCGTCTGCATAGGTGTCTGCCTGCGCATTAGTATGGATGGTTGGTGGCGGGGTGTTGTTCGGGGCGGAGCGGGGAGAGTAGGCCGATTCTCGTATTTGTAAAAGAAAAATCTCATAATAAGGGTTTTTGGCGAAAACTTTTCATATCCTAATAGTTTTCATCAGAGACTGATAGCGGTGACAATAGTGACGATAGTGACAATAAAAATGGCACCCCCTCTCTTCGACGTCTCCCTCTATTTAGAGGTTACTATATATATAAATATATATATATATATATATATTTATATATATAGTAAATATTATATACATTAATTTTTTATAGCCACTCTACAGCCGAAAAACACAGGTTGGCTCCATTTTTATTGTCATTATCGTCACTATCGTCACTACTGTCATTGCTTGGAAAAATGGGGTAGGCAGGTGACGCTGTAAAAGAAAATGAATCGAGCGGGTGGTGAAGGGGGGATGGCTTCAAACTTAAAAAGACTTAAAACTTGTGCCCGATATTCGCACGGTATCGGTTATTTGATTTTCTTTGCCCCTGATGGTAATGATAAAGACATTTTTAATTAAACAATAGGAAAAATAAGAACGCTTTGGGTGTATGAATTACCTCGAAGCTGTGATGTGCTGAGATTTGAATGAGCCGCGAGGCTTGTTGAATCTCGTTTTAAGGTTTTTGTACATATTAAGAGATCGGGAAGGATAGTCCGTGAGGGTTGTCCTTCCTTTTTTTCTGCTACGCCCGTTTTTAGTGTTATGAAATTCGGTGTAAGTGAAAGAAAATGAAGATTTTAACCAATTAATCCCGTAAAATCCTGCCGATAACCAAGGCACTTCTGCAAATAATTTCGTATCTTTGTACCCACATAGATGAAGAAGTTGTTACGTTTCCGTTTCTTGCATCTTACATAGCTGAAATCTAACTAAAAAAGAGAACGAAAAGAGAATCATGATAAAGAAATTTGTTATCGCCCTTTGGGTATTGTTGCTGGCAGGCATCCTCTGTGCCGTAGGTCTGTTTTGGGGCATTGCCCAGGGATGGATAGGCTATATGCCGCCGGTGGAAGATTTGGAAAATCCCAATTATAAATTTGCTACGCAGGTGTTTTCGGCCGACGGTAAGGTGCTGGGCACTTACTCCTTCAGCAAGGAGAATCGTGTATACGTGGGCTATCAAGACCTCTCGCCCTATCTTATCAATGCCCTGATAGCTACCGAAGATGTGCGCTTTGCCGAGCACTCGGGCATCGATGCCAAGGCCCTGTTCAGAGCCGTGGTGAAGCGTGGCGTGCTGATGCAGAAACATGCCGGCGGTGGAAGTACCATCACCCAGCAGCTTTCCAAGCAGCTTTATTCGCCCGGGGCCGACAACATGCTGGAACGCCTCTGTCAGAAACCCATCGAGTGGGTGATAGCCGTGAAGCTGGAGCGTCAGTATACCAAGGAAGAGATTCTTACGATGTATCTCAATAAGTTCGACTTTCTGAACAATGCCGTAGGCATCAAGACGGCAGCCTACACCTACTTTGGCTGCGAACCGCGCGACCTGAAGATAGAAGAAGCTGCCACCCTGGTGGGCATGTGCAAGAATCCCTCGTACTTCAACCCGCTGCGACGCAACGAACGCACGCGCGGCCGCCGCAACGTGGTGCTGGACCAAATGCGCAAGGCGGGATACATCACCGCTGCCGAATGCGACTCGCTGCAGCAAACGCCCTTGAAGCTGGTGTATCACAAGGTGGACCACAATGAGGGTATGGCTACCTACTTCCGCGAATACCTGCGCGGCGTGCTTACCGCCAAGAAGCCCGAAAAAGCCAATTATCGCGGATGGCAGATGCAGAAGTTCTACGAAGACTCGCTCGATTGGGAAACGAACCCCCTCTTTGGCTGGTGCGAAAAGAACCGTAAGCGCAACGGCGACAAGTATAACCTCTATACCGACGGGCTGAAAATTTATACCACCATCGACTCGCGCATGCAGCAGTATGCCGAAGAGGCGGTGACCAACCATCTGAAGGAACTGCAGAAGCACTTCTTCCGCGAGAAGAAAGGGGCGAAGAAGGCACCTTATACCTTCCGCCTGACACAGGAGCAGGTGGACGAGATTCTGGACCGCAACATGCGACAGAGCGACCGCTACCGGCTGATGAAGAAGGCAGGTGCTACCGAGGCCGAGATCCGAAAGGCTTTCAATACGCCGGTAGATATGTCGGTGTTCAGCTGGGAAGGAGAGAAGGATACCGTACTTACACCGATGGACTCTATCCGATACTATAAATTCTATCTGCGGGCAGGATTTATGTCGATGGACCCCCGCAACGGTCATGTGAAGGCTTATGTGGGCGGACCCAACTATCACTACTTCAAGTACGACATGGCCATGGTGGGACGCCGCCAGATAGGCTCTACCATGAAGCCTTATGTGTATGCGCAGGCCATGGAGAATGGATTCTCGCCGTGCGACCCCGTGCGCCACGTGCAGTACACGCTGATAGACGAGAACGGTAAACCCTGGACTCCGCGCAATGCCAACAATAAGCGCATAGGCGAGATGGTGACCGTGAAGTGGGGACTCTCCAACTCGGACAACTGGATTACGGCCTATCTTATGAGTAAACTCAATCCTTACGAACTGAAGCGTCTGGTGCAGAGCTTCGGCGTGCGCAACCGTGAAATCGTACCTTCCGTATCGCTCTGTTTGGGCCCCTGCGAAATATCCGTAGGCGAGATGGTCAGTGCCTATACGGCATTCCCCAACAAGGGTATCCGGGTGGCTCCGCTCTTCGTGACACGCATCGAGGATAATGAGGGCAATGTGCTGGCCAACTTTACCCCCGAAATGAACGAGGTAATCAGCGCGCAGAGTGCCTATAAGATGCTGGTGATGCTGCGCTCGGTAATCAATGAAGGTACGGGCGGACGCGTGCGTCGCTTGGGCTTCAAAGCAGATATGGGCGGCAAAACCGGTACCACCAATTATAATGCCGACGGATGGTTCATGGGCTTTACGCCTTCGCTCGTGTCGGGCTGCTGGGTGGGCGGCGAAGACCGCGACATCCATTTCGACCGCATGTATTACGGACAGGGGGCTTCCATGGCGTTGCCTATCTGGACCGACTATATGAATAAAGTGTATGCCGACAAGTCGCTGGGCTACGACATCGAAGAGACCTTCCAGCTGCCCGAAGACTACGACCCCTGCAAAGAGACGGTAGAGGGTGAGGCAGTACCCATGGACGAGCCGGTAAGCGGGCTGGATGAACTGTTCAACTAACCACCCTTTCTCCTGTCAAACTGATTTAATGAAAAAAGAGAGAGAGAGGTGCGTGATATGGTATACACCATCGGTATAGGAAGCAATTGGCAGCGGACGGAGCACATGGCATTGGCCCGCCGTCTGCTGCAAGCCAGTTTCCCCGGCATCTGCTTCTCTGCCGAGGTGGAGACAGAACCCTTGTACTTTCATCGTCGCGATAAATTTTCCAACCAAGTGGGGCGATTCTCTTCTTCCCTGTCGCCTGCACAAGTGAAATCGCTGCTCAAGGATATAGAGCGCAAAGCCGGCCGGCTACCGGAAGACAAGGCGCAGGAAATAGTGCGGCTAGACATCGACCTGCTGTTGTGCGATGCCTGCTGCCTGAAGCCCCACGACCTGGAGCGGCCCTACATTCGGGAGGGCATAGCGCAGCTTCAGCGATGACTCCCTCCTCCGTGGGGATACATGCTCTGCGTATAGAACAGGCTTCCTGAATAAATTTTAAACAGCTTTTCTAAACGGCTTCTGAATATTTTTTCTTATCTTTGCCGACGAAAAAAGCAGTAGGTCGGCTTGTCGCTTGCGCCATGTGCGTATGAGGAAAGTCCGGGCAACACAGAGCATCCCACTTCCTAACAGAAAGCTGTCCGCGAGGGTGGAGTAACGTAGAAGAAAAGAACCGCTCCGTTTCGGCGGAGTAAGGGTGAGAAGGTGGGGTAAGAGCCCACCAGTCTTGTGGCGACACAAGGGCTGTGCGTCTTGGGAGTTGTAAGGTCATGTATACCGGCATTAAGGAGAGCTGCTCGCTCCACGTCGGAGGGTGGACCGCTAAAGTGTGATGGTGACATCAGGCTCAGATAAATGACAGGCACCTCCCGGTAACGGGAGGAACAGAACCCGGCTTACAGACTTACTGCTTTTTTTTCTTGTAATACTCTGTCTTATGAACAAACGCATAGCTGCCTTCTGGAAATTTCTGACGTACGACATCTGGCGCATCACCGAAGATGAAGTAACCAAAACCACTTTTTCTGTCTATACTATCATCAAGACCATCTATGTATGCATCAGCCGGTTTACGCAAGACCGCATCGTAAACAAGGCTTCTGCACTGACCTACAGCACGCTGCTGGCCATTGTGCCCATTTTGGCCATCCTGTTTGCCATAGCGCGCGGATTCGGATTGGACAATCTGCTGGAGAGCCAGATAATCAGTGGGTTCGGCGGACCTACACAAGCCACGGAAACGATTCTGCTCTTTGTAGATTCCTATCTCTCGCAGGCCAAGAGCGGGGTGTTTATCGGGGTGGGTATCATCATGCTGTTGTGGTCGGTACTGATTCTGATAAATAACATGGAGGTGACTTTCAATCGCATCTGGCAGGTAAAGAAGGCACGCACCATGTATCGCAAGATTACGGATTATTTCTCCATGCTGCTGCTGATGCCCCTGCTGCTGGTAGTGTCGGGCGGACTCTCCATCTTTATGAGCACCATGCTGAAGAATATCGAAGATTTTACGCTGCTGGCCCCCATCGTGAAATTCCTTATCCGCCTCATTCCCTTCGTGCTTACCTGGTGTATGTTTACCGCCTTGTATCTGTTTATGCCCAATACCAAAGTGAAATTCAAGCATGCCTTGATTTCGGGTATACTGGCCGGTACGGCTCATCAGGCGTTTCAGTTTCTGTATATCAGCAGCCAGGTGTGGGTGTCGCGCTACAATGCCATTTACGGAAGTTTTGCAGCGTTGCCTCTGTTCTTACTGTGGCTGCAGATATCCTGGACCATCTGCCTCTTTGGGGCCGAATTGACCTATGCCGGACAGAATATCCGCAGCTTTAGTTTCGATAAGGATACGCGCAACATCAGCCGCCGTTACTGCGATTTTGTGGCCATTATGCTGATGTCGCTCATCACCAAGCGCTTTGCTCGTGGCGAACGGCCGTATACCGCCGAGGATTTGTCTGAGGTGTGTCAGATTCCTATCCGGCTGACGCAGCAGATGCTCTACGAACTGCAAGAGGTGGAACTGCTGCACGAGGTGGTGACCGATGAAGAATACATCGCTTATCAGCCATCGTTGGACATCAATCAGTTGAGTATAGCTGTGCTGCTAGACCGGCTGTATACGCACGGCTCGGAAGATTTCAAGGTGGACCGTGAGCAGGAGTTTGGCGATGAATGGAAGGCCTTGCTGAAAGCGCGTGACGAGTATTACTCCAGTGCGCGGAAGGTGCTGGTGAAGGATTTGTAGAGGCGCTCCCGGTGTGCAGCTATACACACCACACAGGCAGCTTCGTATTAGTTATCAGAAAAAAATCATAGTGTAAACATCTGGAAGATATGAAAACAAAAATTGCCCATAGAAGCATCCGTATGCTGCTCATGGTATGGATGGCTGGATGGCTGTCGGCATTTTCGTTGGCTGCCCAGACGGCAGAAGGAACAGGCGGCGCGTGTGAAGCCGTGTATGGCATTGTAAATGTGTCGGTGGCCAACCTTCGCTCGAAGCCCGATTTCACCTCCGAGATGATCACCCAGGGACTGCTGGGTATGCCCGTGCGTGTGCTGCAGCAAGAGGGCTGGTATCGGGTGCAGCTGCCCGATGAATACCAGGGATGGGTGCATCGGGTAGGGGTGTGCTGCGTCAGTCGCAGCCAGCTGGAGGCATGGAACAAGGCAGAGAAAATCGTGGTGACGGCCCATTATGGTTCGGTCTATACCAAACCTTCCAGCAAGGCACAGCCCGTATCCGACGTGGTAGCCGGTGACCGTTTGAAGTGGGAGGGCAGCAAGGGCTCTTTCTACCGCGTGAGTTACCCGGACGGGCGGATGGGGTACATCGAAAAGCGGATAGCCAGACCCGAACATCGCTGGCGTAAAGCACTGCGGCTGGATGCCGATGCCATCCTGGCCACCGCACACACCTTGATGGGAGTGCCCTATCTGTGGGCAGGTACATCGTCTAAGGGTATGGACTGCAGCGGCCTGGTGCGGACCGTGTTTTTTATGCACGATGTAATCTTGCCGCGCGATGCCTCGCAGCAGGCTTACGTGGGGCAGCATATAGACATCGCCCCCGATTTCTCGAATCTGGAACCGGGCGACTTGATATTCTTTGGCAGAAAGCCTGCATCCGACGGACAAAAACCCGGCATATCGCACGTGGGTATCTATATCGGACACGGACGATTTATCCATTCGCAGGGCGATGTGCACATCAGTTCGCTGGTGGCTACCGACGACTGCTTCGATGCCTTCAACCTGGGACGTCTGCTCTTTGCCACTCGCATCCTGCCTTATATAAATAAGGATGAGAAGATTATGACTACCGACCGAAACCCTTATTATGGCACCTCTCTGCCAGCCCACAGATTTTAACATGTCAGTATGCGTGCATAAATGCTAATTTGTCAGTTGCTGCCGTTAATCGCTGTTAAGCTCAAAATGTTCTCTGTTAAAAGACAACAAAAAAAGGTGACAAGCGGAATAACCGAACGTTTTTTGTCGTTATTTTAACGTCGAAATGTTAAACAAAACTCGAATATTAACAAATTAACGATAGAAAGCGTATGAAACAGACAACAAGAAACATCTTAGGAGTAGCCGCAGTGGTACTCTTGAGTTCAGGAGTTGCAGGTATTACCACGTATAAATTATTGCAGCGCGAAGATGCATCTGCTTCCGCATCATTCAACGAAATGTTTCAGCAGAATCCAGACGTGCGTCTGGCTGCCTTCAGCGCCACCGACTTGCAACCGGTAGATTTGACTCAGGCGGCCGAGTTGTCCGTACATGCCGTGGTGCATATCCGTGCCACACAGCTCAGCAAAGTGCAGACCATCGAGACGCAGCCCGATATCTTTGATTTCTTTTTTGGCGACGGCCGTGGTCGTCAGCGACAGGTGCAGACGCAGCCGCGCGTGGGCTTCGGTTCGGGCGTCATCATCTCTAAAGACGGCTATATCGTAACCAATAACCACGTGGTGGAAGGAGCCGATGAAATAACCGTGAAGCTGAACGACGACCGCGAACTGAAAGGACGCATTATAGGAACCGACCCCAGCACCGACCTGGCCCTGCTGAAGATTAGCGGCGATGATTTCCCTACGGTGCCGGTGGGCAACTCCGACGACCTGAAGGTAGGTGAATGGGTACTGGCTGTGGGAAATCCTTTCAATCTGAATTCTACGGTTACCGCTGGTATCGTCAGCGCCAAGGCTCGTGCTATCGGCGGAATGGCTGCCAACGGACAGGCTGCCAATATCCAGTCGTTCATTCAGACCGACGCAGCCATTAATCAAGGTAATAGTGGAGGGGCATTGGTCAATGCCCGAGGCGAACTCATAGGTATCAATGCCATGCTGTATTCTCCTACCGGTGCTTATTCGGGCTACGGCTTTGCCATCCCTACCAGCATCATGACCAAGGTGGTGTCCGACTTGAAGCAATACGGCACCGTGCAGCGTGCATTGCTCGGCATCAAGGGTAGAGATTTGGCTACCGACTTGCAGATGGATGAACGTCTGATAGAGGAACTGAAAAAGAAAGCCGATGAACTGGGCGTGAAAGAAGGTATCTTTGTGGCCGAAGTGGTAGAAGGCGGTTCTGCTGCCGGTGTATTGCAGGAAAACGACGTGATTACTCATTTGGAAGGCAAGAAAATACATAAGTTTGCCGACTTGCAGGAAATCTTGGCTAAGCATCGTCCGGGCGACAAGGTGAAGCTGACGGTAATCCGTAATAAGAAAGAAAAGAACTTTACCATAACCTTGAAAAACGAGCAAGGCACTACCAAGGTGGTGAAAGATGCCGGTATGGATCTGCTGGGAGCTGCCTTCAAGCCTATATCCGACGAACTGAAGCATCAGCTCAATTTGGGTTACGGATTGGAAGTGACGGGTGTGTCAAAGGGAAAGATGGCGGATGCCGGTATCCGTAAAGGATTCATTATTCTGAAAGCCAACGGACAGCCTATGAAGACTACAGACGATATGGAACAGGTGATGAAGGAGGCTTCACGTACACCAGAGCAGGTATTGTTCATCACAGGTATGTTCCCCTCTGGTAAGCGGGCCAGCTATGCAGTAGACCTTGCACAGGAATAAGATAAGGATGACAGGGAAGGTAGATAGATTGTAAGAAATGCCAATGATGGCGAAATAGAGTGTCGACAATAATCTTTGCCGACACTCTTCTTGTTATATAGAAAAATGAAAAAAAAGTTGCTTAGAATTGATGCCTATGAAAATAATTTGTAGTAACTTTGTACCCAAATCTGTTTTAGAAGAATGAGACAACTAAAAATTACCAAAAGTATCACTAACAGAGAGAGCGCTTCTCTCGACAAGTATTTGCAGGAAATCGGTCGCGAAGACCTCATTACCGTCGAAGAGGAAGTGGAACTCGCTCAACGCATCCGCAAGGGCGACCGTATTGCTTTAGAGAAACTTACACGTGCCAATCTGCGTTTCGTTGTATCCGTAGCCAAGCAGTACCAAAACCAGGGATTGAGTTTGCCCGACTTGATTAACGAGGGCAATTTAGGACTGATTAAGGCTGCCGAAAAGTTTGATGAAACACGTGGTTTTAAGTTTATCAGTTATGCAGTGTGGTGGATACGTCAGTCCATTCTGCAGGCATTGGCCGAGCAATCGCGTATCGTGCGTCTGCCCTTGAATCAGGTAGGCTCGCTGAATAAAATCAGCAAGGCTTTCTCTAAATTCGAGCAAGAGAACGAACGTCGCCCGTCGCCCGAAGAGCTGGCAGATGAACTGGAAATCCCTGTTGACAAAATCTCTGATACACTCAAGGTGTCCGGACGTCACATTTCCGTAGATGCCCCGTTTGTGGAAGGAGAAGACAACAGCTTGCTGGATGTGTTGGTAAACGATGATTCTCCTATGGCCGACCGCTCTTTAGTGAACGAGTCTCTTGCGAGGGAAATTGATAGAGCACTTTCTACGCTGACCGATCGCGAAAAAGAAATCATTCAGATGTTTTTCGGTATCGGACGACAGGAAATGACATTGGAGGAAATCGGCGACAAATTTGGACTCACTCGTGAGCGCGTTCGTCAGATTAAAGAAAAAGCTATTAGAAGATTAAGACAAAGTAATCGTAGCAAATTGCTCAAATCTTATTTGGGATAAGTAAGAACTATTGGTTTCCGAAAAAAGAATAATACCGATTCGCTTGGGTGCAAGTGAGTCGGTATTTTTTTGGGGGTATGCGGTAGGGGACTATCCTTAAGAAAATAGTTACGGATTATTTTTGTTTTGAACATATGTTCATTATCTTTGCATCCGAAAAATAGAAAACAGTATGTCACCACGTCCTAAGAATATTCGTAAAGTAGGAGATATGCCCTCAGTATCAGGATTTAAGCCGGTAGTGTCGAGCCGATACAGCAAGGATGCTGTGAGTCTGCACTTCGAGGAGTACGAAGCGATACGTTTATGTGATTACGAAATGCATACTCAGCAGGAGGCTTCTGCGTTGATGGGAGTGTCGCGCCCCACATTGAGCCGGATTTACGTCAGTGCCAGGCAAAAGATAGCCCAGGCATTGGTTCGTGGAGTGCCCCTGATGATAGAAGGCGGAGTGGTGTATACCGACAGTGAGTGGTTTCATTGTGAAGAATGCGGCTTTGTGTTCAATAATATCCACCCTGCGCTCAAGATCCGCAAACCCCTCTGTCCGGCTTGCGGCTCCGAAGAAATAAGTGTCAATACTAATCATTTAAATACAAGAGAAATTATGATGAAGATAGCAATTCCTACACGCGACAAGGTGGTGGATAATCATTTTGGCCACTGCGAGTATTATACCATTTTGACCGTAGGCCAGGATAATCAGATTCTGAGTAGCGAAATGATTCCTTCTCCGCAGGGGTGTGGCTGTAAATCCAACATTGCTGGTGTGCTGGAAAATATGGGAGTCAGTGTAATGTTGGCCGGCAATATGGGGCAGGGAGCCTTGAATGTACTCACGGCGCATCACATCAAGGTGATAAGAGGCTGCGCAGGAGATGTACTGGAAGTGGCTGCGGCTTACCTCAACGGTCAGATTACCGACTCTGGCGTGGGGTGCGCTGCACACGACAGTCACCACGAATGCCATCATCATCACGAAGAATAATATGTGGTGGTAATCGGTACAGTATTTCCGGAGAATACACGCTGTAGCAAATGGCTCCTGCAACTGTTATT
>CALADS010000057.1 GCA_937890825.1 uncultured Bacteroides sp. | reverse complement strand
TAGGGCACTGAAAAGTGCCCTTTCGAAGGGGTATGCCCTAAATTGAGTGCTTACGTTGCAAATGAATGGAGTGTATTTTTTCTTTGTGGCCCGTGAGGGTGTAAGTTAAAAATACTGTGTTTGTAAAAGTGAAAGAGGATGTATCCATTGCGGTACATCCTCTTTTGAGTTTCTTCTGGATTCACTTATTCGTGAGAAGAGAAGTATTTCAGGAATTGTGTGCGTTCGAATGTATTCACACCTTTCAGATCATGAACATTCAGCATACCCTTGAATTGCTGGATGCTTTCCATACCTTTTCGGTTCATCCACTGTTCGGTGGCAGCTAGGAATCCTTGAATCACGGCAGGAGTTTTCTGGTAGATAACGCTGCACATTTCGATAGCCGATGCACCAGCGAGAATGGCTTTAATCATGCCTTCAGCAGAATGCACTCCTCCTGAAGCAGCATAATCCAGATTCTTGACAGATGCTGAGGCAATGCCTATCCAGCGGAGTGTCTTGCCCAGTTCTGCTTCGTTGCTGAATACGTTGCCTGTAGTATGGGTAAGTTTTTCGATGTCGATATCCGGTTGATAAAAACGGTTGAACAGCACTACTGCTGCTGCCCCGTTGGCATACAATTGTTCAATCAAGGCAATGGGATTGGTTAAGTTGTCACCCAATTTCATGATAACCGGTATCTGTATGGTCTTTTTGATGTGTTGCAGGATTTCGATATGGCGTTGTTCGAACGTGCCGTAGTTATAAAGTACATCTGTTTGCAGGGCCAGAATGTTGATTTCCAAAGCATCGGCACCTGCCTCTTCAATTTTCTTGGCAAAGTCTATCCAGTCAGCATTCTGGTAGCAGTTGATGCTGGCAATGATGGGAATGTTGCACACCTGTTTGCTTTCTTTAATAAGGCTCAAGTATTCCCCCAACTTGTGTTCGCGGATATATCCTACCAAATAGTCACTTCCTTCGGGATACATGTTGGCATCGCCCATCCAGTCGGCTTCCATCATAATCTGCTCTTCGAAGAGCGATTTCAGTACGATGGCACCGGCTCCTGCTTCGCAGAGTTTCTGATTCTTTGCTGCACTGTCTGTCAGTCCGGAACTGCTCACAATGATGGGGTTCTTCAGTTTTAATCCCGCAAAAGTGGTTTCTAATGTTGCCATGATAATTATAATTTATAGGTGATTAATGATAATTTCTTTCTCCGAAAATTTTGCTGCCCACTCGAATTAAGGTACTTCCTTGTTCGATGGCCAGCGGATAATCGTGTGACATGCCCATGGATATTTCCTGGAAGTAGTCTTTGCCGACAAAGAAAGTTTCCTTTACTTCCTTAAAAAATGTATGAAGGCTGGCAAATTCTTGTTTCACTTGTTCCATACAGTCGGTATTCGAGGCCATTCCCATCAGGCCGCAGATGCGTACATTATTCAGTTCCCTCCAGCTACCTTCTGCCAGATAGGTGCGACATTCCTCAAAGTCGAATCCAAATTTGGTCTCTTCTTGGGCAATGTGTAATTGTAGTAGTACGTTTACAGTGCGGCCCGCTTCTGCAGCCTGCTTATTGACTTCTTTCAGTAGTCTGGGTGAATCGATACTTTCTATCAACGATATGAAAGGTACGATGTAGCGTACTTTGTTGGTTTGCAGGTGTCCGATGAAGTGCCATTCGATGTCTTTAGGCAGATCTTCGTGTTTTTTTACCAGTTCTTGCATACGGCTTTCACCGAAGATGCGTTGTCCTGCCTGATAGGCTTCTTTTATAGCTTCTGTAGGATGAAATTTGGATACAGCCACCAGTCTGACGCCGGATGGCAGTTCATTGTTGATTTGATGGATGATCTCTGCTATCATTGTATTTCTTGTATAAAAAATATCGTTTTTTTATTAGACTTCTATACTTCAGGCTTGTCGTCGGGTTCTGCACTATAGGGGTATACGTCTAGGATAGCTGTTTCTGCTATGGAGGCTATCTGATAATCGGCCATGGTGCCTTTCATGCCTTCGTCTAGTTTCTTCACCGCATCGCGCAGGTCGGCTGCTTGTATCAGTACTTGGGTGGACGTTTTCTTTTCAGCTCCGCTTTTTTCATCAAGTGTGATGAATACCAGCTTGCTTTTGAACCATCGGTCGGCTGCTTCTTCTTCGCTGGGGAACAGCTCGCTGTAATTGGCTCGTTTGATATCGGCTACGGTAAACTCTCCGCTGATGAAAGGCGTGATTTCTTCTATAATCCGTGCTTCTGCCTCGGTAAAACTGAGTGCATCTACCAGATAAGGTTCTGTCACTTTCTTATTCATGCCGTTTTCCATCACTTTCTCGTAACGTATCTTACATTCAAACCATGTATGCATTGCCATAATACTTTTCTACTTTTTTTAATTCTATATATTCATTCATATTTTTATTGACAGACAAAGATAAATGAAAAAAAGTAGAAAATGCGGTGAATCGTGACTTTTTTAAAGACTACAAACAGATTTTGAAAGGGTCGGCATCTTTCCATGCCGGAAATTTCTGGCGGATATGCTGCAAGTTGGTCAAGGAAAGTTCAATGGTGGCCGCTGCTGCTGTTGTATCAGGTATTGAGATAAGTCGCTCTCCTTTGGGGCTGTAGAGTGCGCTTCCACCGTTATAGAATAGTTGGTTGCCATCGGTGCCGATGCGGTTCACTCCGCCTACGTAGGCCAGGTTTTCTATGGCACGGGCAGCTAGCAGGGTATCCCATGTTTGACGGCGGGTAGCGGGCCAGTTGGCTACGTAAAGGAGTAAGTCGTATTCATTGTGGGTATTTCTGCTCCATACCGGGAAACGAAGGTCGTAGCAGATGAGCAGGCAGATATTCCATCCGCGGTAATGGATGATAGGACGTTGTCTGCCCGGTGTAAAGTGCTTGTTTTCCCCTCCCATACTGAATAGGTGGCGTTTGTCGTAGTAATAGCTTTCTCCGTCGGGGGTAAGAAAAAACGCACGGTTATAATAGTTGGTAGTAAGGGGGTCTGTGGCTAAGTAGCTGCCTGCAATGGCTAGCTGGTAGTAAGTTGCCCATTGCTTTAGTTTAGTCAAGGTTGGGCCTTCGGTAGGTTCTGCCAGTATTTCCGTCTGCATACTGAATCCGGTGGAGAACATTTCGGGCAACACTGCTAAATCGGTATTTCCGCTCAATGCCTGCAACTGATGTTCTACCAGTTGCAGGTTGGCGGATTTGTCTTCCCAACAGATATCGGTCTGTATAATGGAAATTCTCATTTGTTTAAATAGCAAAGTTCTCGGGCTTTTTGCCTTTGAAATCCTTGAAATAAAGTTTGATTTCTTTCAGATCTTTCTCTATGTCACCGCTGGGCATTAGTTCACGTGTGGCTGTAATGGTCTTCTTCTCATAATCGATACCGATGAGCAGAATGGGTACCTGCGCCTTCAGTGCGATATAGTAGAAGCCTTTTTTCCAATTGGGGTTAGCTTTTCGGGTGCCTTCAGGGGTGATGGCAAGGTTGAAATAAGAAGAGCTCGAAAAACGCTGAGCCATCTGGTCTACCAGCGAGGACTTTTTTCCGCGGTTCACCGGTATGCCGCCTACAGCTTTGAACAGTATGCCTAGCGGAAAGAAAAACCATTCTTTCTTCATCATAAAGCTAGTCTTTCGGCCTATCGCTCCATAGAACAGTTTGCCGATAAATAAATCCCAGTTGGTAGTATGAGGTGCCGCACAGATTACGCACTTGGCATAGTTAGGCACCGTCACGTTTGTTTTCCATCCCAGTAGTTTGTAATAGATGAAACTGTAAAGTTTTTGCTTCATGCTTCGTTCAATTTACCCAATGCTTCGATTATTTCGTCTACTTTTGTTTGGAAATCAGTGTGGAATTTATGGTAGAAACCTTTCACGTTGCCAGGTTCAGTGTGGCTGATGCGGCTGATGAATTCGTCTTGAATCTTCAGAATGTTACTCATCAAATCATCTGCTTTCTGCTTATCGGTTCCAGGTACGTAATTACGCATCACGAGGCATTCCATGAAAAGTTCTCCTGCGATATAGTTCACGTTCTTTTTCAATTGTCTTCTGTTTGCCATAATCTTTAATATTAATAGTGATTAATAGGTTTAGAGGCAACTTTTATCTTATCCGGCATTGGCTTTCTGCTTTTGCAAGTCCGATTTTTGGATTTTGTATCCTGACTTGACAAACTTTGCATTCGCAGGGATAAAATGCAAGCGGCTTCTTATTTCCGGTAAAGATAAGACCTTTTTTTGGAAAAGAGAACATTTTGGGGCGTTTTTCCACACTTTTGAGGAGCATTCTACAGTTTGTGGCATATTTTTTTTGTAGAACTTTATCAAATGCTGTTGCTTTGTTTGTTGAGATATAGGGAATTGCGTATCTTTGTGCCGATTTTCCATAAGAATGGCATTGGGTTTGCCTGTCTTAAAGGGAAGATACAAAAATAACCTAACAATAAACAAACTAGCATGAGACTGTTTTTAACAAAAAAAGAACTGAAGCTGAAAAAAAAGAGATGGATAACAATGTTGATTTGCATGGCTGCATTACTGGCAGGCTATGTGATACTGACGTGGCCTAAAGAGGTGCCTCCTGTATTGCCCACTGTAGTAGTAGAACCGGCAGAAACAGGTGATGTGGAAATCTATGGTGAGTATGTGGGAAGAATCCGCGCACAGCAGTTTGTTGAAGTACGTGCTCGTGTGGAAGGCTATTTGGAGAATATGCTATTCAATGAGGGTACGTATGTTACGAAGAATCAAGTATTGTTTGTGATTAATCAGGATCAGTACCGGGCTAAGGCCGACAAGGTGCGTGCGCAGCTCAAGAAAGATGAAGCACAAGCACTAAAGGCTAAAAGAGACCTGGAACGTATACGTCCGCTATATGAACAGAATGCTGCCAGCCAGTTGGATTTGGATAATGCGCAGGCTGCATATGAGACAGCAGAAGCTTCTGTAGCAATGAGTCAGGCTGATTTAGACCAGGCTGAACTCGAATTGGGATATACTATTGTACGTTCTCCGTTGAGCGGTCATATCAGTGAGCGCCATGTGGATTTAGGTACACTCGTAGGGCCTGGAGCCAAGTCCTTGCTGGCTACGGTGGTGAAAAGTGATACGGTGCTGGTAGATTTCAGCATGACTGGGTTGGATTACCTGAAGAGTAAGGAACGTAACATTGAAATCGGACGGCAGGATTCTACTCGCTCATGGCAGCCCAGCATTACAATTACCTTGGCAGATAATACGGTATATCCTTATAAAGGTATTGTAGATTTTGCAGAACCGCAGGTAGACCCAAAGACAGGTACTTTCTCTGTGCGTGCCGAAATGCCTAATCCGGAACGTATCTTGTTGCCCGGACAGTTTACCAAGGTAAAACTTCTATTGGATGTACGTGAAGGTGCAGTGGCAGTGCCGCAAAAGGCTATTACGATTGAAAAGGGAGGAGCTTACATTTATGTCATGCGTCGTGATTCTACAGTGGAGAATCGTTTTATAGAGCTGGGACCCGAATTTGGTAATAATATGGTGGTGGAACGCGGATTGGCTGCCGGTGAGCAGGTGGTAATAGAAGGGTTCCATAAACTGACACCGGGAATGAAAGTGCGTCCGCAGATGGCTGTGAAGAAAGAAGAGAAAGAGGATGACAGTTCGTTGAATAAAATGAAGTAAGGAGAAACTACAGCATGAAAGTTACATTTTTTATAGACCGGCCCGTATTCTCGATGGTGCTTTCCATCTTGATTGTATTAGTGGGGGTTATAGGCCTCACCATGTTGCCGGTAGATCAATATCCGCAAATTACGCCTCCGGTGGTGCGCATCGGGGCCTCGTATCCGGGAGCTAGTGCGTTGACTGTGTCGCAGGCAGTGGCTACACCGATTGAACAAGAATTGAACGGTACTCCGGGAATGCTCTATATGGAATCCAACAGTTCCAACTCTGGAGGCTTTTCAGCTACTGTTACTTTTGATGTGTCAGCAGATGCCGACTTGGCAGCAGTAGAAATCCAGAATCGTGTGAAATTAGCTGAAAGCCGTTTGCCGGCAGAAGTAATCCAAAACGGTATTACTGTAGAAAAGCAGGCTCCTAGTCAGTTAATGACGCTCTGTCTTACATCCAGTGACCCTAAATTTGATGAAATCTATTTAAGTAACTTTGCTACGATTAATGTGCTCGACCTTTTGCGTCGTATACCTGGTGTGGGTAGGGTATCGAACATCGGTAGCCGATATTACGCCATGCAGATTTGGGCTATGCCCGACCGATTGGCCAATTTCGGGTTGACGGTGGCCGACCTGCAGAATGCACTCAAGGACCAAAACCGAGAGTCGGCAGCCGGTGTATTGGGGCAGCAACCTGTAACAGGATTGGATATTACCATACCTATTACTACGCAGGGACGTTTAAGTACAGCCAAGCAGTTTGAAGATATCGTGGTGCGTGCCAATGCTGACGGATCGATTATCCGTCTGCGCGATGTGGCCCGGGTTTCTTTGGAGGCTTCGTCTTATAGTACAGAGAGTGGTATCAATGGTGAAAATGCTGCTGTGTTAGGTATTTATATGTTGCCGGGTGCCAATGCCATGGATGTGGCCAAAGAAGTGAAAAAGGCTATGCAGGAAATCAGTGCCAACTTCCCGGAGGGTATGAGCTACGAGATACCTTTTGATATGACTACATACATTTCTGAATCCATTAATGAAGTGTATAAGACGCTGTTCGAAGCATTGATATTGGTGGTTCTGGTTGTGTATTTGTCGTTGCAGAGTTGGCGGGCTACCGTCATTCCTGTAGTGGCAGTGCCTATCTCATTGATAGGAACATTCGGTTTTATGTTGATTTTCGGCTTTTCACTCAATATGCTTACGTTGCTGGGCTTGGTATTGGCCATCGGTATTGTGGTGGATGATGCCATTGTGGTGGTTGAAAATGTGGAGCATTTGATGGAAACAGAACATCTGTCTCCATACGAGGCTACCAAGAAGGCGATGACTGGATTGACGAGTGCTGTTATTGCCACTTCATTGGTGCTTTGTGCCGTGTTTGTTCCGGTAAGCTTTTTGAGCGGTATTACCGGTCAGTTGTACCGTCAGTTTACAATTACGATTGCTGTATCCGTGTTGCTTTCTACGGTAGTGGCTCTCACGTTGAGTCCTGTAATGTGTTCGCTTATTTTGCGGCCTGATAGTGGCAAGCAGAAAAATATTGTATTCCGTAAGATTAACGAGTGGCTAGCTATCGGTAATAATAAATATGTAAGTGTTATAACCCGGGTTATCAAACATCCGCGCCGTTTGATGAGTGCCTTTGGCATGGTGCTGATTGCTATTTTCCTGGTTCATAACTTGATTCCTACAAGTTTCCTTCCAGAGGAAGACCAGGGGTATTTTACCGTAGAATTGGAATTGCCCGAAGGGGCTACGCTGGAGCGTACACGGGCTGTAACCGATCGTGCCGTGGCATTCCTGGAGAAAAATCCCAATGTGGCGTATGTGCAAAACGTTACAGGTAGCAGTCCGCGTGTAGGTACCAACCAGGCTCGAAGCCAGTTGACTGTGATTTTAAAATCTTGGGAAGAACGTAAAGGAACGGATATCCATACGATTATGGATGATGTGAAGCAGGAATTTACAGAATATCCCGAATGCAAGGTGTACCTCAGTACACCCCCGGTGATTCCCGGATTGGGTACCTCTGGAGGTTTTGAAATGCAACTTGAAGCGCGTGGAGAAGCAACTTTTGAAAATCTGGTAGATGCTGTGGATACGTTGATGTATTATGCCGAGCAATACAAGGAACTGACAGGACTTTCGTCTTCGTTGCAGGCAGAAATACCGCAATTGTATTTTGATGTTGACCGTGATAAAGTGAAAATGCTGGGTGTACCTTTGGCAGATGTATTCTCTACAATGAAGGCTTATACAGGTTCGGTTTACGTGAACGACTTCAATATGTTCAACCGTATCTATCGTGTATATATTCAGGCCGAGGCTCCGTATCGTGAACATAAGGATAATATTAATTTGTTCTTTGTACGTGCATCGAACAATGCTATGGTGCCGCTGACATCTTTGGGCAATGCATCGTATACCACAGGACCTGGTAGCATCAAGCGTTTCAATATGTTCACCACAGCCGTGATCCGCGGTTCGGCGGCACAGGGATGCAGTTCCGGACAAGCAATGAATATTATGGAGCAGATAGCGCGTGAAAAATTACCCGAAAATATCGGCGTAGAGTGGAGTGGACTTTCTTATCAGGAAAAAAAGGCCGGAGGACAGACTGGTATGGTTTTATCATTGGTATTCCTCTTTGTGTTTCTTTTTCTGGCTGCTCAGTATGAAAGTTGGACGGTTCCTATTGCTGTGTTGCTTTCGCTGCCTATCGCTGCCTTAGGTGCCTATTTGGGAGTGGCTGTATGTGGCTTGGAAAACGATGTGTATTTCCAGATTGGTTTGGTAATGTTGGTGGGTCTTGCAGCAAAGAATGCTATTCTTATCGTGGAATTTGCTAAAGATCAGGTAGATAAGGGGGGAGATTTGGTTGAATCTGCTATTTATGCGGCTAAACTTCGTTTCCGTCCTATCTTGATGACATCCTTGGCCTTTGTGTTGGGTATGTTGCCTATGGTATTGGCTAGTGGTCCTGGCTCGGCTAGCCGGCAAGCTATTGGTACAGGTGTGTTCTTCGGGATGATTTTTGCTATTGTATTTGGTATTGTGCTGGTGCCTTTCTTCTTCGTAATGATCTATAAGACTAAATCGAAGGTGAAAAGCAAAATCTCGAAAAAGCCTGTTGCGGTGAGTGAATAAATGCACGGCAGGTAGCTTAATGATAATAATAATGAACTTTATGATGAAGACAAGATATATTTTAGGATTAGCCACAGCATCTTTACTGTTGGCTTCTTGCAAGGTGGGAAAGAGTTATGTGCGTCCGGAAATGGAACTGCCCGGTAGCTTGGCTGAGCAACAAGACAGTGTGTGCATGGCTGATATGCAATGGCAGGAAGTGTATACAGACAGTACTTTGCGTGCCTTGCTGAACCGTGCCTTGCTATATAATAAAGATATGGTGGTGGCTGCTGCGCGTGTAAAGCAGATGGCTGCTGAAAAACGTATTAGCATTGCCAACCTCTTGCCACAGCTGAATGCCACAGTGGAAGTTGAGCGTGAAATGGAAAATTACGGTGGACACAGTGAAAAATTTTCTAATTCTTTTGAGGCCAAGGCTCTTCTTTCTTGGGAATTGGACCTTTGGGGAAACCTTCGGTGGAAAAAAGTAGCAGCGGTGGCTGATTATCTGAAAAGTGTTGAAGCACAACGTGCTCTGCGTATGACGATTGTATCAGAAGTGGCAACTGCTTACTATGAGTTAGTAGCTTTGGATGCAGAGTTGGATATCGTGCGTCAAACTCAGCAAGCCCGTGAAGAGGGTGTTCGGTTGGCTCGTATCCGTTTTGAAGGTGGCCTGACTTCGGAAACCTCTTATCAGCAGGCTCAGGTGGAATTGGCGCGTACAGCTACATTGGTGCCCGATTTGGAACGACGCATTTCTATAAAGGAGAATGACTTGGCTTTTCTGGCAGGTGAATTTCCCAGTCGGTTGGCACGCAGTCGTTTTCTTACGGAAATGCAGATTCCTCAGCAATTGCCTGTAGGTCTTCCTTCTGCTCTTTTGGAGCGTCGTCCGGATGTACGAGCTGCTGAGCAAGGTCTCATAGCCCAGCATGCCCGTGTAAAAGTGGCCTACACCAATATGTTTCCCCGACTTACACTGACGGGTAAGTTGGGCTTGGAGAGTGATGTACTGAAGGAATTTCTTGAATCTCCCTATGCTTTAATCAATGGTTTGGTGGTGTCTCCCTTATTTAATATGGGTAAGAACCGCGCTGCGCTGAAATCACAAAAAGCTGTTTTGGAAGCAGAAACTGCTACTTATGAGAAAGCTGTGCTGAATGCTTTCAAGGAAGCGCGTAATGCCATTGTAGATTTTAATAAAATCAAAGAGGTGTATGAATTGAGAGTGAAATTGGAACGATCGGCCAAGAATTATGTAGAGTTGGCTCAATTACAGTATATCAATGGGGTAATCAATTACATGGATGTGCTGGATGCGCAGCGTGGATATTTTGATGCTCAGATAGGTGTCAGCAATGCTATTCGAGACGAATTAATAGCAGTAGTGAATATGTATAAGGCATTGGGAGGCGGCTGGCAGGTAGACTGAAAATCATGTAAAAGACCCTTATAAAAAGTGGAAGTGCTGAAAAAAAAGGTCTTTTTGTGTGGTTTTCTACCGAAAAAAAACGAAATTTGCACTCAGTATTAAAAAAGACTTTATTTACACCTTTAAAATAAAATAGAAATGACAAAAAGTGCATTGCAAATTGCAAGGGCTGCTTATCAGCCTAAACTTCCTAAAGCGTTGCGTGGTAATGTAAAGGCAGTGGCCGGTGAAGCTACTCAGTCTGTTGCAGACCAGGAAGCTATTCAGAAATTGTTCCCGAATACGTATGGTATGCCTCTGATAAAGTTCGAGGGTACGGATGAAGCAGTAGAATTTCCTGCTATCAACGTAGGTGTGATTTTGTCGGGTGGTCAGGCTCCTGGTGGTCATAACGTAATCTCTGGCTTGTTCGATGGTATCAAGAAACTGAATAAAGACAGCAAACTTTATGGCTTTATCTTGGGCCCTGGTGGCTTGGTAGACCACGAGTATATGGAGTTGACTTCAGACATCATTGATGAATACCGCAATACGGGTGGTTTTGATATCATTGGTTCTGGCCGTACTAAATTGGAAAAAGAAGACCAGTTTGAAAAAGGTTATGAAATCATTAAGGAGTTAGGTATCAAGGCTTTGGTAATTATCGGTGGTGATGACTCTAATACGAATGCTTGTGTGCTGGCTGAATACTATGCTGCCAAGAACTATGGTGTACAGGTAATCGGCTGTCCGAAAACTATCGATGGTGACTTGAAGAACGAAATGATTGAAACCTCTTTCGGTTTCGATACAGCTTGCAAAACTTACTCGGAAGTAATCGGTAACATCCAACGTGACTGTAACTCTGCACGTAAATACTGGCACTTCATCAAGTTGATGGGTCGTTCGGCTTCTCACATCGCTTTGGAATGTGCATTGCAGGTTCAGCCGAATGTATGTATCGTTTCAGAAGAAGTAGAAGAAAAAGATATGTCTTTGGATGATGTAGTAACTTACATCGCTAAAGTAGTAGCCGATCGTGCTGCTGCCGGCAATAACTTCGGTACAGTATTGATTCCGGAAGGATTGGTAGAATTCATCCCGGCTATGAAGCGCCTGATTGCTGAATTGAACGATTTCTTGGCTGCCAATGCTACAGAATTCTCACAAATCAAGAAGTCAGCACAACGTGATTATATCATCCGTCACTTAAGTCCTGAAAATTCGGCTATCTACGCCAGTCTTCCTGAAGGTGTGGCTCGTCAGTTGTCTTTGGATCGTGACCCGCACGGCAACGTACAGGTATCTCTGATTGAAACTGAAAAGCTGTTGTCTGAAATGGTGGCTACTAAGCTGGAAGCTTGGAAAGCAGAAGGTAAGTACGTGGGTAAATTTGCTGCTCAACATCACTTCTTCGGTTACGAAGGCCGTTGTGCTGCTCCTTCTAACTTCGATGCTGACTACTGCTATTCATTGGGATATACTGCTGCATCTTTGATTGCTAACGGTAAGACTGGTTATATGTCTTCTGTACGTAATACTACAGCTCCTGCTGAAGAATGGATTGCTGGTGGTGTGCCCATCACAATGATGATGAATATGGAACGTCGTCACGGAGAAATGAAGCCGGTTATTCAGAAAGCTTTGGTAAAACTAGATGGTGCTCCTTTCAAGGCATTTGCTGCTCAGCGTGAGCGTTGGGCTAAGGAAACTGACTATGTTTACCCGGGTCCGATTCAGTACTTTGGTCCTACAGAAGTATGCGACCAACCTACTAAGACTTTGCAGTTGGAACAAGCTAAGTAAATGATATTTAATCAACTATTGTAGAAATACAAGTTATGGCGCAGCACATGGCTTTGGATAGTTATGTGCTGTTCTGTAACTTGTATTTTTCTTTATATCTCTATTGTTATGTCGGCTCCTAGCAAACCTCGAAAGACACGTAAGAAGACAAACTCTGGATCTACTTCTACAGCAAAATATTCGTCAGCGGCTGTAGACTGTATGTCTCCGTGGATGCGTAATCTCATTGCTTTGGGGATTATCCTGTTGTTTTCATTGGTTTTCTATTGGTTTTTTGTACGTCCTTATACTTACCGCTGGAAGCCATGTTATGGTCTGAAAGGATATGGTGTATGTATGCCGGGCCATTATTCAATACATGGAGTAGATATGTCGCATTACCAGGGTGTGTTAGACTGGCGGCGTCTGGCTTTGAATAGGCAAGGAAATTTTCCCATTCATTTCATGTTCTTGAAAGCCACTGAAGGAGGCGATTTCATTGATACTACTTTTTTTGCCAATTTTACCAAGGCTCGTGAATATGGCTTTGTGCGTGGTGCTTATCATTTTTTTATTCCTCAGACCGATCCGTTGAAGCAGGCTGATTTCTTTATCCGTATGGTAGAACTGCAGGCTGGAGACTTGCCTCCAGTGCTGGATGTAGAAACCAAAGGTGGAAAGTCAAAACAGGAGTTGCAGGCTGCTGTAAAGGTATGGCTGGATAGGGTAGAAGCACATTATGGAGTGAAACCGATTCTTTATACTTCTTATAAGTTTAAAAAGAAATATCTGAACGATCCTTTTTTTAATGCTTACCCTTATTGGATTGCTCATTATTATGTAGATTCGGTTCGTTATGAAGGACAATGGCAGTTTTGGCAACATACCGATGTGGGTCGGGTGCCTGGAATTGAAAAAGAAGTAGATTTGAATGTGTTCAACGGAACGTTTCAAGAGCTAATCTCTCTTACCATTCCTGCTTGTGATTCACTCATGCATTCCAGGTGATTTATCATATAAAAAAAACTGAGTACTCAGGTAGGAAGTATACCGTTCATACTCAGTTTGTACATTTTCAGTATCTATGCAGCCGTTTTATTTTTTAGCAAATAAGACTGTTGCCCAACGGTTCTTTTCGTTATGATGTACCAGTTGTAATCCCAGTCGTTCGGCTTCTGCCTGAATAGCAGGGATATCATCTATATAGAAGCCACTCATTAGTAGCTGTGCTTCAGGGTTCATTCGGGCTACATAATAATGCATATCATTCAGAAGAATGTTACGATTAATATTGGCAATGATAAAATCGAAGGGACCTTCCTCTGCCAGTGATGTAGCATCTCCTTGGAACACTTTGATTTGATCTACGCCATTCAATTCAATGTTTTCCAACGAATTTCTTACGCACCATTCGTCAATATCAATAGCAGTGCACGGTGCTGCTCCTCGCATACGGGCCAGAATGGCCAATATTGACGTGCCGCATCCCATGTCTAATAGGGATTTTCCTTGTAAATCTCTTTCCAGCAATTCTCCTATGATGAGGCTAGTAGTTTCGTGGTGGCCAGTTCCGAAAGCCATTTGCGGATTGATGATGATATCGTACGTGGTAGGCGGTATATCATGGTGAAAAGTGCTGTGAATGGCACATTTATCACCGATAATGATGGGCTGGAAAAAATTCTTTTCCCACTCTTCATTCCAGTCTTTATCTTCTGCTTCTGTAAAATCATACGAGATAACAGTGTCTGGTACCGGAAAATCCGCCAGTGATTCTTTTAAACTCTGTTCGTTGTATAATGCTGTTTGCACATAAGCAGTTATACCATCGGTTTGCTCTACAAAGCTGTCAAAACCTATTTCAGCCAATACTGCCGATAACACATCGTTCACCGTATCTGTGCAAGGCTGTGTGTGAAAGTTGAATTCTAAATATTTCATGCGTTTATATTGTTACATAGAATGATTATGTATATATCCAATTAAGTAGCCGGTTCAGCCAATCCCACCGGAAGCGGAACCAGCGGCGCGTGCTGGATTGTTTGCCTCCGAACCGGAGTACAAATTCACGATACCCGTGCCGGCGGAAAGGAAGTCCCACATCCATAAACTCCAAATGTTGGTACCCTCGTTCTTGAGCGTCTTTCAGAGCTTTCCACACTGCCAGAATGCCTGGATATTGCAGAGCATACGTTTTACGCATTCCTCCTGAGAACCACAGGTATGCTTCTTTATTAGAATAAATGCAGGCACTTCCTCCGATGATTTTCCCTTTATACATTACGATAAAGATTTTTCCCTGATCTTCTTTGATGAGTCTTTTCTCCAAATGTTGAAAGAAGATGATGTTGGGAAAGTGACGGCGAATCTTCGAGGAGTAAACGTTATGAAGCATTTTGGCAAACATCTTAATCTCTTCTACGCTGCGTGTTTCGCGCACTTCGGCACCGTTTTTCAGGCCTTTTTTGATTTGCCGTATGCGCGAGGTGCTGAATCTTTCTTCTACGTTTTGCAGGCTATGCAGAGAATTACGTACACGTGCCCAATTGACTGCGAAGTACTGATTGTCGCGAAAGGCTTTGTAGCCAAAAGCGGCATTGTCTAAATTCCTAAACTCGATGAATAGCGCATCGCGCAGGGCTTCATCTGTCAGTCGTTGAAGCATTTCTGCAAAAACAGATTCGCAGGGTATGTCCGACTGAAAATATTCACCTGTGCCCACTACTTCGAACCGATAGATGATGGATGGCGGAAAAATACGAACACATTTGCGAAGGGTCCCTAATAATTTAGCTACATAGTTCCCATTATTGCTGGCTACTATCAGCAAGGGAGTATAGCCGGGCGTTTCCTCATAAATACGGAATAACTCGGTAGAATGAAAAGTGTTGCTGCCCGGTAGGGCAGGGATATCACTTCCACGATAATATGTAGTTAGTTTCAGTGGCATTGCTCGCAAATATAGAAAATATTCTCGTATCTTTGCGCAAACATTTTGAAGATTATGGAAAGTTTCAGTGAATTGATAAAAGCTCGTCGCAGTATGCGAAAGTTTACAGCAGAAGAACTGACGCAAGATGAAGTGGTAACTATGATGAAAGCCGCTTTGATGGCACCTACTTCCAAGCGGAGTAATGCATGGCAGTTTGTCTTGGTGGATGATAAAGAGAAGTTGAAGGAATTATCACTTTGCAAGGAACATGCCTCTCAGTTTATAGCCGATGCAGCCCTGGCGGTAGTAGTTACAGCTGACCCATTGTTAAGTGATGTATGGATAGAGGATGCTTCCATTGCTTCTATTTATCTGCAGTTGCAGGCAGAAGATATGGGCTTAGGCAGTTGCTGGGTGCAAGTTCGTGAACGTTATACGGTTACAGGAATGGCATCGGATGAGTATGTACGTGGAATTTTGGATATCCCTTTGCAGTTGCAAGTGCTCAGTGTGATTGCTGTCGGACATAAGGGAATGGAACGTAAGCCTTTTGATGAATCTCATTTGCAGTGGGAAAAGATTCATTTAAACAAATATGGAGGGCAATAGACGTGGCTTCTAGTAATCATCGAGATACCTATAAGGCGGCTTCGTTCACATTTATCGTGTTCGGTATACTGTATTTGGCCGATAAGATTCTTCATTTTTCCTCGTTGGGTATACCTTGGATAATGCATAAGGATAATTTTTTGCTGTATACGGCCATTATCTTTTTGTTGTTCAAGCAGGATAAGTCTGTGGGATTGATATTGTCAGGCCTTTGGATTGTATTGAATTTTAGCCTGATAGCAGCGTTGATAGGTTCTGCGTCGGCTTATATGCTTCCGTTGGCATTATTGCTTTTAGGAGGTGCGATGTATTGGTTATCAACAAAATAAGATTATGGCAAAAAGAAGTATAGAAGATACGCCGATTGTACTGGTAGGAGCCGGAAATTTAGCAACCAATCTGGCAAAGGCTTTGTATAAGAAGGGGTTTCGTATCGCACAGGTTTATAGTCGCACGGCAGAGTCGGCAAAACAGTTGGCTCAGCAGGTAGAAGCAGAATATACCACAGAACTGACGGATATTTACCCTTATGCCCGGTTATATATAGTGGCATTGAAAGACGATGCATTGTTGCAACTCCTTCCACAGATTGTGAAGGATAGAGAACATGCATTGTGGGTACATACAGCCGGTAGTATCCCGATGGATGTGTGGCAGGAATATGTAGAGCGTTTCGGTGTGTTCTATCCCATGCAGACATTTAGCAAGCAGCGTGAAGTGGATTTTTCATCCCTTCCCATTTTTGTAGAAGGTAACTCTGTTACTGATACTGAATTTTTGAAGGAAGTGGCAGGGGTACTTTCCAACAAGGTGTATGAAGCTACTTCCGAGCAACGTAAAAGTCTGCATCTGGCTGCTGTGTTTACATGTAATTTCACGAATCATATGTATGCATTGGCTGCTGAATTGCTGCAAAAGTATCATTTGCCTTTCGATGTGATGTTACCGCTGATTGATGAAACTGCTCAAAAAGTGCACGAAATGGCTCCGGCTGATGCGCAGACGGGGCCGGCTAAGCGATTTGACGAGCATGTAATGAATGGTCATCTGCAAATGTTGGGCGACGAACCGGAAATGCAAGCCATCTATCGCATGCTTAGTAAGAGTATTCATCGACTGGCTACTGAATCATGATTAAACATTTTAAGAAATGAGTACGATAAATTACGATTTGAAGAAGATAAAAGCATTACTGTTTGATGTAGACGGAGTGCTGAGTGCCAATATGATTCCTATGAGTCCGGAGGGAGAGCCCATGCGTACGGTAAATATCAAAGACGGGTATTCGTTGCATTTGGCTGCCAAGCAAGGTGTGCTGTTAGGAATCATTACCGGAGGAAAAACCGAAGCAGTGCGTAAGCGTTTTCTTTCTTTGGGACTAGCTGCAGAGAATATCTACCTGGGATCTTCCGTGAAGATTCGTGACTACGAGGATTTCCGCGAACGTCATGGCTTGCAGCACGATGAGATTTTATACGTAGGTGATGATATTCCTGATCTGGAGGTGATGCGTATTTGCGGCTTGCCATGTTGTCCGAAAGATGCTTGCCCAGAGGTGAAAGCCGTGTCGCGTTATATCTCTCATGCCGATGGCGGTTATGGCTGTGGTCGTGATATTGTAGAGCAGGTGTTGAAAGCCCAAGGACTTTGGTTGGCTGATGAAAAGGCTTTCGGTTGGTAAGAATAATGGAATAATGATGCTTGATAATCTGAAAAAATATAAGGTGATATTAGCTTCTAATTCACCCAGACGAAAAGACCTGCTTGCAGGTTTGGGAGTAGAGTACGAAGTTCGTACCATGCCCGATGTGGATGAATCTTATCCTTCCACTTTGAAGGGAGCCGATATTCCGCTGTATATTTCGCAAGAAAAAGCCAATGCTTACCGCAGTATGCTACAGTCAGATGAGTTGATGATTACAGCGGATACCATTGTGTGGCTGGAAGGCGAAGTATTGGGTAAGCCGGCTGATAGAGCTGAGGCTATATCCATGCTGCAACGGATGTCCGGACGTACGCACGAAGTTTATACTGGTGTGTCAATTACCACTACTGAATGGCAACGAAGCTTTGCTGTACAGACTGAGGTGAAATTTGCCACTTTGACCAACGAGGAGATAGTCTACTATGTAGATCGTTTTCAGCCGATGGATAAAGCTGGTGCCTATGGGGTACAAGAATGGATAGGATTTATAGGCGTGGAGCATATTGAAGGCAGTTATTTTAATATTATGGGGCTACCAGTGCAGCGTCTGTATAAAGAATTGAAAGAAATTTAGTTTTTGGCAGAACATTGGTAAGAGTATAAAAAAAATGACGCAGAATCTATTTCCGCGTCATTTTTTTTAATACTTTTCTATAGCTTTCTCTTCTTCCTATCTGTTAGATAACAGTATCTAGTACCAAGGGAATTTCATCTGCCGGAATACCTTGTGCCAATAGAATCTCTTTATCCTTATGGATAGTTTCCAGGAAAAGTTCCGTGCTTCCGATAGCGAGTAGGCATTTTTTAAATAATTCTGTCACTTTCTTCAGTTGTCTCGATTTCCAGGCTATATAGCCTGCATTGAGATAATCGCTGGCAGAAGGAGATGTTTCCAGCACTTTCTGGTAATACTTTACGGCCTGTTCCTGTTTTCCACAGATAAAAGAATACCATCCGATAGATCTCCAGGCCTTTACGTTATTATCTTCCATAAAATCCAGCTTGAAGAAGTAATTCATCGCCTCATTATAATGTCTCAATTCAGCCAGACAGTTCCCTAAGAAGAGGATTACTTGTTGGTTTTCAGGCTGTACAGTCAGTACTTTCTGATAATATTCCGCAGCTTTTTCATAATTTTGCGTATGTCTGTAACAGGTAGCCAAGTGTCGAATGGTCCATAAATGGTCCGGCTTTAATACATCCGCTTTCATGTATGCCTCAATGGCGTCTGTATAGTATTTCAGTTTTTGATAGCAGTATCCTGCTTTTTGGTAGATATAGGCATCCGGCTGTGGTTGTTCCATCAGCAGCTGGAGTATATCTAGCGCTTCTGTCCAATATTCTTTGCGGATGCGATAATCTGCGATTTCTTTCAGCAGTTCCGCCTTATTTAATATGGGTTGCAGCACGGATATGCGATGTAGAGTTATTTCTTGTTCAAAGGGATTGAAGAATTCTTTTCTCCGTTGGCTGAGCGTATAGAACCGATATAAGTCTTGTATATATTGATTGCTGATGATTTCCGGTCTTTGCGCCATTTTTTTTGTATAGTCCCACTTGTCGGAATTCATAAGCTCTTCTGTTCCTTGGCTCGTAAACTGGTGCAATATCATGTCGCGCTGAGATTCCGGTATGCTATATAGCAGGAAGCACAGTGAGTATTTATCACTATTGCAGAACATGCCCGATTGCAGCAGCATGTTCAGGATAGTGTTTTGCGTTTCTAAATCTGTCCCCAAGCTCTGTCTGATGCTAGAATGATTCCAATCAAACGGCAGTAGCCAGTTATCAAGGTTGCTGAAAAAAGGGTAATGTTTTAGCTGAGAGAATGTATTCATATTTACATCCATCCCTTCAATTTGCAAGTCTCCCATTTCCCTTAATTTATCTTCCAGCCCAGAATCTGTTATTGATTTTTCCCAATCGGGGTTAAAATCCTCCTCATCGCTCATATCTTCAAACTTGAACAACTTTCCTTTGAAAAAGTTAGCCTGTTTTATCATTTCAGGAAAAATGTCCTCTTTGATGCGTTTGTTTACCTTTTCGGTCTCTTGTGCTCGGAGTAATTGTAAATAAATGGTGTTGAGCTGTTTTCCTAAATGATATTGTTCGTCGTGAAATTCAAATAAAGTTGTCAGTTCCGGATACAGTGCTATGCGCTTAGGATGTCTGATTAAGGTAAGTGCGATACCTACCAGTGCCCGTTGGGTAGATTGTACATCCTGATGAAGGGTGGCAGCGGCTTCAAGTAGCCAGGTTAATTTCGCTACGTCGAAACATTCTTGCAGGCTTAAGGTGACAGCACTGACAAAAAGGCTGCGATCATTGCTGGAAATGAGTTCAGAATTCAGTATGTACCTCGCCTCCTGCCTGTCTTCTTGGTTCCACGCCGTGTTACTCCAAGTAGAGACGAATAAGTTGTGACAGGCTTCTTCGTGACGTTTTAAGGCTGCATCCAGACTTTTGGAATGGTCTGTCAGCAGTTGGCAAACGGCCAAATCATCTTGAAAGGCTTCCAATATTTGTATACCTTTCATTGCACGATAGCCCGCAGCCATACGCGATTTGGTTTTGTGAATGGAGTGAAAGTAATGAGAAGAGACTTCATCCAGTAGCGTAATGCGTATTTGATCGGTCAGTTCCCAGGTCTCTGTAAGGATATGGTGATAGAGTTCTTTTTGACCTGGGTCTTCTACTCCCTGCTGCATATATTGCAGCATATATTGGTAAGAGGTATGTGCTTGTTCCAAGCGATTTCGAAGTTCCCATTCCCCTTTATCTCCCAAGAGAGTAAAGAGGAACTGGTGTGCTTCTTTAAGTCTTTGCTGTTTCAGCAGCTGAGTTACTTTTATGTATTTTTTATTAATATCCTGTTCGTCCATTTTGTCACAATCATCGTTACATAATACAATGACAAAAGTACAAAAAGAATGCCAAATTACAAGTTTTTCGTTAGAAACGTACTTGAATTTGGGCTTGAATTAAATTAGAGTTTTCTCCATGCTTAGGGTTGCGGTAGGTGTATTGTGCTTGTAACCGGCATTTCGGGTAGAACCAGTATTGTATACCAGCCACGTAATTGGTTTGTTTATCTCCTATTGCTTTATTGCGGTTGAGATAGTCGTAAGAAGCTACCACGTCGAATTTAGGCAGTACATGTACCGAAGCTGTGCAGTAATACCCGTTGCTTTTTACATGTCCGTCTTTACCGGCCAGGTATTCTGATCGCAGGTCTATCGGTTTGCTTTTGTAGCTGGCACCTATGGCCCAGCGGTTTCGTTTATAATTATCTCCTATAGCAATGTCAGGATTGATGGCCGATATGGCCACGGCATTTCCTTTACCTTGGATGAACGAGCCTCCTACGGTAAGTCCTTTCAGCGGGTGTAGATAAAGTCCGCCTACGATGTCTTTATGATTGTTTTTGTCTTTCACATTGATGCCTTGTCCGTTCATTACAGCTAGGTTATAGCTCAGAAAACTGTTGAGTAAATCACCATAAATCAGCAGTCCCATATCGCGTCCTCCGTTGGCGGCATTCAGTGGGTTGCTGCTGTTGGTTCCGGCCAGATAGGCCACTGCTTGAGAATAGCAGCTTACCAGTTCGGTGTAACAGGGTGATATGGGATTTTCCAGTGTATATTGAGTTTTGAATTGTCCCAATCTGGCTGTCAGTCCCGGTAAGAACCGGTACTCCGTATAGGCTTCCAGAATTTTTCCGGTACCAGCCAGACTATACATAAAATAGCACGACCATCGATCGGTGATTTGTCCGCGCGCCATGAGGATAGCCCGATTTACGTCAAAACTATTGGTTTTCTTTGCTTTGTCGTCGTAAGAATAGCCTACTTGTATATAGCCTTGCAGGGTGATTCGTTCTTTTAGTGTATTGGTAATCTCTTTCAGTGTATTTCCTTCTTTAGGCGTAGCTTCTTCTGCATAAGCCATCGTAAATCCTAGGCAGAGTAGTGAAGCGAGCAACAGGTGTTTCATAATCAATTTGTGAAATTCAATAATCGGTGTTTATTTATTGTAATGAACGCGGATAACGCAGGTAGCCGATATTCACGGCTCCGCGTCATCCGCGTCAAATCTGTTTATCGTTTTATCAGTCTTTTTTTTAAGACTGCTGAGGCGCTATTATTCGTTGATAGCAGCGATACCCGGAAGTACCTTACCTTCGATGGCTTCGAGCAATGCACCACCACCTGTAGAAACGTAAGATACACCGCTAGCCAGACCGAACTTGTTGACACAAGCTACAGAGTCACCGCCACCTACTAATGAGAATGCACCGTTCTTGGTAGCTTCTACGATAGCTTCACCTACTGCGCGTGAGCCGTGAGTGAAGTTGTCGAATTCGAACACACCTGTCGGGCCATTCCACAAGATAGTCTTAGAGTTCTTGATTACTTCTGCGAATACCTTTTCTGTGTCAGGACCAATATCCAGACCTTCCCATCCGTCAGGAATTTCATTTACGGCACAAATCTTGGTATTGGCTTCGTTAGAGAAAGCATCAGCCACTTTAGCATCTGTAGCCAGCACCAGTTTCACACCTTTTTCTTCAGCTTTCTTCATCAGTTCGATAGCCAGATCCAGCTTATCGTTTTCGCAGATAGAGTTACCAATCTGACCACCTTTGGCCTTAGTGAATGTATAAGTCATACCACCGGCAATAATCAGGTTGTCTACCTTGTTCAGCAGGTTTTCTATGATTTCAATCTTAGAAGAAACCTTAGAACCACCCATGATGGCAGTGAATGGACGGTGGATGTCGTTCAATACTTTATCCACAGCTTTCACTTCTTTTTCCATCAAGTAGCCGAACATTTTGCTATCCTTGTCAAAGTATTTTGCGATGAGTGCAGTAGAAGCATGAGCACGGTGAGCTGTACCGAAAGCATCATTTACATAGCAGTCAGCGTAAGAAGCCAATTTCTTGGTGAATTCTTTCTGGCTTTCTTTTACGGCAGCCTTGGCAGCCTTCTTTTCTTCGTCGGTAGCATCTTCTGCCAAGCCGCGCGGTTTGCCTTCTTCTTCTGCATAGAAACGCAGATTTTCCAGCAACAGCACTTCGCCTCCTTGCAGGGCAGCAGCTTTTACTGCAGCTTCTTCGCCCATGCAGTCGTTGGCAAACTGTACTTCAACACCCAGCAGTTCTTCCAGATGTTTCAAGATGTGCTTCAAAGAGAATTTTTCAGCTACGCCTTTCGGACGGCCCAGGTGAGAACCGATGATGATGCTACCACCGTCAGCCAAAATCTTTTTCAGTGTAGGAAGGGCGGCACGCATACGGGTGTCGTCTGTGATGTTGAAGTTTTCGTCCAAGGGTACATTGAAATCCACACGAACGAATGCCTTTTTACCGGCAAAGTTGAATTGATCAATTGTCATAATACTTATTTTATTTAAAAGTGTTACAATTTCTTCTTACCTAGAATTGCTGCAAAGATAATATTTATTTCGTTTCGATGGCATGAAAACAGCGCTGTTTTTATGCTTTCCGCTTATTTTCCCGTAAACTCTTTGCACCAGAGCTTTAATCCACATTCATCGCAGTTGGGTGTACGAGCCAGGCATGTGTATCGTCCATGTAGGATAAGCCAGTGGTGGGCAATGGGGATGTCTGCCTGGGGGATGTGTTTTACGAGTTCTTTTTCTACACTCAGTGGGGTGGTGCAGCGGGTGGGTACCAGTCCTAGCCGATGGCTGACGCGAAACACGTGCGTGTCTACGGCCATGGCGGCTTTATGGAATACTACCGACTGGATGACGTTGGCGGTTTTTCTGCCCACTCCCGGCAGTTTTACCAGTTCTTCCAGGGTGTCGGGCACTTCTCCGTTGAACTCGTTCACCAGCATCCGGGCCATGCCTGCCAGATGCTTGGCTTTATTATTAGGATACGAGATGCTGCGTATGTATTCAAAAATAACTTCCGGCGATGCCTGTGCCATGGCTTCGGCAGTGGGGTAGTCGTGAAACAAGGCTGGCGTTACCATGTTGACTCGTTTATCGGTGCATTGGGCCGAAAGAATAACGGCAGTCAACAGTTCGAAAGGGTTACTGTAGTGTAATTCTGTTTCGGCTATTGGGCGGTGTTCTCTGAACCATCCCAATATTTTTTCATATCGTTCTTTAATTCTCATGGGGCATAGCAGATTATTTACAGAATGTTTACCTCAGTTTATGCTGATGGTAATGTATACTGACTTTTCGGTGGAAATACACTGTAGAGACGATGGTGAGGCAGGCTCCGAACAGGTAAGCCTTGTCGAAGGTGCTGATTTCGGCTATGTAGCCTCCTGCCAGCATGCCGATGCCAATTCCTACATCCCAGGAAGTGAGGTAGGTAGAGGTGGCAGTGCCTCGCTGGCTGTTGGGAGCCAGATTGACGAATAGAGTATTGTAGGCAGGAAACATGATACCAAAGCCGATGCCCAAGGTCAGGGCAATGCCAAAGAAGAGGGCGGCGCACACTTCCCGGTTCCAGGCATTGATGTATACGCAGCTTGCCAAGAGGAAGAAACTGCCTACTACTAGATACAGTCCTACGATGATTACTTGCGTGATTTTACCTTTGTCTACCAGTCGTCCGGAAAATAGGCGAGAGATGGCCATCCCCACAGCCATAAAAGTAAAGAAGAATCCGCTGGAGGCCTGGATGTCGATTTGTCGGGCATACATGGCTACATAGTTGGTGGTCATGCCGTAAGGGATGGAGAGTAGCAGCAGGCTGATACCGGCAGGAATGCCTTTCAGCAGGATGAAGCGGTCTAACGACAAAGCCTCGCGCTTTACAGGTGGTTTATAGGGCGTTTTTATCAGCGATGCGCAGAGAAATCCTGTGAGGCAAGAACCTAGTGAACAGCAGAAGATGATAGGGTACGATATGCCGGCGTCATGAAGAAAGAGTCCGGTCATCGGTCCGATAGACATAGCTATATTATTGGCCAGTCCATAATAACCCAATCCTTCTCCTCGGCGTGCCGAGGGCATAATGTCGATGACGATGGTGTTTCCTCCCACTGTCACCATGCCAAACGATACCCCGTGTACGATGCGAAAGAGGATGAATAAAGTCAAGGTACCTGCCAGCAGATAACCGCCAAACATCAGCGTAAAGATGAAATAAGCCAGCAGATAGAGCGGCTTTCGGGCAAAGGTGTCGAGCAGATAGCCCGAGAAAGGACGGATGCAGAGGGCAGCAATGGTGTAGCAGGAAAGTACGATGCCGATGGTAGTCTTGTTGGCTTGGAACACTTCGTCCAAATAAAAGGGAAGTACCGGCATCAGCAGCCAAAAGCCAAAGAATAGCAGAAAGTTGGCGGCCAGAATACAGCAATAGCTAGGAGTAATCAGTCTTTCTTTCATAACTAAAAGGTTGACAAGGAAACTGGAGCGAAATCTTCTCCTGGTTCCCTTGTCAACATTTATATTCGTTTCTATACGAATGTTAGTAAGCAGCTTCGAACTCTTTCAGGAAGCGGGTATCGTTTTCTGAGAAGAGGCGGAGGTCATTGACGCGGTATTTCAGGTTGGTGATGCGCTCGATACCCATACCCAGTGCGTAACCGCTGTACACTTTGCTGTCGATACCGTTCAGTTCCAGTACATTGGGGTCTACCATACCGCAACCCAAGATTTCCACCCAGCCTGTATGCTTACAGAAGGGGCATCCTTTACCGCCACAGATGTTACAGCTGATATCCATTTCAGCGCTGGGTTCGGTGAAGGGAAAGTACGACGGACGCAGGCGGATTTTGGTGTCCTTGCCAAACATCTCTTGGGCAAAAAGCAGCAAGGCCTGCTTCAAGTCGGTGAACGATACATTCTTGTCCACATAGAGTGCTTCTACCTGGTGGAAGAAAGCATGGGCACGGTAGCTGATGGCTTCGTTGCGATACACACGACCCGGGCAAAGTACACGGATAGGAGGTTCGCTGTGTTCCATCACACGGCTTTGTACACTGGAAGTATGTGTACGCAGAATCACGTTGTGCGATACGTTGTCGCTGTTGTTCTCAATGAAGAACGTATCCTGCATGTCGCGTGCCGGATGGTCTTCGGCAAAGTTCATAGAAGAAAACACGTGCCAGTCGTCTTCCACTTCGGGGCCGTCGGCAATGTTGAATCCCATGCGGGCAAAGATATCGATGATTTCGTTCTTTACGATAGAAAGAGGGTGACGTGTGCCCAACTCGATGGGATAAGCCGTGCGTGTGAGGTCCAAGTCATCGCAGCCGGTATCTTGGCTTTCGAACTGTTCTTTCAAGGCATTGATTTTATCTTGAGCCTTGGTCTTCAGTTGATTCAGTTTCATACCCACTTCTTTTTTCTGTTCAGCAGGTACGTTACGGAAGTCTGCCATCAACTCATTGATGGCACCTTTCTTGCTGAGGTATTTGATGCGTAGAGCTTCGAGTTCTTCAGCATTGGTGGCGTGCAACGCTTCTACTTCTTGTAGAAGTTGTTCGATTTTTGCTATCATATCGTTGTTATACTATAATTTTTGATATAAAATACGGTGCAAATATACAATTTTATTTGAGAGCCTGTTTAAATTTTGTTCGGAAAGTATTTTATTCCGCTTCTTCCGCATTTGTTTTTCCGTCTTTTTTTGCGTCGCTCTTCTTCTGATAGTTTGTCAGACTAAGGATAAGGGGCAAGTCTGCCTCTCATCCTCGCTTATGATACAGCTTGTCTATCAAATCGTTTCGGCCCATGCGCTTCAGCTCGTTGATGATATTCCGCCGTTCTTCGGGTTTGTACCAGAAGAAGAATTGCCGTTGTGCCAATTTTTCGCGCGGAGTCTTGGCACTGAATACAGGTTCCAGCGTATACGGGTGATAACCGGTGTACCAGGCTTCGGTGGCCACAGTCATAGGAGTGGGAGTAAAGTCTTGCACTTGCTCCAGGTGAAAGTCCAGCCGTTTGGTAATGACGGCCAGTTCGGCCATATCTTCAGCGTGGCATCCGGGATGACTGCTGATGAAGTAGGGGATGAGTTGCTGGCGTAATCCCTTTTCACGGTTGATGCGGTCGAAAATTTTCTTGAATGCTTCGAACTGACTGAAGGGAGGTTTGCGCATCACTTGCAGCACGCGGTCGGAAGTATGTTCCGGTGCCACCTTCAACCGACCACTCACATGGCTGGTAATCAGTTCTTCGGTATATTTCCGGGTGCTTTGGTTCGCGGCTGCCTCCTTACTCTGGTGCAGCAGCAGATCGTAACGTACTCCGCTTCCGATAAATGATTTCTTGATGCCCGGTAAGGCATCTACGGCATGATAGATATCAAGCAGGGCTGTATGATCTGTATTCAAGTTGGGGCATACCTGCGGATGGATGCACGACGGGCGTTTGCATTTGGCGCACAGATCGCGGTTCTTTCCGCCCATGCGATACATGTTGGCGCTGGGTCCACCCAGGTCGCTCAAATATCCCTTGAAGTCGGGCAGTTGCATTACTGCCTTCACTTCCTTCAAAATGCTTTCCTTGCTGCGGCTTGCGATGAATTTTCCCTGGTGTGCCGAGATGGTACAGAAAGCACAGCCACCGAAGCATCCGCGGTGTATATTGACCGAAAACTTTATCATGTCATAGGCCGGAATCCGTTTGCCCTTATACTTAGGATGTGGCAAGCGCGTATAGGGTAAGTCGAACGAGTGGTCCAGTTCCTGTTCTGTAAGGGGTGGATAGGGTGGATTCACCACTATGGTCTGTTTCCCTACAGTTTGCAGGATACGCGAGGCCGACCATTTATTGCTTTCCTCTTCTATGTGTCTGAAGTTGGCCGCTTCTTTCCTCTTGTCTTTCAGGCATTCCTCGTGCGAGAACAGCACCACGTCGTCCGCTTGTGGCTGTACCTCTGGCTGCAGATAGGCCATTTGCGGAATATCGGTTAGCAGGCTTTTAAACTGCTGGCTGCTGATGGCTCCAGAGCATTGATTCATGCGTCTTACCAGTTCTACGATGGGCTTTTCGCCCATACCGTAAATTAGGGTATCCGCACCGCTGTCTACCAGTATACCCGGACGCACCTTGTCTTGCCAGTAATCATAATGCGTCAGTCGCCTCATGCTGGCCTCGATGCCTCCCAGTACCACCGGCACCTCTGGGTAGAGCCGCTTCAGTATCTGCGTATATACGATGGAGGGGTATTCCGGACGCATATCCGGACGGGCGTCGGGCGTATAAGCATCTTCGCTGCGTAAGCGTTTGTTGGCCGTGTATTTGTTTACCATAGAGTCCATACAGCCCGCGCTGATGCCAAAGAACAGACGCGGTCGTCCCAACTTCTTGAAGTCGCGCAGGTCATCGCGCCAGTTGGGCTGCGGCACAATGGCCACTTTCAGTCCCTCGGCCTCGAGTATGCGGCCTATTACCGCTGCCCCGAACGAGGGATGGTCTACATACGCATCGCCGCTGAAGAGGATTACATCCAGTTCATCCCATCCGCGCAATTCCACTTCTTTTTTGGTGGTGGGCAACCAGTCTGTCAGTCTATATTCTTTCATGGATGCAAATGTAGGCATAATTTATGATTTAGCCCTTGCCCGATAACTAAAAGTTATTCTGTATAATTAATTATGATGAGAAGGAGTGAAAAAACTGTTATATCTTTGCAGCCGAAATCAAAATAATAACCTAAGATTATGACATCAAGACAAGTATCTGGTTCGGACTCTGCAAAGTCCTTTCTTCAGCGCCACAACAAGGCAGTTTATGTAACATTGCTCGCAGTTCTTTCGTTCTTTCTTCTGCTGGACTATGTGCCCGGTATGCATGCCTATGCAGCGTGGGTCACTCCTCCGGTAGCTTTGTTTCTGGGGTTGGCTTTCGCCTTGCTTTGCGGTCAGGCACATCCTAAGTTCAATAAAAAAGTTTCCAAATATCTGTTGCAATATTCAGTAGTAGGTTTGGGTTTCGGCATGAACCTGCAGGCATCGCTGGCCTCGGGCAAGGAAGGTATGGAATTTACCATTCTGTCAGTTATCGGTACCTTGCTAATCGGTTGGTTCATCGGTCGTAAGATTTTGAAGGTTGATCGCAATACTTCATACCTTATCAGTTCGGGTACGGCCATTTGTGGTGGCAGCGCCATTGCTGCTGTGGGACCGGTGGTAAAAGCCAATGACAGTGAGATGTCGGTAGCTTTGGGCACCATTTTTATTCTCAATGCCATTGCCCTGTTCATCTTCCCTATGATAGGTCATGCACTGGATATGAGTCAGCAGGAATTTGGTTTGTGGGCAGCCATTGCCATCCACGACACAAGTTCGGTGGTAGGGGCCGGTGCTGCCTATGGTGAGGAAGCTTTAAAGATAGCCACTACCGTGAAGCTGACGCGTGCCTTGTGGATTATTCCGATGGCTTTTGCTACTTCGTTTATCTTTAAGAGCAAGGGACAGAAGATCAGCATTCCTTGGTTTATCTTCTTCTTTGTGTTAGCTATGGTATTCAATACCTATGTACTCGACACCACTCCCACAGGGGCGGCCATCGGTGCAGGTATCAATGAATTTGCGCGTAAGTCGCTTACCCTTACCCTGTTCTTTATCGGTGCTTCGCTTTCTCGCGATGTGCTGAAATCTGTAGGTATCAAGCCGTTGGTGCAGGGCGTGTTGCTGTGGATAGTTATCAGTCTGAGCACACTGGCTTATATCTATCTGTTTTAAAATACGCTGTTAACACTGGCAGAGCAGCCGTTTGCTACCGATGGGGCAAGCGGCTGCTCTTTTTACCCGGTCTTTCTTCTTGATACCCTCTCCGTATCTGCTCCTAACCAACTCCTAACCAACTCCTAGTGTATAGACATGGAGAAGCCCCGGATTGATTTAGCCGGTGGTAGCTTGGGTTGACGACTTATTTTCTGTATTGTTTAGATAGGGCCGCATAGCCGCATCGCTGACACAGTGGTTCCAAGGCAGCGTGGTGGGTAAACCCTTGGTAGATGGCCTGGGCGCGGGGAGCATCCAATATATCCTTTAGCGGCTGCTGAAACAAATTCCCCAGATTCAGTTCGCCGGCATGGTCCAGGCAGCAGGGCACCACCGTGCCGTCGGCCAGCACACCTATCTGATTACGCAGAGCATAGCAGAACACGCCTTCTTCCTTCAATTTTTGCCGTTCACTGTCGGGCCATTCAAACATTTCATCCTTTTCTATATACAGATGGTCAGCCAGTTTCCATCCGTCTTTTCTTTCCGTCCAAGGTGGTGGCAACTGCTGTGCTATCTGTTGCAGGATGGCATCGTTCCGTTGGTTATATCCTCCTTCGTTCCATAGCCTCAGCACCACGATGCATCCTCGTCTGGCAGCCTCGCGGGCAAATTGCAGTGTGTGGCCGATGTAATCTTCCAGGTGATTCTGTGCATTCCCCTCATGCGAGTGCAGCGAGATTTGTATCTTATGCGGCAGTGCATCCAGCATTTCCGGACGTTGTGTCAGCAGCGTGCCGTTGGTGGTGAGTATCGGAATGAACCCTTTTTCTCGGGCTATGCGTATAAAGTCGGGCAGCAGCGGGTGCAGAAAAGGTTCGCCCATGAGGTGGAAATACAGGAACTTGATGTTTCCTATGAGTTTGTCCGTCAGGGTGTGATACTCTTCCAGCGAGAGGCTGTGCTTTTTCCGCTTCGTCTTGGGGCAGAACACACAGTTTAGGTTGCAGATATTGGTAATTTCAAGATAGCATCGGGTAATCATGTTTTCGGGGTTCTAGTTTTCTATGGTGCAACAAATATACGATTTTTTGTTATTAATTCGAAACGAGTCTATACCAATTCCCTCGGATATGCTTATTTTTGCGGCCGGAAACAAATATCAATCCATACATGATGAAAATGAATACCATTAAGGGTGCCTATATCGCTTTGGGGCTCAGCTTGTGCGGTTTGGCAGCTTGTAGCAGTTCGGACGACACAATGCCGGATAATCAGCCGTTTGTGCTGGACTCTTCTATTCAAGGAATCTCTCTTTCCCGCGCTCCGCAGCTCGACGCCAGCGGAAGTGGTCAGTTTACTAACGGCGATGTGAACACCCTCTTCTTTGCGCATAAAGATGGTCGGTACCTGAAGGACTTTTCGTACACCTACGGACAAACGTATTATTGGGACGATGTGCAACTGAATGCCGACGGACAGGCGTTGAAAGTATCGGCCTGCTATCCTGCCGTATCGGTCTCCAATCCGGAGGATTTCAGTTGGGATGTTACTGCCCAGTCTACTTCTACCGCTGATTTTCTGGCCGCTGCCCCTGTAGCGGTACAAGAGGGGCATACTACGCAGGTGCCGCTTCGGTTCACCCATTTGATGCATAAATTCATCGTACGGCTGCAGGCCGACGGCACCACTGTGATGGAAGGCGACTTGGTGAAAGCCCGTATATCGATAGGCCGTTTTCTGCCTCAAGCCCGGATAAATCTGCTGACGGCTACGGTGAAGGAAGCTGTCGGTACACATTCCGAAACAGTTGCCAATGGAGCCGTGGCTGATTTTATTCTGCCTCCACAGGCTGTGGGCCGTATGGAGATGCAGATAACGCTGGGCAATCGTACGCAACGCTTCAAATTGAGCGAGTTGAAGGTAGGCGATTCGCCACTGACTACGCTGGAAAGCGGCAAGGCATTTACGTTGGCGGTGAAGGTAAGTAAAAGTTCTTTTACCATTACTGGTCAAGGCATCGGTCCGTGGGAAAACCAGGGTGAGGCCAACGGAGAAATTATTCTATAATAGACTGAACTGAACGAAGATGAAACTAAATATTCTATGTGCTTTCTGTGGGCACTTGGCACTGGCCCTATTAGTGTACAGCTGCACTCAGGAAGAAGAGTGGGCCGGTTTGAATGAAGACACGCTACAGATTTCGGCCTCCATTTCCCCCTTGGGAGCCACGCGGATGCAAGTGGGTGATAAAGGGAACGAGCAGTTCCAGCCCGGCGACCAGATTTCTTTACAGGTTACTCCGCAAGATGGGTACCGGTCCGGACAGAAGGCCTATACCCTGCAACTGGCTTCTGGTGGGTGGACACCGGCACTTACCTGGACGGAAATAGGGAGTCAGCGTGCGCACTTCACTGCCTTTTATCCTGCGCAGCCTGCTTCAGAGTCGGATATCTTTACTCATTCCGTGGCAACAGACCAGCGCCAACCTGCACAATTTGCTGCCTCTGATTTGCTGGTGGCTTCTGTGGAAGTGGATAAGGGAAATCCGGTAGTTCTTTCTTTTCAGCATCGGCTCAGTCTGGTAGAACTCAGTCTGTCCAGTGGGCACACTTTTTCGGCCGAGCAGTTGGCACAGGCCACCGTGCGCGTGCATGCTTGTCCCAGTGTAAGAGTCGACGCCTCTAGCGGTGCCTTGCTAGAGGCAGACGAGCCGATGCCTGCCGAGGATATCTTCTTTCATCGTGTCCGCGAAACAGTGTTTTACGCGGTACTTCCCCCGCAGATCATCCGCGATGCCTGGCGGCAGCAGGGATGGATAGAAATCGTCGTAGGCGGTGAAACCTTTACTTATCGGGCTCCCGCACAATTGGAGGGTGGTGAGCCTTTTCATGCATTGATGTCCGGACAGCAACTTACCTTGAAACTCAAGTTGGACAAGAAACAGCCGGTGGACGATTGGGCCAATAAGACGGTGTGGACTTATGGTCTGAAAGATATTCCCGGCACCGACCAGTGGGGCTATGCCTTTGATGTGCCGAAAGATGGTAAACATTACTCTACGCTGGGGTTAAAGTGGAAAAAAGGTTATGGCTGGTATGATTGCAACAAGGTGACCCCTACATATCCGCCACAGGGAGATTCAGAGATGTGCTGGGCAGCTGCAGCCTCGAACATGATTTACTGGTGGTTGGAGCAAAACCAGGACTATGTAGACCGTTTCGGCTATGCCGGACCGAAGGAATACCTCAACGCAGCGCAATGCGAAGTGTTCCTGTACTACAAGAAGGCCTTCCCCAACGATGGTGGACAGGTGTACGATGCCTTGAACTGGTTCTTTACGGGATGTGCTGTAGATTGGGCTTTGCCTGATGCGGAGCATGGCTTCTTTAAGGATGTTCTGGGGGAATATGCTGTCGTATCCTCCCGCATACCTATGGTGCATACCAGCACCTTCACCGTCACGCTGAAACAAGCTTTCAGCAGCCGGAAGTCTCTCGGATGCACCCTTTTGTATAAAGGCGGCTATATGCATGCCATCAATATCTGGGGGGCTAAGTTTGATGAGAAAGGGGAGGTGACGCATATCTATATCACCGACAATAACGACAAGGAACTGGATGCTCAAGGAGAATATCCCTACTTAGACCGTTTTCAGACCCAGGCCGGCATATTAGAGAAAGCAGTGCGCTACATGCCCCATGGAGTCTTCATGGAGAGCAGTAATCCGGGCGATTTTTCTCTTCAGATTATCCAACTCTGTACGTTGGGATTAGAGCAAGAGGCTTGGGAATCTTATTTCAAAGCGCACCCGTAGCCAGACTGCGGATAATAGTTGGCAAATTCGTCCGATTTGTCTACTTTTGCAGAAGTAAATAATTTGTATAGCTATGAAAACCCTTCCATACGTAGTGTTCTGCTTTCTGATGTGCTGTGCCTTGTGTGCCGGCATGAGCAGCTATTGCAGAACAGAAAGCAGAATAACCCAAGACGTGAACCGTGCATTGAAGCAAGTGCTTACAACCATGCCCGATGATGTGGTGACAGCAGATACCATTCGCTGTTATCGTAACTGCCTCACCATTGCCGCATTGAAAGACACGGCAGGCATTGCGATGCGCACCGTAAGAAAGGATGGACGGTGGGAAACGAAACTGGTGGCAGAGTCTAACTGCGGCTTTGCGGCCATATTCAGGATGTCCGACCAGAGGGCTTCCGCTTCAATTCTGTTGGCTGGAGTGCTGTGGCTATTGGGCAGCTTGTGGTACACGAAAAGAAGCAAGCCGGAGCTGGCGGCGCAGGGTTGGTCGTATGGAGGCATCGTATTTCATGACAGACGGTTCTTCACGCTTTCGGGCGAGCAGATACACCTTACCCCCATGCAGCATTCCCTGCTCGAAATGTTTATAACGACCGATACACATACCCTGTCGAAACAGGAGATTTGCAGTCGGCTATGGCCCAAGAAACCCGATGCCAGCGATACGCTGTACACGCTGATCAGACGCATAAAGCCCATCATAGAATCGCATAGCACGTTGAAGATAGAATCAGATAGAGGTAAAAGTTATAGCTTGAGGCCCAGATAGATAGGGCTTTGTCAGGGAAATGTCAGGGAGTTGTCGGTCAGTTGTCAGACAAATACAGACTCCGTTTGGGTATAGGGATATACATTTGCACTGTCATTTAAAATCAGTGCAAGATGAAACGATTGATTACACTTTACATGATTCTTTTTTTCATAGGCCATGTCTGTGCGCAGGAGGCGGAAAAAAGCATCACACTCAGCGAAGTTATCGTAGAAGCTGCCAAGGTGGTAAGCAAGTCCGACGGTATGCTTATCTACCCGACCGATGCTCAAAAGCAGGCTTCGAACAATGCCTACAGTATGCTGGAGAAACTCTCACTCGCCAATCTGCGCGTAGACCCTGTGGCTCATTCGGTTACAGCCATCGACAACAGGGGAGGGGTTCAGCTTAGAGTCAATGGTATTGTAGTAAGCCAGCAAGAAATGATTGCCCTGAATCCAAAGGATATTGTGAAGATTGACTTTATAAATAATCCGGGTGTCCGCTACGGCGAGGACATTGCCTATGTCATTGATGTGGTGACGCGCCGGCGCGCGAGTGGCTATACAGTCGGTACAGACCTCACTTCGGCACTTACCAGCCGGCAAGCCGATGGTATGATATACGGGAAATGGAACAGGGGCAAGAGCGAATGGTTCTTGTCGTACGATATGGACGGGTATAAGACCCGAGGTGCCAAGAGTATGCAGCGGGCAGCATATACCTTGACCGATGGACGCATCTATACCATCGAACGAAACGATGTTGAGTCGCTTAGAAAATCAACGGCACAGCAAGTAAAGTTATCCTATAATTGGGCCGACTCCACGTCCACGGTTTTTCAAGCCTCGTTGTGCGGGGCGTTTACAAATACACCGGACAACTACGACATAAAGGATATAGTGGACGGTACTCGCCGATACAGGGCTACCAGCCGGGATGACAACAAAAGCTATTCGCCGGTATGGGATGTTTACTTCTACCGTCGGCTCACTTCAAGTCAGTCTGTCACCGCCAATGCAGTGGGTACCTATATATCCACACAGACTGGCAGCTACTATGATGAAGGAACACCTTACCGATACGATGTAGACGGCCAGACGGCTTCTTTGCTTACAGAGGTAATCTATGAGAACCGGTTGAGGCCTTTCACACTCTCTGCCGGTATGGATTATAGCTACAAATACACCAAGAACGACTATTCGGGTGATGTTTCTGCCTTGACCCGGACAAGCAATCATAGAGTATATGCCTTTGGAGAAATCAAGGGAGCCATCCGACAACTGCGTTACACGTTGGGAGCAGGCCTAAGCTACATCCATTACATGCAGGGCGGTCATCAATATAATTTCTGGACTTTCCGCCCCAAGGCGTCTCTGGCATATGCCATGAATAATGCCATGCAGGTAAGTTATACCTATCAGTTGTGGGATAAGGTATCGCGCATTGCCATGACGAGTGATGCCGCCATTCGTGTCAATAGCATGGAATGGACTGTAGGCAATCCCGATTTAAAACCTTCTCATGATATGGATCATCGGTTACGGTTGTCGTACAACACCAATCGCTTGCAGACTTTCGTTGAAGGCTATTACAAACAATGCCTCAAAACGAACATGGCCCATTATGAGCGGACCGAAGAGAACCGATTCATCTATACCCAGATAAATCAAAAGGAGATAGATGCCTTGAATGTCATGGCATACGTTGGTTATTGGCTCTTGCCCGAAAAACTTCAAATTGCTGCCAATGGGGGAATGCTGAGATGCTTTAATTACGGGCATGATTATAGCCACTTCTATACCGCCTGGTTCTATATGGGCAGCATCACGGCTTACCTCGGCCACTTTACACTGCAAGGATATATTGACAACGGCTATCGGTTTCTGGAAGGAGAATCGAAAGGCTTCAACGGAGCTTATTCGCTTCTGAGGGCATCATACAGTTGGAAGGACTGGCAATTTTCCTTGTCATGGTCCAATCCCTTTGCTGGCAGTTATAAGTCGTACGAGAACGAACTGCTGAACCGCAATCTCTACAAGCATACAGTGGGCTACTCTAAGGATCGGGGCAACCAACTGTCACTGACCCTCTCTTGGCGTTTGAGTCGAGGCAGCAAGTACAAGTCTGCAGAAAAGAAGATACATCTTCGCGATACGGATAATGGTATCATGAAGTGAAGAATTAGTGAGTAGTGCAAGATTGGGTTTTTACGTCGAAAATTCCTTCTTTATATAGTATAAGAAAACATCGTATGTCGGAATCAGCAAAATGTTTTCGCCTGTTTTTGTCGGAATCAGCAAAATGTTCGGTACTTAGGGGACAGAGATGGGCAATAGTAATCAAAAAATAGGTACCGTTTTTTTAGGAATATTAACTGAATATTTCTTATTATAAGCTCATTATCTTTCTAAAAACATACTTAGTATAGAAATAAGAATAGAACATACAAATAGAGTATATTTCAATTTCTTATTTTTTATCATACAAGCGATGGGTATCAAACATAGTGAAATGATAACAAATAACATAATTTATCAATGGTTTTAAGTTGATGTTTTTCGTTGTAAAGTTAGACTAATTTCTTTTAAAGGGTATAAAAAAAGGTGTAAATCTTGCAACTGCTTGATTTACACCTTTTTCAGCGGAGAGACAGGCTCTCGAACTTATACTTTCACAGAATATCATAAAACT
>CALADS010000056.1 GCA_937890825.1 uncultured Bacteroides sp. | reverse complement strand
GCCGGTTCTATGGTTTAACTTTTAATTTTTCGGTAAAAATTTACCGAAGTATTGTTATGAAAGAAGAATGCTTGAAATGTCAAGAATCATTAGGATGTATCTTAACAATGAGAGCATGATGGAATGTGAATTTTATCACTGTTAATAATTAAACAAAACTTGCTATGTCATTTGCCATTATGATTGTAATGAATGTCCTATCCTTGGGAACTTGTTGGTGGGGTAGGGGGACTCATTGATGTATGCGACATGTTTATTTGGCTATACAAGCTATAGCCAGTTATGTTCAAGAAATAAAAGGTATTTTCAGAAAGTTAATAGAGATGTTGTAGGAATGGCTGTTTGGATTGTGGTACTTGTGCCCTCCCATTGAATGGATTTAAGCATTGCTTTGTTTTTAGGATGAAAAATCAGCATAAAGTTAATTCCAATAGAAAGTAAAGAATTTTAGATGTAAATAAAATTAAAGAGCGACGTATTCTTATGAATATATTTTAGACTTTTATAAGAAAAGATTTGCATTTAATTTGTACTTTAGCATTTGAATACTGGATAAACGAGGCATGTAAAATGTGGCATTTTTGTTTGCGATATTAAAAATAAATTTATAATTTTGCATCTATACTGAATTTTATTCGGTTAAGAGAGTGTAGAAATATATTTTGAATTAATGACAATTTATATAATTTAATTAACCATGAAAAACCAGAAAAGAGTTTATTCGTTTGGTAATGGTAAGGCTGAAGGCCGTGCCGATATGCGAAACGAACTTGGTGGTAAGGGTGCCAACCTTGCCGAGATGAATTTAATTGGTGTTCCCGTACCTCCGGGATTTACAATTACTACGGACGTTTGTAATGAATATTACGAAATTGGCAAAGATAATGTTGTTGCATTATTAAAAGAAGAAGTAGAAAAAAGCCTTCACCTCGTAGAGGAACTGATGAATAGTAAATTTGGTGATATCGAAAATCCCCTTTTACTTTCAGTACGTTCAGGTGCACGCGCTTCAATGCCAGGTATGATGGATACTATCTTGAACCTTGGTTTGAATGATGAAGTTGTTGAGGGATTGGCTCGCAAAACAAATAATCCTCGTTTCGCTTACGATGCATATCGTCGTTTCGTACAGATGTATGGTGACGTAGTATTGGGTATGAAGCCTGTAAACAAAGAGGATGTCGATCCGTTTGAGGCTATCATCGAGGATGTTAAAAAAGCCAAGGGCGTAGAACTTGACAATGAACTTGAAGTTGAAGACCTCAAGGAACTTGTAGTTCGTTTTAAGAAAGCTATTTTTGAACAAACTCACCGCGAATTCCCTACAAATCCTATGGAACAATTGTGGGGTGCAATCTGTGCTGTATTTGATTCATGGATGAACGAACGTGCTATTCTCTACAGAAAGATGGAAGGTATTCCTGCTGAATGGGGAACGGCTGTAACCGTAATGGCTATGGTGTTCGGTAACATGGGTGATACATCTGCAACTGGTGTATGCTTCAGCCGTGACGCAGCTACTGGTGAAGATTTATTTAACGGTGAGTGGCTTGTTAATGCTCAAGGCGAAGATGTTGTAGCGGGTATTCGTACTCCTCAACAGATTACTTTGGAAGGTTCACGTCGTTGGGCTGAACTTCAAGGTATTAGCGAAGAGGACCGTAAGGCTAAGTATCCTTCAATGGAAGAGGCAATGCCTGAAATTTATCGCCAGTTGGATGCAATTCAAACGAAACTTGAAGAGCATTACCATGATATGCAGGATATGGAGTTTACTGTACAAGAAGGTAAACTTTGGTTCTTGCAAACTCGTAATGGTAAGAGAACTGGTGCTGCAATGGTAAAAATTGCTATGGACCTTCTTCGTCAGGGCATGATTGATGAAAAGACTGCAATCAATCGTTGTGAGCCTCAGAAATTGGATGAACTCCTCCATCCGGTATTTAGCAAGGAAGCCCTTAGTAAGGCTAAAGAATTAACGCGCGGTTTGCCTGCAAGTCCTGGTGCTGCATGTGGTCAGATTGTATTCTTTGCTGAAGATGCTGCTAAATGGCACGAAGATGGACATAAGGTAGTGATGGTTCGTATCGAAACATCTCCTGAGGATTTGGCAGGTATGGCCGTAGCAGAAGGTATTCTGACAGCTCGTGGTGGTATGACTTCACACGCAGCAGTTGTTGCTCGTGGTATGGGTAAGTGCTGTGTAAGTGGAGCAGGTGCTATCAACGTTGACTACAAAAAACGTATTGTAGAAATTGATGGCGAAATTCTCCGTGAAGGCGATTATATCTCACTCAATGGTACAAACGGTTGTGTATATAAAGGTGCAATACCCACCCAAGCTGCAGAATTATCAGGTGATTTTGCTGCCTTGATGGATCTTTGTGCTAAATATACGCATTTGCAGGTTCGTACTAATGCAGATACGCCTCATGATGCTGAAGTTGCCCGTAATTTCGGAGCTGTAGGTATCGGTCTTTGCAGAACAGAACACATGTTCTTCGACAATGAAAAGATCGTAGCTATGCGCGAAATGATTCTCTCTGAGAATGTTGAAGGTCGTAAGAAAGCATTGGCAAAACTCCTTCCCTATCAAAAGGAAGACTTTAAGGGTATTTTCCGTGCAATGGACGGATATCCTGTGAATGTTCGTCTTTTGGATCCTCCTCTTCACGAATTTGTTCCCCATGATGCAAAGGGTCAGGAAGAAATGGCTGCTGCAATGGGTGTAACTGTTGAATATATCAAGCAACGCGTAGAAAGTCTTTGCGAGCATAATCCTATGTTAGGTCATCGTGGTTGCCGTTTGGGTAATACATATCCTGAAATTACGCAAATGCAAACTCGTGCCATTCTTTCAGCTGCCATTGACTTGAAGCGTGAAGGATTAGATCCTCATCCAGAAATCATGGTTCCTCTGACTGGTATTCTTTATGAGTTTGAAGCTCAGGAGAAGGTAATCCGTGATGAGGCTGCAGCATTGTTTGCAGAAGAAGGATTAGAGATTCCATTCAAGGTCGGTACGATGATTGAAATTCCTCGTGCTGCACTCACTGCTGACCGTATTGCATCACGTGCAGAGTACTTTAGTTTTGGTACGAACGACTTGACTCAGATGACATTTGGTTACTCACGTGACGATATCGCAAGTTTCCTTCCCGTTTACCTTGACAAGAAGATTCTTAAGGTAGACCCCTTTCAGGTTCTTGATACCAATGGTGTAGGTCAGCTTATTGAAATGGCTGTAAATAAGGGACGTTCTGTACGTAAGGAACTGAAATGTGGTATTTGTGGTGAACATGGTGGTGAACCTTCAAGCGTTAAGTTCTGCCATAAAGTGGGCTTAAATTACGTAAGTTGCTCACCATTTAGAGTACCTATCGCGAGATTAGCTGCGGCGCAGGCTGCTGTTGAGGAATAATCGACGGATAATTAAATAATTGTTTTAGGCTGTAATGACCTGATTTTAAGGCATTACAGCCTAAACTGTTTTTAAGCGGTTCGTACACTTGACATCGCTTTGTGAAGCCAAATGTACGGCCTACGCATACACCACGCATACACTTTTAAACAGGGCCACATACACCAATCCATACACCACTGAAACAATTAAAAATCAAGAGAATATGGCAAATTTTAAAGCAGTAGTTAGAAAGAAGCGTGCAGATGGCTTCTATCCGGTGTACATTCGTATCGTTCACCGCTCTCGTATGGGGTATATCAAGACCTCAAAAATCGTCACGGATAAGCAACTCAGCAAGACGGGTGAGATCAAGGATCCCGTAGTAAATGACTATTGTTCTCGTGAGATTTTACGTTACAGTGACCTCGTGAATCGCAAGGATGTTTCTCACTTCTCCGTAGCAGAATTGATTGAGTATTTAAACAATCTGGATGAAGAAGTCAACTTCAGTGAGTATGCGAATAAGTTTATTGCGCGTATGCGTGAGGAAGGTCACGAACGTAATGCGAAGAATTATCGCTTGGCTGTTGATCACCTGCAGCGCTATTTGGGCTCCACCGAAGTGATGTTCTCCAGACTGACCACTACTACCATTAATAATTGGATAGATAGTTTGTCGTTGACCAATCGAGCCAAGGAGATGTACCCTACCTGTGTGCGTCAGATTTTCAAGAAAGCACTGGTTGAATTGAATGATGAAGAGCGCGGGCTCATACGCATCAAGTATAATCCTTGGCTTAAAGTTAGCATTCCAAAATCAGACAGGACCATGAAGTTGGCAATCAGCGCAGAAGCTTGTCGTGAGTTCTTTAACCGGCCCCTTCCGAAAACCAAGATGCTTGCCTCTACCCCGGAATTGGGACGAGATATAGCTTTGCTCATCTTTTGTTTGGGCGGAATCAATACGGTTGACTTGTACAATCTGAAGAAGGAAGATTACCATGATGGTATCATTTCGTATAAACGTGCTAAAACAAGGCATAGCCGTGCTGACGAAGCATATATGGAAATGCGTGTAGAACCTTTTATTCAAACGACTTTTAATAAGTACCTTGCGGATGAGGAAGATGAGTACCTCTTTGTTTTTCATAGCCGTTATAGGGATTCTGACAGCTTCTGTGCCGGTGTAAACATAGGTATCAGAAAAATCTGTATTGATATGGGCATGAAGAAAGAACAGTTCTATTGTGGCTATACCTTCCGCCATACATGGGCCACCATTGCCCAAAACGATTGTGATGCCAATATTGCGGATGTTGCCTTCGGTTTGAACCATAGTCAGGGATATAAAGTGACCAGAGGCTATGTAAAGATAGACTTTACTCGTGCTTGGGAATTGAATGCCAAGATTATTGATTTTGTATTCTTCTCCAATAAGAAAAGTAAGCAAGGAAAGGCGCGTGATCTTGAGGAACCTGCTTATAAGCTTTTCCGCATATCGCCCAAGATGATGATTCATGCCCGTGCTTATTTCAAGGGTGTAGTTGTAGCCGAACTGACAAATATCGGATTCAGCAACATCAATCAGGTGATCGTAGCGCTTACTCCTCACTTGCCTAAGGATATGCCTGTTGGATGTACTGTACAGTTCCGATTAACGAATTGCGACAACCAGCAAGAAATGGTTTACGAACGCAGCAAAGGTAAGGGTTTCTAAGCACCCTATACCTTATATATAGCGAACAATCCGCATCAATCGTTTGGACTGATGCGGATTGTCGTTTTCGGTAGGTTCCCTACCATATCACTTAGTGTTCGCTTAAAAGTAGTACTTAACCAGAGGGAACAATTTAGCCACTTCCCCATGCAGCGTACTACCTTCTTGGTCTGAAGACACTTCTTTCCCTCTTTTGTCCTTCAGAACTTTGGCGGCACATTTGTCCTTATCATCCCTATGAGTAAAACCATGATAAACACCAGCAGCTTCCAGGCAAGAGAGAACATGATTTTACCTAGCCACCAGGCAAGCTGGATGGCTTTTATGATAACGACTAATCCCACCTTCAAGAGAATGGCGAATATTATCGTGACCGGTATCAAATATATGAAGAATAGTACCAATACCATAGCTGTCTATTTTTTAGTAAGTGATAGCTTTAGAGGGCTGTTTTCTATACTCAAATATACTAAAAATCAATGAGATATAGAAATAATGCGACTTCTTTTTTATGGTTGTTAGCACTATTTAATCATTGATTCACAAGTCATTTGCTCCGGGGATTTGAAGTGTCAATCGTTCCTGATATGAGTGATTGTTTTCCCATTGTTGGACCATATTTTTGTCGTGTTGGACCATGTTGGACCACGTAATTTAGTTCGTTTGTGAGAGTATTAGCTAAAAAAAACTCTCCTTGCTCTTATGGAGAATTCCACTTGACTTACTCAAAGCTGTTTCCACCAGTAATATCCGTAAATATACTCATTTTGTATCTCATACAGAGCCAACCAATGGACTTTGTTGCAAAGTTACCACGATACTCCCTCATAAAGTGAGACACCCTCTATGTTTTAGGTCATAGCTACCATGTAATTTGCTGTTGGCGTTTTTACATGACCGAATATCCATACGCTTCTGCACTTTTTTTCCCTCCCGTTCTGAGTCCATACGCTGTAATACTCTTTTGCCCTTGAAGTCAACAAGCTAAGAAATTAGACATATCTATAGCTTAGCAACTCTATATTGCCGGATTACTGAAACCTCGGAATATGAGATGGGAGAACCATGTGTTCAAGGCATCAGCCAAACTTGGCAACAAGTGATTATTATACGGACGTATGCCGTTCCAAAGAAGTTGAGAACAACGGAAAAGCAAACTTAGAATGCTTGATAATCAAGATAAATCGACCGAAGATTTCTCCAAAGAATGATGTTGTGAATTTTTGCGTTTCGCCGTTTTTTGTGCTTCTTTGAGGTCTCTAAAGCTACCGGGAAGGCATCGAACTGCGTTGCAGGATTTGTCAAGCAAGTTGTACCCTTGTCATTACAAAACGGAGTTTTGTCCTCACAAGGGTCACTTGCCGATTGCTGCCGCAACGGGGCGATAAATCGCTGTTTCGCTCTGCGAAATAGGTGTCCGGAGAACCCGGCTAACAAGTAATCCAAGGAAGTATGAAACAGAAGACCAAAGTATTTCAGTTGCGGCTTACCCCGGAGGAAGCCCAACTGTTGAAGGAAAAATCAGGCTCATTCCACTCTGTGAGCCATTATATCCTGTCGGCAGTGCAGGAATTTTCCAATGTGGATGTGAAGGAACGCATCGAGTTGATCCGAGAACTCGGTGAGTTTTACCGAAAGAATCAGAACGAACTGTCCTGGGCAGGCGGCAACCTGAATCAGGTGGTCAAACGAGCCAATGAACTGGCGGTAGCCGGGTTGCTTGCACCCAGCTATATCCAGGAGATAGTGCTTCCAACCATCCGCGAAACACAGGAAACGATGAACCGCATCAAACGGGATTTGGAACTGATTACACTCAAGTGTATAAAGACCAAAATGCCGAAGTAGCGTTTGTGCGGTATATGTTTTGACCGTTGAACCCAACTAATCCGACAATTTAGATGATTGCAACCATTTTACCCGGAAGTTCGAACTTCCATGCCGTAGATTACAATGAACGGAAGGTGGCGAAAGGTGTAGCCCGGTTACTGGAGATACAAAACTTCGGAGCACTCGGTGAAGTACGCAAGCCAACCCCCGAAGAGTTGACTCAGTTTCTCATGGAATATTCCTCCATGAATCCCAGAATACAGAAAGCCCAGTTCCATGTAGCCATCTCCTGCAAGGGCCACGAGATGTCGGAACAGCAGTTGCTTGATTTCGCGCACCAGTATCTGCAGGAAATGGGTTATGCTGAACCCGGACAACCCTGGCTCATCTATTCCCACAACGATACAGACAATGCTCACCTGCACATTGTAACTTCAAGAATTGCGCCCGATGGACACAAGATACAGCACGACCATGAACGCAGACGTTCACAGATGGTAATTGACAAAATACTCGGTATGGACCGGAAGCAGAAAACAGACAAGGACATCGAGGCTGCCAAGCAGTACAGTTTCTCCTCCTTTGCCCAGTTCAAGGCCGTGATGGGAACCATGGGCTATGAAGTCTTCCAGAAAGACGGCAACGTCTTCGTCAAGCAAGGAGGCCGAATCCAAAAGAAACTCCCCCTGACAGAGATTGAAGCCCTTTATAAGAAAGGTTATCAGGACAAGGCACGCAACCGCCAGCTGAGAGCCTACCTGAAGAAATACCGGGACGTATGCGCCAACAAGGAAGAACTGCAGAAGGAAATGAAGAAGAACTTCGGCGTGGATTTGGTCTTCTTCGGCAAGAAAGACAAGCCCTACGGCTACATGCTGATAGACCATGCCAACAAGACCGTCATTCATGGTGCACGGGTCCTTGCCGTAGAAGAACTGCTCGACTTCGCCACCCCCGAACAACGCTTTGACCGGATTGAAGCATTCATAGACCAGCTGCTGACCCTCAATCCCAAAATCACTCAGGGAGAAATTTTCCAGAAACTCAAGAAACAGCGTGCCTATATAAAGAAAGGTGTCATCTACTACGATGGCCAAAGCAGACCCTTGCCGCCTTTCATGGCCAAGGCCATTGACCGCAACAACCGCATCAGTTTCATCGAGAAGTTCCGTCCGCAGAACGCAGCCGAAGTGGAATTGCTGTGCAAGGTATTCAAGGTGGACCGGCCGGACCTGGTGGACATCTCTACGGAACGTCCTCCCAAGTATGCCGATTCCGTCGGCCGCCTGCATGAAATCTTCAATGATCCCGAAGTGAAGTCCCCCCGCAGCGCCATGTACCAGGAAGGCTTCATCATCCGTCAGGTCGATGATACCTACTATGCCATCAACTTCAAGGAACATATCCTTATCAACCTGAATGAAGAAGGTTTTGATGTGGAACGGGTGAAGAAGAAGTCCAAGAAGCAAAAACGAAACGGAGTTCCGTTCAAGAAGTCCAAGAAGAAGACGCTCAATCCGATTAAGAGTTTGCAGCGGAAGTCCCATCAAGGACTGGGCAAACTCCGGAAAGAAGGTGTCGGCAGCCACAGCGCCAACCGCGAATGGGAAGTGGGAAAAAAGACGAACTACGATGAGGTGGATAATGGACACTCATTAAAGATGTAATTACAGTCTGTTTACCTATAAGAAAGAAACTACCTACTGTTGTGTTCGATATTCATCTTTAAAATATAACTTTGCATTTATGATGTGATTAAAACCTATTTGTGCACAATATGAGTTTATTTAACTGATACCATGGAGAATTTCAATTATTACCAAAAGAACTTGAGTCTTCATCTTCTAAGGAATTTCTTTTTGGAACATGGCAAGCAACATACATACAGGAAGAAAGATTTTTTTATCCGCCAGCATGAAGTTTCACGGTCTGCCGGGTGGATTGTGTCCGGTAGCTTTGAGTATTCGTTTACAGACGAAGAAGGCCTTGAACATATTGTAGGCTATGCTTTTGAAAATGAGTTCGTATGTGATTACTCTTCATTCATAAAATCCCAACAGTCTAAGGTCAGCATTCAAGCTATTTCAGACTGTGTGGTTTATGAAATTGCATTGAATGAACTAGTCACATATTGGGAAGGTAATCTGGGAAAGTTGAAAGAAGGAAAGAAGGCGGCAGAAAATTTGTATGAGTTGGCTTATGACCGGTTTCTTGATTCCTATTGCAGTCCGATGATACGGTATAAGAAACTGATGAGTAGGTGTCCAGAGTTGAAAGAGAAAGTACCATTGAGAAGTATCGCCTCCTTTCTGGGTGTAACCCCGGAAACAATCAGCCATATCCGTAAAAAGATACGCCTGGATGGAAAGTCTTGAATTTGTTCAAGGCTTTTCTTTTGCTTATTGCTTTACTTTGCACCTTTTAAAAATTAAGCTATGGTGTATTCTATTTATCAATCGGAAATAAATCAGTTGGATGTACAAATAGCAAAGCTCCGCAGAAAGAGCAATGCCTATTTGCTGGCGAAACTTCTTTTCTTTGGTGCAAGTGCTTTCTTTGTCTATCTCGCTATCAAACATTTCACTTTTCTGAATCTGGCAGGTGCCTGTTCATTTTTTGCAGCTTATTTATCTGCTTGCGTATTGGACAGTCGTTGTCAGAAAATCAGTGATGGGCTGAAACGTAAAAAGTCTGTCTGCAAGAATGAACTGGCCTATCTGAAAGGCGATTTTACATCATTTTCCTCGGGAGAGGTTTACATCAATCCAGAACATGAATACTCGTTTGATTTGGATCTGTTTGGTCCGAGTTCCTTATTCAACCGGATGAACAGATGTGTCACCCGGAAAGGGAGCGACAGGTTGGCCGAGAAATTGACGAACCTCTGTCAGGATAAGCAGGAAATTCTCCTCAATCAGGCGGCCATTGCAGAACTGGCAGATAACTTCAGTTGGCGTATCAGGTTTATGGCCAATAGGTTCATTCCGGATAATCTTAAAATGCTTTCTAAGTTGGCTTCAGAAAAACAAAAACACGGCTTTCTCCTGCGTTCCGCCATTCCTGCTGTTTGCGTAGGAATGACCATTCTTTCTTTTCTGCTGGCTTTATTAAAACTGATTGGGTGGCAGTATTTTATGACATTCTTCCTATTAAACCTTGGCTGCTCGATTTTGTTCTTTCGCAAGACATTGGCGACCAATATCAGTATAAGTAAAATTTATCAAGAACTCGTTGCCTATATCGAGGTCTTGAATGACATACAGAATGCCAGATTCAAAGCCGGGGTTTTGGTCGAATTACAAAAAGGACTGTTTTCCCCTTCAGCAAACAGCTTGAAGTCCTTCGCTGAATTGTCGCGCTTGCTGAACCTGTTCGATCAGCGAGGGAATGCCATTTTCTATATTCTTTTCAATGGTTTCTTCCTGTTTGACATTTTACTGTTGAAGCGTATCATCCAATGGGAGAAAAAACACCTGGCGCACATGGAAAAATGGATAAATTGCATTTCTGAAATAGATGCGTTGGTCAGTCTGGCCAATTACTCGTTCAATCATCCTGCCAACACCGCAGCGGAAATACTTCCGGACCAGGATGAGAGGGTGATTGAAGCCATGGATATCTATCATCCTTTTCTGGCCTACAAGCAAGCTGTCCCTAATAGCTTTACACTCGGAAAGAAGCATGTCGCCATCGTGACCGGAGCCAATATGGCAGGGAAAAGTACTTTCCTGCGGACCATCGGACTCAATTACATCCTGGCTTGCAACGGGGTGCCTGTATGTGCTACCTCTTTCAGATTCTCGATCGTTACCCTGTTTTCAAGCATGCGAACAACAGACAATCTGTCAAAGGATATCTCTTATTTCAATGCGGAGCTTCTTCGCTTGAAGCAGCTCATACAGCATGTGAAGTCCAATCCTTATACCCTGATTATTTTGGATGAGATTCTGAAAGGTACGAATTCGAAAGACAAGCTGGAAGGATCAATCGTCTTCCTGCGCGAGATTATATGCCATCATGTAGCGGCATTGATCGCCACCCATGATTTGGAGCTGGCAAAACTGGAGGACGAGAATAAAGAGGTGTTCAGCAATTATTGTTTTGAAATAGCCCTTTCGAAAGACATTGAATATACCTATCGTATATCCAAAGGGGTGGCAAAGAACCTGAATGCTTCCTTTCTGTTGAAAAAAATATTGGACGAAATGAAAAACTAAAGGAGAGAGCCTTTCGGCGTATTGCCGAGGGGTTCTCCCTTGAATTCAATTGAAATGAAATGTGATTACATATTTAACAGCTCTTTCAGTTTGGTATTTCGTTTCAGAACCTGCATGTTATTGATGGCATAGTGAAGGGCATTTTGGGTGCCGATAAGAATGCAGATTTTCTTGGCACGAGTGATACCGGTATAGATAAGGTTACGTTGCAGCATGATGTAGTGGTTCATCATGACGGGCATCACCACGATGGGATATTCTGAGCCTTGCGACTTGTGGATGGTAGTGGCATAAGCCAGCGTCAGTTCTTCCAATTCTGAGATTTCATAAGATACCAGTGTTCCTTCGAAATTCACACTCAGTGTATTCTCATCCGTATCTACCGATTCGATATAGCCCAAGTCACCGTTAAACACTTTCTTTTCGTAGTTGTTTCGTAGCTGCATGACACGGTCACCCAGTTTGAAGGTGTTGACTCCACGAGTCAGTCCAACCTTTGAGGGATTCAAGGCTTTCTGCAGCGCTGCATTCAGTGCAATGGCTCCGATACTTCCTTTCTGCATGGGAGTCAATACCTGAATCTGATGAGCATTTACATCATATGCTTGGGGAAGTCGCTTCTGCACCAGTTCCACAATGGTTGCAGCCACTGCTTCGGGCTGTTCCTGGTTGATGAAGAAGAAGTCGGTGTTCTTGCCGTTGCTCGTATCAGGATAGTAGCCCTGGTTGATGGCATGGGCACTCATCACAATCCGGCTGCTCTGTGCCTGACGGAAGATGCGGGTCAAGCGGATGACGGGTATCTTCCGGCTTTCAATGATATCGCGCAATACGTTCCCCGGGCCCACACTCGGCAGCTGGTCCACGTCACCTACCAGGACTAGACGCATGTTCGAGGGGATAGCTTTCATCAGATGCATCATCAAGTGGATGTCTATCATTGAACATTCATCCACAATGAGAGCATCCCCTTCCAGTGGATTTTCCTCGTTTCGCTTGCAGCCTTCCTGCGGGTTATACTCCAACAGACGGTGGATGGTCTTGGCTTCCCGTCCGGTGGCTTCGCTCATTCGTTTGGCGGCACGTCCGGTGGGAGCAGCGAGCAGAATCTTCAGTCCCAAATGCTTGAAAGCGGAAAGAATACCCTGAGTTGTGGTGGTTTTACCGGTACCCGGTCCTCCGGTCAGCACCATGACTTTGGAACGGATGGCCTGCTCGATGGCCTGTAACTGGATTTCATCATACTCGATACCTGTCTCCTTGCTGAGTGAGCTTACTTCAAGAGTCTCTATGAAGAGGTCTTGTTCGGCAGGAAGCAGCAGGTCAAGCAGGTTCCGGGCTACTCCGACTTCTGCATAGTAATAATAAGGATGATAGATGGCATCTTCTTCAGCGATGATTTCATCCTCTGTTTCCATCTGTTTCAAGGTATGAATGATGAGGGACTCATCGGTGGCCAACAGTTCATGGGCGGCTTTGATGAGCTGTTCCCTTTCTGCATAGACATGGCCTTCATTAGATAGTTGATGCAACGTATGCAGAATGCCGCTTCTGCAGCGGTGCGGGTCATCGTCCTGATACCCCATGTTGTGGGCTATGTCATCGGCCATCTTGAAACCGATGCCCCACACTTCATCTGCCAACCGATAAGGGTTTTGCCGTACCTTGCCGATACTGTCCTTGCCATACTTCTTGTAGATTTTGGCGGCATAGGCTGTGCTTACTCCATAGCTTTGCAGGAACACCATCACATCCTTGATGTCTTTCTGCTTCTCCCAGCTTTCCTGAATCTGGGAAAAGCGTTTTTTGCCGATACCGGGAACTTTCAGCAGCTGTTCGATGTCGTTCTCGATGATCTCCAGTGTCTGGAGACCGAACTGTTTGACGATGAGTTTGGCATACTTGGGGCCGATACCTTTTACCAAGCCACTGCTCAAATATCTTTCGATTCCAAAGAGAGTGGAAGGCATGATTTCCGTCCAGGTGTTCGCTACAAACTCGTTGCCGTATTTTCGGTCTACTTTCCATTCACCTTCGCATAGAAGCGCCGTACCTGCAGGCAAGTCCAGCAGGTAGCCAATCAAGGTAACCGGATTTGTGTAACCGGAAACCTTCACTTTCAATACCGTGTATCCGTTATCGGGGTTCAGGTAAGCAATTCGTTCTACTACGCAGCGAAGTTTGATCATAGGTAAGTCATAAGTGTAAGCTAACTACAAATGTAGCAAAATTATAGCACAAGATTCGCCAAAAGCCTTCTTATTTGAACATTAAAATGAAAAGGAATCGTTTGACTTTGGATTTTATTACTTTGTTATTTTTGGATATGAATACCTTGATGTTTAATGATTTAAGTTACAACTGAAAGTCAAAAGGGGACTTTTAGTTGTAACTTTTTTGGCTAATTTTTCTCAGATTCCCTTGTTCCGAAGTCCATTTAACCCTCGGTTTCAGCAACCGAAAGCACATTGATGTTGTGCATTTAGGTTTTCCCTGTTCCAGCATTTACTTTTGCTTGCGAATTTAATAAACGGAAAACAACATGATACAGACCCCGGTCATAATCACCTTTGCCAACCAGAAAGGAGGAGTCGGAAAGACCACCCTTTGCGTCACCTTTGCCAACTACTTAGTGGCAAAAGGCGTCCGGGTGGTTGTCATCGACTGCGACTTCCAACACTCGATCATGAAATGCCGCAAGTCAGACATCAAGAAATATGGAGAGGAACAACTGCCCTATGAAGTCTGGTCATACGAACCCAACAACAAGGCGGAGATGACCTCGCTGGTGGAGAAGCTACACAACGACCCCGAAATAGATGTGGTACTCATTGACTCACCGGGAAGTCTGAAAGCCGAAGGGCTCGTACCCATCTTTGTCAACTCAGACATCATTGTGGTACCGTTCCACTACGACCTGGTGACCATTCCTTCCACCGCCAGTTTCCTGCTGTTTCTGGACCGACTTCGTCAGGCCGTCGGCGAACGGATGAAAGCACAACTCTTCATCATCCCCAACCTGAACGACAACCGCGTGGGCAAACGCTCCGAACTCATCCTATGGGACAACACCCGGGAAACCTTCTCCAACTACGGGTATGTCACCGGAAAGATACCCCGACGGGCAGACATGGAACGGTTCAGCACCATCGCCGCACTGGATATGCAGTACCGCTATGTCAGTTCAGTATTCGACAAGATCTATTTCAGCATCTTTGACAAGACCGGTCCCATCCGTGAAATGGAACTTTCCGGCATCCAGTTGACGGAGAACCTTTATCCCAAGAACGGCAAGAAGAAATATCAGGCCGAAACAAGCACCCATATTGCGCTGGATGAAGCCGAAGACGAAGAACAGGAAAACAACAGTGAGCATCAACATAATCAGTAACCATCAATACCTATCGTGCAATGACAAAAGACATTCCCGAAATTGACGACCTTCTTAAAGGTATCAACGATTCCGATATGACCTTGACGGGCGAACCGAAGGAAAAGTCGGATTCTACCAGCAAGACCTCCCAAGAGGCACCCGTGAACGAAGAAACTACAGACGGAGCTACAGCTGCTCTTTCCCCTTCTGTGGAGGGGAACAAGTGCTGGCAAGTGTTCATGAACTATCTGGACACTTCCGATGAACGAGGCGACAAGGACGAACGGCTGGTCTGCAAACTCGACCGAGACCTGGCCGATTCACTCGACGACTGCGACATCCACAACCGGAGCCGTTCCGACATGGTCAATGCCATCGTCCGTGCCTTCTTTGAGACCTATCTGCCGCAACTCTCCGAGTTTCGCAGAAAGAAGAAATCATTGTTTATCAACTTCAACAAGGAAGATTATGAAATGGAATAGATGGAACGACCAGATGGTGTCCCTGCTTATCGAACTTTATCCGGTAGAAACCACCGCCCATACCGCCGCCATGCTGGAGATGAGCGTGTCAGCCGTAAAGTACAAAGCCAAGGAACTGGGACTGGGCAAGCTGGCCAAGTCCAAATGGATGGAACGTGCCGACCATATCCGCAGCCACTTCAATGAAGAATCCTTTACGGAAATCGGCGAGAAACTGGGTGTGACCCGAGTAACCGTCAGCCGTATCGCTTCCAAAATGGGACTGAAACGCTCCAAGCATGAAGGATATAAGGTCTCCTCCCGCGTCCGTCAGAAAATGGTGCGTCGGGAACGAAGGAGAATGGTATTCGGTCTGGATCCCATCACCCGAATCAATGTAATATCCAACCGGGCCAAGGTACGCCTACGCTATCGCCTGAAAGTGAAAGGCTATATACTCAGCGGACAGAAGAACCTGATGTACTATACCGAAAACACCTTCCGTAAACAGCGTCTGGAGAACCGGGGCATGAAATTGGGAATCCGTTTCCAACCGGTTCCGCAAGAGGACATTATTGTAATACCCAACCTCATATAAGTACAGCTATGACCTATGGACAAATAATCTCAATCCTCTTTGTGGCGCTGTTGTGCTACTATGCCTTCTTGATTGTGATGGACATCCAGCGAGCCAAGGCAGCGGAAGCAGCAGAACAGGATAACCATGTAGAGGAGGATATAGATATATCGGACGAAGCCCAGTCCTTCCGACCTCACAAGGTAAGCCGTGAGGAACCGAAGAAAGAAGATTCTCATAACGAGAACACTTTAGAAAGCAGTCAGCAGGACGATGCTTCCCCAACTCAATCGGATGCCGATACTTCACAGGAAGGGAAAGAAGAAGCCGAAGATG
>CALADS010000055.1 GCA_937890825.1 uncultured Bacteroides sp. | reverse complement strand
GGAGGAGAAGAACAAGAAAATCCGGTTGCCGAAGGCGAAGTGAGGACATGTAAAAACGGAGCAAGCTGTTACAGTCTGCTCCGTTTTTTCTATCAACCTTTTAAGGTGTTGCATTGTATGTTTTGAACTGATATGAAAGATATTTGTGTAATTCGCCAAATATTTAATGCTTTCCTCCTCGATATATTCGGTTTGATGAGGATTAATGTTTAACTTTGCCTGAAGTCCTAAATAAAGTTTATGATGGAACAAAGAAAAGATATAAATAGGCTGAAAGTAGTTTTGGCTGAAAAGAAACACACCAATAAATGGTTGGCTGAAAAACTGGGAAAAGACCAAGCTACCGTTTCAAAGTGGTGCACGAATACTTCTCAGCCTTCTCTTGAGATGTTGCGCGAAATAGCGCAGGTTCTTGATGTGGAAATAAAAGACCTGCTTTGGCCTTTGAAAGAGTAACGATTTTTGAATAACCTTAGATAGCATAGCATTGAATCATGGAGCAACCCAAACTTATCAATAACATAAACGAACTCGTAGCAGATGATTTGAAGGCACGACTTTCAAATCATAGCCGTATATCCATTGCAGCAGCATCCTTTTCTATTTATGCTTTTGAAGCATTGAAGAAAGAATTGGAGAAAATAGATGAGTTGCGTTTCATCTTTACTTCGCCTACTTTTATTAAGGAAAAGACCAAGAAGGAGAAGCGGGAGTATTACATACCGAAATTGAATCGCGAACGAAATCTTTATGGAACTGACTTCGAGGTGCGGCTTCGCAATCAGTTGTCACAAAAGGCTATAGCTAAGGAATGTGCGGCTTGGATTCGTAAAAAGGTACAGTTCCGTTCCAATGCTTCCTTAGAACAGATGGGTGGCTTCCTGCATGTATCGGATGCCAGCCAACATGCTTATGTTCCATTTAACGAATTTACTACCACACAGTTGGGTTGCGAGCGTGGTAATGATGTCTATAACTTGGTGAATGTATTGCCGTCTCCGATAGCCGAGACCTACCTGCGTATTTTCAATGAGCAATGGGACAATGACGAGAAGTTTGAAGATGTCACCCAGCGCGTATTGGAATACATTGAAACGGTTTATCAAGAGAATGCACCTGAATACATCTACTTCATTACACTCTATAATATCTTTAATGAGTTTCTGGAGGATATTTCAGAGGACGTGCTTCCGAATGAACGTACCGGTTTCAAAGATAGTGTTATTTGGAACAAACTCTATAATTTCCAACGAGATGCAGCACTGGCTATCATCAACAAGCTGGAGAAATACAACGGCTGTATTTTGGCGGACAGTGTTGGTTTGGGTAAGACCTTTACAGCCTTAGCTGTAGTGAAATACTACGAAAATCGCAACAAGTCTGTATTAGTGCTTTGTCCGAAGAAGTTGAATGACAACTGGCAGACTTTCCGGGCGAACTATAAGAACAATCCGATAGCGGCCGATCGTCTGCGTTACGACATTCTTTTCCATTCCGACCTGTCGCGTGATAAGGGACAAAGTAACGGATTGGACTTGGCGCACATCAATTGGGGGAATTATGACCTGATAGTGATTGATGAAAGCCATAATTTCCGGAATGGAGGCAATGTAGATGAGGAAGAAGGACAAGAGGAGGATGCAGACCGCAAAGAAAATCGCTACCAGCGACTGATGAACCGGGTGATTCGTCAAGGTGTTAAGACTAAGGTGCTGATGCTGAGTGCTACGCCTGTGAACAACCGTTTTAACGATTTGAAGAACCAGCTGCAGCTGGCTTACGAGGGAAAAGTGGAAAATATCAATGCGGAGCTGGATATGGAACGTAGCATTGATGATGTGTTCCGAAACGCGCAAACTGTCTATAATCGGTGGGCTAAACTGGATGTCAAGGAACGTACCACCGAAAGACTCTTGAATGAATTGAGTTTCGACTTTTTCCAACTGCTGGATGCAGTCACCATAGCCCGCAGCCGCAGTCATATCATGAAGTATTACGACACGAAGGATATAGGCGATTTTCCGGCCCGTCTGACACCTGTTTCCCGGCGGCCAAAGCTGACAGATTTGAATCATGTCATCAATTTCAAGGATATTGCCGAACAACTCAACGAACTGAACCTTTCCATCTATACGCCTTCGCTTTATCTGTTTGAGAGCGTACGTGGAGATTACACCATCGACTACGAAGGCAATGGCCACTTGTCTATTGACGGACGAGAAAAAGGATTGCGTAAGTTGATGGCTACCAATCTGCTGAAGCGATTGGAAAGTAGCGTCAATTCCTTCCGGCTTACCTTAACGCGTATCTGCGAATATATCAACGAAACGATTGAAGCTATCAATCGCTATGAATCGACTCATTCCGAAAGTTTGATGATGGTTGCCGAGTTTTCCGAGGACTGGGATATGGCAGATAGCGAGGCGGATGTATTTGCCACGCGCAAGTCGAAAATCAGTTTGCGTGACATGGATTATGTGTCCTGGCGTAAGGATTTGAAAGCCGATTTGGAAAAGTTGAATTTGCTGCTTTTGCTTTTAAAGGACATCACTCCCCGGCACGATGCAAAGTTGCAGATGCTGATTGAGGACTTGAAACAAAAATTCAGTCACCCCCTCAACGAAGGCAACAAAAAGGTACTGATTTTTACGGCTTTTGCCGATACTGCCGACTATTTGTACACGGAATTGGCCGCTCGCATCAAGCAGGAATGCGGCTTGAATGTAGCCTTGATTACAGGTACTACGGAGGGACGGTGCACCATTCCCAAGTTTCCGCTCTCCTTCAATAATGTACTGACCTGGTTCTCGCCGGTTTCTAAGGATAGAGCGAGTCTGTACCCGAAAGCTACCGAAGAAATTGATGTACTCATTGCCACTGACTGTATTTCTGAAGGTCAGAACCTGCAGGATTGTGACTACTTAATCAATTACGATATTCACTGGAATCCGGTGCGCATCATTCAGCGCTTCGGGCGTATTGACCGTATCGGCTCACACAACAAGCAAATCCAGTTGGTGAACTATTGGCCTGATATGGAACTGGACGACTATATCAAACTGAAAGGTCGTGTAGAAAGCCGTATGAAGGCTACCGTGTTGACTTCTACTGGCGATGATAACCTGTTAAGCGCTAATGAAAAGGGTGACTTGGAATATCGTCGCAATCAGTTGCGTCAGTTGCAGCAGTCGGTCGTTGATATTGAGGAAATGGACACTGGTATCAATATCATGGACTTAGGCCTGAACGAATTCCGCCTGGACCTCTTGGCTTACCTGAAAGACCATCCCGATATTGAGCATGCTCCTATGGGTATGAGTGCCGTGGTGGAGCAGTCAGTTTTGATACAACCGGGCGTTATCTTTATTCTAAAGAACCGAAGCAATGCGGTCAATATTGACCGAAAGAATCTGTTGCATCCGTTCTACATGGTGTATTTGTCAGAAGCAGGTGATGTCGTATGTGACTATCTGCATCCCAAGCAGTTGCTGGATGCGATGCGTCATGCTTGCAAGAACAAGAACGAATACGATCCGTCGCTTTGTGCAGCTCTGAATAAGGAAACTGCAGATGGACGCAAAATGGATAAGTACAGTGCCTTGTTGCAGAGCGCCATTGACAGCATCCTGGAAGTGAAGACCAATAGTGACATTGACAGCTTGTTTTCGTTAGGAGAAACAACGGCTCTCCGCGGCGAAATCAAGGGACTGGATGACTTTGAATTGATAACCTTTTTAATCATTAGATAATACGACAAGAACATATGAATAAGGAATCACATAAAGAAGATATTGGGCAAATTGCCAATTCTATCGATTCTCATACCCGAAAAGAACTTAAAGAAGGTTTGTATAATCGGGCATTTGCTAGGGCACGTTGTTCTGTAAATGCTACTTATGGTGGCAACTTGGAACAAGTGTTCTGGTTAGTAAACTCCCAAAACACGCGAGGGTTACAGATTAAGAAAGATTTTACAGGTACTGGTTCTTATGTGTCAGCTGGCTTTAAAACGACTTTGGAGACGGATGGTCAGGCTGTATATAAGAATACAAAGCTCGGTGAAATACTCACAAAGGCTTATCAAGGTACTTATCATTATACAACTCGCACATCATTAAAGAGAATGAACGATATTGCAATCTCCATTCACAATAGATCGGTATATACCCCAACTAATGACGGTGCAAGTGAAATTGAAATCAGAATTGCTGGCGATACATCGTACTATAGATTTCAGAAATTATCTGATTTGTTGAAAGCAAAACGTGAAGATCAAGAGAAACTTCATGAGCAGAAGGAAATTCTTCGGAAATTAAAAGAAGAGCAAGAGCGTTTGGCTGCCGAAAAAGCAGCTGCTGAAAAGGCAGCAAAAGAAAAGGCTGAACGTGAGGAGTTTGAACGTTTGGAAGCTTTACGTATTCAAAAGGAAAAGGAAGAACAGGAAAGATTAGCAGATATTGAGCGTTTGGAACGTTCTATTAATGAGACTAAGAATAAGATTAAATCAGTTAAGTCCTTCTTACGTACAAGTGCATTTCTTCGTTCTCAACATCTGCTGGATCCATATCAGGAAGATGCGAAGCGTTCACATATTTATGATGGCATACCTGTTGTAATTGAAGGTGGTCCTGGTACTGGTAAGACGACGACCATGATTCAGCGTTTGAAGTTTATGTTGTCACGAGAGGCTTTGGATACTACTACTGAGGGCGCAGATGGTTATGAAAATCCTCTTACTCCCGAGCAATTAAATTATCTGACCGATCCTTCCAGTGTTAATTCCCATTGGTTGTTTTTCTCCCCTACAGAATTGCTCCTGCATTACTTGCAGAACAATATGATCGCTGAGGGATTGATTGCCAATGATCAGAATACAAGAATAATACCTCCCTTTAGAAAGAAAATCATGAGGGAGTATTCTCTCTTTGATCCTTCAAAGGATGGCCCGTTTAAAGACTATAAGGTAGGTGATAAAGAAGAAACACTGATTGTTAATCCGATGAAAGCCATTGAAGATTTCGAGAAGTTTTGTATTGAATTTTCTACGAAGACTATTGTGCAACGAATGGAAATACAAACTTCATCTTTTGCATGGCATCAGTCGGCATTGCGAATAAAGAGCATTTGTGCGCGGTTTAAAAACATCTCTGATGTTGAGACTTTGATGCGCTTATTTAACGCCTTGCATGATAATGAAAAGAGTAATGTTAAGATTATTGAGGATGAGCTGAAGGTTGTTTTAAAAAATGAAAGTGCCAAAGTTAAAAAGGCAGTCTTGGGTGATGAAGATATGTCTGCTGATGCTCACTCTTTATTTGATCGGTGGAGAAAGGAACGTGTTCAAGCAGTTGAGGACGAAGACTTGTCTGATGTTGACGAAGAAGAGGAAGAAGAAATGGAATCTTTCTCTAAGCAAGAATTTGAGGCACAACTTTTTTCTCAAATTAAACTGCTATTGAAACAACTGGCTCTGAAGAGAATTGATGCTAAAATCAAAATTTCCAAGCGGAATCAAGAGTTGTTGAGCATTATTGAAGGTGTCATAAGTGAGGATATAGCCATTAGTGCTATTGGTGAGAAAGTGTGGTTTGTAAGGAATTATGCTTCGCTTTGTCGTGGATTGGAGAGTAACTTGATTCGTAAAATTCCGATGATGTATAAAGCTTTCAGAAAGAATATCTTGGTGGAAAGAGAAAAAGAAGGTGTTAAAACGGAAAGCGGTATCATGTTGCATGCGTCAGGAATATATAACTATGATTTGTTGGAAAAAATATGCAAGAAAGATTCTAATAAACATCTCCATCCCGATGAACAAAATTTGCTCATTGGTTTCATAAACAACATGCTTTTCAGTATCTATAAAAAGTCGAAGGTACGCTTTCAGTCTTTGAAACACAAATATGCCAAAGCATATGTGGATAATGTGAAACCAGTGATAGGTATTGACGAAGCTACAGACTATACTTTATTGGATTACTATTTTATGGTGTCATTCCGTCATTATGATTTTTCATCTATAACCTTATGTGGTGATATAATGCAGGGATTGAATGGCAATGGTATTCATCAATGGAAAGAGTTGGAGAAGTTTATATTGCCAAAACTGGAAGTAAAAACATTGGATGTCAGTTATCGCCAGTTGCCAACTTTATTGGATATGGCAAGGGAAATGTATAAAGATGACCAAAAGGTTTATCCGTCTTACCATAGCGATAAAGAAAAGTCCTCTGACGAGCCAAAACCATTGTTGTTTATTAGTGATGATGAGGAGGAAAAGGCGGAATGGATTTCGTTGCGTATCAGAGAAATCATCGATAGCTATGACAGTTTGCCTTCTATAGCCATTTTTGTGGGCGATGAAGTGGATATTTCAGAGTTTATCGAACGTATTACAGATTTAGATATGCTGAATGGTATTGACATTGTAGATTGCTCTGGCAATAAGACACTTCAAAATAAAGAAATGATTCGTGTATTCCGTTTATCAGAAGTAAAGGGCATGGAGTTTGAAGCCGTATTCTTTTATGATATTGATAAGGCGATTACAGGGCATTCATCTGAATTGATGCGTCGATATTTGTATGTGGGTGTATCTCGTGCAACAAGTCATTTGGCTGCTACTATGTGCTCTGAAGAAGGTGAGGAAGGTATTGTTAAATACTTTGATACGGATTCAGAAAATTGGTAGTTTAAAAATACAACGAGCGTTTAAAAGTACTAGATAATATGGGAAAACGAACAAAAAGCTTTGTATCTCAGCGACGAGATTATTCAATGGACAAGAATGCGGTCGCTGATGGACGAGTGGGTACTCATAAGCCCCGAAGGAATTATTGGGGCAATCTGCATGAGGAAGATACGTTTACAGAAGATATAAGTGAACCACTCTATTATGATTATGCTGACTATGACGAGGAGGATGATCATGATAGTTACTACGACCGTGATGAATATGATTGATTTGCATTTTCCGGAGTCCACGAACGTAAACCAGGTGGTTCCTAAAACAGCCTTCTACCGGAATCTGGAGGTAAATGCACACCTTCGACAGCATTTTGTAGAGGATGTGGAACGCATTGTGTGGTTGGCAAAGTTGGCTCCTTCTACGTTGAATGTGGAGGACGGCAAGACAGTACACGAGATAACGGTGTTCCATGTGGTGCTGAAAGCCAAAGAGGTGCCGGATGATGTATTTGCGGCCATTGATCGCCAGCTGCCACGTCATATCCTCTTTGTACTGCAATATGAGGAGGAATGCCGCCTCTTGTTGAACTACAAGGAATGGCTGGATACAGCCAAGGGTACTTTCCGTATTCTGAAAGCCTTCCGCACGGATTGGTGTCCAGCAACTGCACTTTCCCTTCAGTTGGAAGGAAGTAACCTGGACAAGGTTTACGAATCGTTTGCCGGGCAGATTTCCGGTTTCCGTACACGCTCTGCAGACGACACCAAGCGCCTAATAGAATTGCAGAAGCAGCTGGTACAAAAACAGCGGAGTATTGAAGCCCTGCAAAAGAAAGTGCGGGCGGAAAAGCAATTTAACCGTCAGGTACAACTGAATGCAGAGACCCGCATCTTAAAGCGTGAATTGGTATCTTTGCAAGAAGAAATAGATAAATTGAAACAATAACATAAAACAACTATAAAAAATGAGTTCAGATAAAATTAATCACTTGGATTTGAATTCTGCTTCGGGTACGCAGTTGAATTTGGAGGCACTCTATCAATTGGCTCCTTCTGTTTTTACCGAGGCTCGTGATTCTAAGACGGGAGAAACTGCTCGTAAGATAGACTTTGACGCTTTGCGTGCCTTGTTGGGCGACGAAGTGATGGAAGAAGGTGGCGAAAGCTACCAGTTTACTTGGGTGGGTAAACGAGCAGCCAAAGCAGAAGCTGCACGTTCCACTGATAAGACCTTGCGCCCTATGGTCGAGGAATCTGTTGATTGGGATCATACCCAGAACCTTTACATTGAAGGAGACAATTTAGAAGTTTTGAAGTTGCTCCAGCGTTCCTATTTAGGTATGGTGAAGATGATTTACATTGACCCTCCTTATAATACAGGTAATGATTTTGTTTATAATGATGATTTCGCACGCACGGCTGCTGAAGAGGATTTGGAAGCAGGCAATGTGGACGAATTGGGCTTGCGCTATCGGAAGAACACGGATTCGAATGGTAAG
>CALADS010000054.1 GCA_937890825.1 uncultured Bacteroides sp. | reverse complement strand
TCAAGAACGACCGCGAGAAGGAAATCATGCTGAACCGCAACTTCAAACGGGTGAATGAGGAGGTGGACAAGATGGTCAAGGAACTGCTGGGTATGGCCTAACCATCTTAAAGCAGAACCTTTACTGACAAACGTAGAACATTGTAATACAGCGAAATGAAGATGCTTCATTCCATCAATACTTCAATTCGATTGAGTGGTAGTGCACTGAAGGTTATCGCCGTACTTTCGATGGTGGCAGACCACAGTGGCTACTATTTGATGGAGCACGGAACACTTCTTTACGAGGTCATGCGCTGCTTCGGTCGCATCGCTTTTCCGGTGTTCGCCTTCCTCATTGCAGAGGGCTTCCTGCATACCCGAAACCGGATGAAATACTTCCTGCAGCTACTCGGATTTGCCGTAGTTAGTGAAGTGCCTTGGTACTTGCTGAATGGTGCAGACGGGACGCACAATGTACTCCTCACCCTGGCATTGGGCGTGATGGCGCTGGCTGCGATGGAAGCCTTAAAAAAGGAGAACATCCTTTGTGGGGCTGTCATCCTTTCTATTGCTTGCTTCGCCACTTGGTCCGGAGTGGACTACGAGTGGCGGGGGATTCTGATGATGGTGGTATTCTACCTGTTCGGGAACGTCAGCAATCCTTCTTTTCCCTCCGGTAGAAAGGCGCAGCTATTCTGCGCCTTTCCACTCATGATGCACTATGGAATAGTCGGCGCTTTACTGGCTTGCTTAACAATTGCCTGCTATGATGGAACGCGTGGGTTCATCCATGGCAAGGTGGCGAAGTATGGGTTCTATGCTTTTTATCCTATGCATCTGTATGCGTTTTACCTACTTCTAAGACAGATGCTTCTGTAGCCTTACAAACTTTCTATGGAAATACCATTTTCTTCCAGTATGGTCAGCACAGTTTGTATTTTACCTTTGATATAATTCTTGAATTTGTCCGGGTTAGTAATAATATCAGACAATGTCGTTGTGCTCCAGTTTCTGTATTGGTCAAAGTACGCAGCTCCGTATGGCCAGTACTCACCTGGAGATTTAAACTCATTTGGCATCTTAATGTTTGGAAAATTATCTTGCTTATCAGTGATAAATTCAAATCCGAAGTAAATATCATTCATACAAGGCTTTCCTGCTTGGAATTTAATCCTTAGATTCCCTTTACAGAAATGGAAACCATCATACCTGGCACCTTCCCAAAAAGTATCTGATTCGTGATATTCAAAGGCTAAATCATTAGCAACCTCCTTCAACAAGGGAGTAATCAACTTTTTCCCTACATACTTGAAGAAATCATATTGCATCTCGCAGATAGTGGCCACAGCCTGGCTGTTTTCCATCATTATCTTTAAAAACTCGTCTTTATTTAAATCTTGGCGCAGTTTAAAACTTCCGTGGAATCCCAGTCCTAGCCAAAGATAGTACATA
>CALADS010000053.1 GCA_937890825.1 uncultured Bacteroides sp. | reverse complement strand
CAGCGCTATGCCTATATCCTTTCCAAGGCGGACGATGTGGTGCATCTGAGTGAAGACTACTTCAACGGATGCTATTTCAAGCGGAACGACTACATGCTGTCGCATTCCGGCAGTGTGATTGCCTACTTTGACGGCAAGCCGAAGGGTGGCACAGCCTATACTTGTCGCAAGGCAAGGGAGAAGCGGATGCCTGTCGTCAATGTGTATTAGGCTGACAAAGGTCTGTTTTTTTGCTTTCAATAAAACAGAAACGGGGAACTAAACGCAAAAATATTTGCGTCCAGCTTCCCGTTTTGCGTGAAAATGGGCATTTGGGGATGGTTGAACGCAAATATTTTTGCGTTCGTTCCTTGGAAAGTTGCTTCCAGAAAGATTGTTTGGAAGAAAAATCAGCCGGATTAAGCTTCGATTAAGGATATAGGCTGTTAATCATCCCAAACTGGCTGGCTTTTCCAATTCTCAGGAAACCCCATTGCTGAAATATCAATCATCGGATATTTTTCCAACAACGCCAGAAGCTGAGTTTTAAAATCATTGCCTGGGCGGATAATATCCATAAAGTGCTTCAGAATGCAGAGTGTAAAGAATACACGTCCCTGCTGTACCTCACCTGTAAGCCATGGGCGCATTGGCCTGGTCATGGTTAGGGCACGCAACGACAAAGAGCGGTTCCACAGACGGGCATGATGACAGCAGGAGTTACGCGTCAAAGTAATGATAGTCATCCATGATACGAAAACGGGTACCGACAACCCGAAGTACTTTGCAATCTTCTTCCGAAGCTGGTTGCTGGCAATATTTTCATAAACTCGTGTCAATGTTCCCAGAGGTATGATTTCAGCCAACATCCAGGAAGGTGGGTAGGGTTCATCATAGGTGCGCTTGAAATGGCTGATAAAATCCTCCCGGCTGGTCTGCAGTTCTTTATCAATGAGTACCTTGGTTCTATTGAACTTTTCTGTATTGGCAAAATAAGATGGGGATGAAATCCAAAACACATCATTGGTTTCTGCACACAGGATGTTGGTAATGGCACTGCGGACTGCAATTTCTATGCGTTCGATTTGATTAAAAACAAGTAAGCGAAACTCCCGGTCAAATTCATAGAGGCTTAATGCACCATTCAAAGTGCTGCCTCTCTTATAAATATGATTGGTTTTGGGAATTTCCAAGAACGGGTATAAGTATCCTGACAAGCGGTAATAGCCTATAGATCTTAAAATCTGCTCGGCATTCATCGTTTCAGAATAATCTAATCCTCTGCTTTTCAGTATAGTTAAAAGCTCGGCTGGTGATGAGTATTGCTTGGTGTATCTCATATATAAAAAAACGACCCGCCGATTTAAGCATTGTGAAGAGGCTTGGCGGGTTCTTGTGATGCAAAGATAAGAAAGATATTTGGTCTAACCAAATTCTTTAGCTCATTTCTGCATGATTATTAGCCTTTTCTGGGTGTATAATAATGTTAGGTATATCGCTTGATTTTAAAATATCAGTTGTCATGAATCATCTTCTCCGTTTTCCGCTATCGCTTCCGTTTCCAAATCCAGTCCGAACATCTCCTTGAGCTGCAGGTAATCAAAGCACATGGCCTTCGGCCGGTTGGCCCTGATGCGCCGGCACACCTTGCCGTCCTTCTCTTCGATGATGTAGTCCGGGGTGCCGTTGGGCAGCATGATGCGAAACCGGTCCTGCTTTAATCCGAGAAAGGCCGGATGGGATTTCAGGTAAGAGAGGATGGTGGACCACGACGAGCGGTTGGCCGTGATGTTCTGGGTGGAGTTCCGGCTGCTGAACAGCGAGGAGATGGCCGCCATGTTCAGGTAAAGAATCGGGTGGGCTTCCTTGAACTCGATGTCCATGTTCGTCAGCATCGGACGGAATTTGGTAAGGTAACGGATATTGAAGTGTACCTTCTCCACGCATTTGCCGACAGTCTGCCAGCCCTGAAGCATGTTCCAAAAGTCTGCCACCTCGGAGCTTTCCTTGGCCAGTTCATTCTGGTTGCGCATGCCGCTGATGCAGGTCTCCAGCATCTGGGTGTAGTTGAACGGTAGGTTCAGCACGGTTTCCAGCGTACGGAAAGCAGCCAGTGGAATCACCCAGTTTCCAAAGATACGGTCGTGGATCTGTTCATCCTCCATCCGGATAGCTAGCTCGTTCTTGGTGATGCTGTAGAGGGTTGCGAAGTTCTTCTCAAAGAGGTCACGGTATTTGAGAATCTCCAGGGTCAAATGAGTCAGACCTAAATTGCAGATGGCCTGCAATTCTTCGTAGTGCTTCTTTTCCAGGATGTTGAAACTGGTCTTGGAGTATTCCAGAAACAGCACACGGGTATAGAGCGCCATGTCCTGGGTAGGCTTCTCCTGACCACAGATGACCACTCCGGTCGTAACAATGGTCTGGGTGGCCATGCCATCCGTCTGGGTGTTCTTCTTGGTCTGTCCACCGCCGCCCCAAAGTCCCTTGAGAAAGGCAATTTTCCGGATGTCGAGGTCGTTCTTGTATTCATCAAACACGACAAGAATGTTTACAGCCTGCGATACCCGGTCGTTCATGGCCGGGACGGAAGCCACACCCATGTTCGGCGGTTCCACATCATGCAGGAAGAAAGCCTCCAGGCTGGTGGCCAGGGTGGTCTTACCTGTACCTTTCTCACCGAACAAATTCAAGATGGGGAAATGGCGGGTCTTCCGATATACGATGTCACGGAATAGGGTAGCAAGCAGATAGCCGAAAGCCACCCGGGCATTGTTTCCGAAGACGGTAGTCAGCTTTTCTACATAGTCGTAGAGCAAGGCACCGCTCTTGTTGGTATGCACCATCAGGCGCTCAAACTGGAAGATTTCCGTATTGTCACGGTAAATCTTGGAGGTTGCCGGAATATAGTAGGCGCAATTCTGTTTGTCGGTGATGATACCCATGTCATCCACTTCATGGAACTCACCGTCCTGAACAATGCCGTTACCGAAAGCGAAGAACTCCTTGCTTTCGTTCCAGCCCAACTTGCGGATTCGCTCGGCTGTTCGGGTGCGGGCATACAGGAACTCCTTGACGTTGTTGAGCTTGTCTATCTTGCCGAACCACAAGAAGTTGCCGCAGGAACCAATCTTCTGCTGGAAGTTGGCAATCGACACCAGGTCCGACTCTTTCAGTTCCACCATGCAGATTTCACGGAACGAATTGGTGAGCCTAAACAGACGCACACCGTTGCTCTCGTCATGGATGTGGAACAGGGGTTCCATCACGAAGTTAGAAAGCCGGATAGGGTCTTCATCCTCTTTCCCCATACAGAAATAACAATTGTTGCGGACAAAAAGTCCCACTTGCCGGAGCGCATCCGTCTCTTCCTGCTTCCGGTCCATGGTCAGGGAGCGGCTGTTCTTCTTGGATTCGTTGCGCACCTGCTCCACGGCGCTCCGCCACAGCCGGGTCTTGCCGTGAATCTTTCCCAGCAACTCGATACACTTGGTATAGACCATCTGGTCCTTGACATAGCGCAGCAGTCCGGCAATCCGGCTAACACATTGCCCTTCTTCGGCGAGTGAATCCACTTGGGCAAACAGTTTCTCCGCCATCCAGACAATGAAATACTTTTCCTTCAGGTTGCGGTAGATGTCCATGTCCAGAATGTAGCTGTCTGCATCATTCTTGACAAGTACTTCCCGTTGAGCATCTTTAGGAATAGCCCCTTCGTACTTTTCCTGCAACTCTTCTTCCGTCAGTTCTCGTAAACCGAATGGCAGTTCCCTAACGGTGACGTTGAATCCTTTCTGTATGGCCAAGGCGCCGTTTTCCATGACCGCCTTGAAACCGGGTTCGTAGGGACTGCCTTTGGCTAGATCCGTATCGGGAATGAAACAAAGCGAGCTTGTGTAGTGCTTCAGGATCTCAAACTGGTTCTCGTTCCAGGCCGTACCGAGGGTGGCCACCGTATTCTCCAGTCCGATGGACTGCAGGCGCAGCACATCCGGCGCTCCTTCCACGATGATAAAGTTAGCCGCGTCACGCAGACGGAAAGCCCGGTCAATGCCGAACAAGGTTTCTCCCTTGGTATAGAGCAGGCTGGTGACGGAGTTGATGTATTTGGGCGCTTTGGGATGGGTGCCGATATACCGGGCCGTATAAGCGATGATGCGTCCCCATTTGTTCCGGATGGGAATCATAATTCGTTCCCGAAACATCGGATAAAGCCTTCCTTCCTCGTTTTTTCGGAGCATCCCCAGTTCAATCAGAAACTCTTCGTTCAGTGCCTGCTGGCGGCAGTAATCCATGAACGCATGACTTTCCCTGGGCGCATAACCGACACCCGCTTCTGCACAGAAGTTCTCCGGCCATCGGTTGTAGGCGTATTCTCGGGCATGGCGGCTGTCGTCATTGGCGGACACGCGCAGATGGTCTGTAAAGAAGGTCTGTACCTTTTCCAATACGGCATACAGGGAATCCTTATGTGCCTGCTTTGTCTTGTCGGCATCCGAACGCTCTTCGTCGTATTCGTCCTCCATCAGGATGTTGAACTTCTCGGCCAGCAAGCGGACAGCCTGCTGGAAGTTCAGGTTCTCCTTTTCCATAATAAAGGAGATGCCATCACCGCCCCGGTTGCATCCGAAGCAGTGATAGAGGTTCTTGTTCAGGTTAATTGAGAAGGATGGGGTGTTCTCGTTATGGAACGGACAGAGTCCTTTCATGCTGGTACGCCCGTCCTTGGCCAGTTTGACGTACTTCCCCACAATGGTCTCGATGGGAAGTTCCCTGACCTTGTCTATGGTGGACTCGCTGATCATAACATACGAAGTTTAAGCCAGCAGTCCAGGATGGACTGGCCGGAGTATTTTAGACGGCGGGAAGTGACCGGATTGATGGGCTGTATGTAGCCGTTTATCCGGTATTTACGCAATGTCTTGTAGCAGACACCCAGTTCCGCACAAGCTCTTT
>CALADS010000052.1 GCA_937890825.1 uncultured Bacteroides sp. | reverse complement strand
TGATTTGTAATCTCGGGGTCGTTGGTTCGAATCCGACAAGAGGCTCAAAAAGCAGCAAACAACAATGTTTGCTGCTTTTTTTTATTTCCACTTCCTTCATCAATTTCGCATGGCATCTTTCATTCTCCATTTAAATTTGTAACTTTGCAGCATTAAAATTTACGCTATAACAATGACAGAAAACAACAAAGGCTCTATGCAACGATATGCCATGCTGTTTGGCACATACATGGGAGGATTTTGGATAGCCAAATTCACCCTCTTTCCTCTGGGATTATCATCTCCTTTCTTACTCCTGATATTTTTAGGACTTACCCTATACGTTCCCTTCCTGGGATTTAAATACACCAAAAAGTATCGCGAGCAAGTTTTAGGCGGCAGTATCAGTTTCCTACATGCCTGGGCATTTAATCTTCTGCTCTACGCATTTGCGGCTCTGCTCACCTCCATGGCGCACTATGTATATTTTCAGTTTATAGACCACGGTTATATCCTCTCCACCTACCAGACGCTATTAGAAGAAGTCTCTGCAACAGCTGCACCCGGCATGGAGAGCTATATCAGCCAGCTAAAAACCAACCTGGAACTAGTGAAGTCATTATCTCCACTTGACATCACCTTCCAGCTAATTTCTCAAAATATCTTTTACGGTTCACTCATAGCGCTGCCTACAGCCTTGTTTGCCATGAAGAAAGCACCCTATGAGTCATCAGACAATTTATAACAGCCATCTAAACAAATAGCACAATGGATATTTCAGTAGTTATACCTTTATATAACGAAGAAGAATCGCTGCCAGAGCTCTATGCCTGGATAGAACGGGTAATGAAAGCCAACGGATTCTCTTACGAAGTGATTTTCGTAAACGACGGAAGTACAGACCATTCCTGGGAGGTAATAGAAAAACTTAAACGGGAATCTGATACCGTACACGGCATTAAATTCCGCCGGAACTATGGCAAGTCTCCGGCCTTATATTGCGGTTTCGAACAAGCGCAGGGAGAGGTAGTCATTACCATGGATGCCGACCTGCAAGACAGCCCGGATGAAATACCGGAACTCTATAGAATGATTACTAAAGAAGGCTACGACCTGGTGTCGGGATGGAAGCAAAAACGCTATGACCCTCTGTCTAAAACCATCCCTACCAAACTATTCAATGCTACTGCACGCTGCATATCGGGCATCAAGAACCTGCACGACTTTAACTGCGGACTAAAAGCCTATCGCAAAGAAGTGGTGAAAAATATCGAGGTGTATGGCGAAATGCATCGCTACATACCCTATCTGGCCAAGAATGCCGGATTCAAGAAAATCGGTGAAAAAGTAGTGCATCACCAGGCACGAAAATACGGAAAAACCAAATTCGGCCTGAACCGCTTTGTAAATGGATATCTAGACTTGATATCCTTATGGTTCTTGTCTACCTTTGGCGTAAAGCCAATGCACTTTTTCGGATTGCTAGGCTCACTGATGTTTATATTGGGATTTATATCTGTTATTCTGGTAGGAATAAGCAAACTCTATAACATGCATAGTGGAATTCCTTACCGTCTGGTAACCGACTCGCCCTACTTTTACTTGTCGCTCACAGCCATGATTATCGGTACACAACTGTTTGTAGCCGGTTTCTTGGGAGAACTGATTTCACGAAACGCACCCGAACGCAATAAATATCAAATTGAAAAAACCATTTAACGAAAGAAAACTGTCATGAAGAATCTAGTCAGAATATGCATCTGGAGCTTGATGCTACCCACCCTCATCGGCTTCATCTCGGCTTGCTCGGAAGAAGAAGACTGCTCGCTGGCCACCCGCCCCATGCTCTACTGTAACCTTTACACCATTGATGAAGTAACCGATCAGGTGAAAAAAGATACATTGGAGTGGCTCACAATCACTGCCTTAGGAACTGATTCTATCATTCTAAACAAACAGGAAAAGGTGAAAGACCTGATTCTTCCACTCAACTACACGGCAGATACCACCAAACTGATTCTGCACTATGACCAGAAGAGTCTGAAGACGGATACTTTATTAATAAAATATACAAATTTACCGTATTTCCTTTCGATGGATTGCGGATACCAAATGAAACAAACGGTAGAAAGCATCCGATATACCCGCTACGTACTCGACTCAATTCACATTGCTAACCCAGAAGCCGGAATCTATGGTACAGAAAATATCCAATTATTCTATTAGTCTGCTTATGGCCCTGCTCTTAGCTTTTCCGCTCTGCGCACAAAATAGCAACCCGCATCGGACTACGCCAAAGAGCCGGAAAGAGAAGAAAGAAAAAAAGAAAGAAGATATTCCACAATATCCGCTATACAACGGCATCTCTATCGGTGTGGACCTTTGGGGCGTCGGAGGAAAATTGCTGGGAGGAGACAATCTGAACACAGCAGTAGCCGTAGACGTAAACTTGAAAAACCGCTTCTTCCCCACCGTGGAATTAGGGTTTGGCAACAGCGATGTGGAGGGCGACAAGGGTATAAAATATAAAACCAGCGCACCCTTCTTCCGAATCGGCCTGGATTACAATGCCTTCTATAAAAAGAAACACGGACATATGCTGATGGTGGGAGCACGGTATGGTATAAGCAGTTTCAAGTATGACCTTGAAGCCGTCAGCGTGGACGATCCCCTGTTTGGCGGAAGCATCGGAAATCCCAACCTGGAAGACAATCTTTGGGGAGGAAGCCTGCCATATAAATATAATGACATGAAAGCTACGATGCAATGGCTGGAAATCTGTTTGGGCATACGCGCTCATATCTGGAAAAATGTCTATATGGGATGGGCCTTGCGCATGAAATATAAGATATCGGAATCGCTAAATCCACACGGTAATCCCTTTCAGGTGCCAGGCTATGGAAAATACGGTTCGAATGCCATAGGAGTAAGTTATACCATCACCTATAAACTACCATTCTAAATTATGACACTGCTAGAAATCTGGATGATAGCCATCGGACTGGCCATGGACTGTTTTGCCATGTCTATCGCCAGTGGTCTTCTACTGAAACGGATAGAATGGCGCCCCATTCTGCTGATGAGTTTCTGTTTTGGTCTTTTTCAAGCACTGATGCCTTTGGGAGGATGGTTCGGAGCTCATATGTTCAGCCACTTGATAGAAAAAATTGACCATTGGATAGCTTTCGGTATATTGGTTTATCTGGGTGTAAACATGATACGGGAATCTATGAAAGAAGAAACCTGTAAAAAAGAATTTGACCCTAGAAAACTGACAGTAATCTGTACACTGGCCATTGCCACCAGTATTGATGCACTGGCCGTAGGTATCTCCTTCGCCTGTCTAGGCTATAAAACGCCAAACGATATGCTATCTCCTATCATTATCATTGGGTGCGTATCGTTCGCCCTATCCATCATCGGGCTAATGTTTGGCATATGTTGCAGCAACGGACTGGCCCGGAAAATCAAAGTCGAATTACTAGGCGGACTCATTCTAATAAGCATCGGCTGCAAAATTCTTATAGAACATTTAATGAACCACTAACGTTAATCACTTCGTCATATGGATAAGAAAATACAAAGAAACTTTCTCTGGATAGCTTTATTGGTGCTGGGAACTATTTGGATTCTGGCACGCCATAACCGCCCCATCCCCTTTCAGACAGATCACGGACGGATATTCGGAACCCTATACAACATTACTTATCAGGCTCCCGAAAATTTAAGGGCTGAAATAGATCAAGAGTTAAAACGCTTCGACGGCTCACTGTCGCCATTCAATGATACCGCTACCATCACACGCATTAACCGAAACGAAGACATCGTGCCCGATACCCTCTTTACCAACGTCTTTCTACGCAGTATGGAAATTTCGAAAGAGACAAAAGGAGCTTTTGATATTACGGTGGCTCCGCTGGTCAATGCCTGGGGATTCGGATTTAAAGAAGGAAGCTTTCCTACAACCCAACAAGTGGACAGCCTACTGCAACTGATAGGTTATGAAAAAGTTAGTCTGCTGCCCAATGGAAAAATACAAAAAAACGACCCTCGCATACTGATAACCTGTAGTGCTATAGCAAAAGGCTATGCCGTAGATGTCATAGCCCAATTACTACGAAAAAAAGGTGTGGAAAATTTCATGGTAGATATCGGCGGTGAAGTAGTAGTACAAGGTAAAAACCGCCAGAATGCACCGTGGCGCATCGGCATCAACAAACCCGTAGATGACTCATTAGCTGTGAATCAGGAACTGCAAACCATTCTAGAAATTAGTAATGTCGGCATTGCTACCTCTGGCAATTACCGCAATTTCTACTATAAAGACGGTAAGAAGTATGCCCACACCATAGACCCGCGTACCGGCTACCCCGTGCAGCACAGCATCCTGTCGGCCACCGTCATAGCACGAGACTGCATGAGTGCCGATGCCTATGCTACTGCCTTTATGGTAATGGGCTTGGACGAAGCAATTAACATAACCGAAGCCCATCACGATTTAGACGCATTCTTTATCTACAGCGACGAAAACGGCAAACTACAAACTTATCACACGGAAGGCATGAAAAAATACATGCCTTGATTTATCTATGCCGCAACGTTACTTATAGAAAACAAAATAAACGGCCAAAATCAAGCAAATGAATGCTGCAAAATGATTCCAGTGTAATGCTTCTCCCTTGAAAAGTACCGTGGTAAAGACCGTAAATACAATCAAGGTGATGGCTTCTTGTATCACTTTCAACTGCATCAGCGAAAAAGGACCGCCATTGCCCACAAAACCTATTCTGTTGGCAGGAACCTGACAAGAATATTCTGCCAGGGCAATGGCCCAAGAGAACAGGATTACCGCATATAGTGGCCAATTGGAAATCACCTTTGCTTCCTGCAACTTTAAATGACCATACCACGCAAATGTCATGAAGATATTCGACACGACCAGAAGTAAAATAGTATAAAACGCTTTCATCTCAACTTGTATATAATTAGACTTTACTTTTCTTCTTTTACCGGCAATAATTCAGACTGTACGTTACTCATACTACCCCAAAGGCTGTAACGTGCTTCCGGATTCATCCGCTCCAATTGTTTCAATACTCCTTTCATCTCGCTGCGGTGGGATTCGTGCTCATAGGGACAATTCTTCAGTTGCTTTCTAAAGCCCCTCAACTGAGCCAACTCCTGCAAATCGGCTTCATGAACCAAACACATGGGGCGAATAATCGTCATGTCGAATTTTCTCATTACCAACTTGGGAGGCATAGTGCCGAAAGCTCCCTGAAACGTGATATTCATAAGAAGAGTTTCCAGCATATCATCCATATGATGTCCTAAAGCAATCTTGTTACACCCTTGCTCCTTGGCTACAGTAAAAAGGGCTTTCCTCCGATTCCAAGAACATAAGAAACACGGTGACTTGCGTGTATCGGTCGAAGCATCGAACTCTGTTTCATAAAGAACAAAGGGAATCCCCCATGACTCTACATAACTTTGCAAATAATCCACATCGCTCTGATAGGGAATATTGCGCATCACCACATGTGCAGCAACAACCGAAAATTTAGGCTTGAAAATTTTCATACGACGAGCCAAAAGTTCCACCAAAGCCAAAGAGTCCTTTCCACCCGACAAACCAATAAGAATACGGTCGCCGTCGGCTATCAAACCATACTCTACTACCCCCTTGAGAAAACGACGCTCTAACCGCCGCAACAACAATGATTCGCCATCCATATAACACTATCAAAAAAATCCGGGCAAAAATAACACAAAAGAATCATTTAAAGAAGAATTAACATAATAGAATCAGTGAAAACAACATTATTCACGAATAATTTGTATTTTTGAACTTCATATATACCAAGAATAATGCAAAGATGACGAAGATTAAATACATTCTACTCTTGATTGGATGCCTTGCCGGACTGAACCTGCAAGCACAAACGCTGGTGCAAGCCAAAGAACTCTATAAAAATGGAGAGTACCAAAAAGCCAAACCTGTATTTAAAAAATACGTAAAATCACAATCAGGTAATGGTAATTATCATCTGTGGTATGGAGTGTGTTGCCTACATACAGAAGAACCGGACCTGGCCGTAAAACACCTGGAAATAGCGGTAAAAAAGCGCATACCTAGCGGACAGCTTTTTCTGGGGCAGGCTTACGCCAGCGTGTACCGATATCAGGATGCTATCCATGTGTACGAAGACTATATAGCCGACCTTACCAAGAAAAAACGCTCTACACAAACAGCCGACAGCCTGCTGCAGCATAGCAAACTAGGAGCCAGACTCTTGAAAGGAGTAGAAGAGGTGTGTTTCGTAGACAGTTTTGTGGTAGACAAGAAAGATTTTCTGAAAGCCTATAAATTAAGCCCTGAATCTGGCAAACTTTATACTTATGAAGAATACTTTGAAGACAACTCTGAGACAGAGGGAACCGTATACGAAACCGAATTGGGAAACAAATTGTATTACGCACAAATGCAACAAGACAGCACCATCAGTATCTTATCCTGCAACAAGATGCAAGACCAATGGGGAAAAGGACATCTGCTGCCTGGTGCTATCAATGAAGCCGTCAATGCCAACTATCCGTACGTGATGACTGATGGAATTACCATTTATTATGCTGCTGACGGTCCCCAATCATTGGGCGGATACGACATTTTTGTCACTCGCTATAACATGGCTAATGACACGTATCTCACCCCGCAAAACGTAGGAATGCCATTCAATTCACCTGCCAATGATTATATGTATGTCATCGATGAATTCAATAACTTGGGATGGTTTGCCTCAGACAGGTATCAGCCGGAAGGTAAGGTATGCATCTACCTATTCATACCCAATGCTTCAAAACAAGTATACAGCTATGAACAAACTGAACCGAAGAAATTACTGCAACTGGCCAAACTGCATTCAATACAAGAAACCTGGACAGATAATCAAACTGTAGAGGAAGCCAGACAACGACTACTCAATGTGCTGCAAATGCCACCTGTAGAACAAAAGTGCCCAGCCTTTGAATTTGTTATCAACGACCAGCATATTTATCACAAGTTATCGGATTTTCAGTCGGAGAATGCCAAACAGGCTTTTAACACCTATGTTTTATTGGAAAAAAGCGATAACCAACTAAAAAAGAAATTAGAAACATTACGGTTAGACTACCTAGAAGCCAATGAAACAGATAAGAAAAAGCTGACTCCTGTAATATTAGATCTGGAAAAACGGATAGAACAACTGGCTACAGAAAAGCAACAGGCTGCCATGCAAGTGAGGCAACTTGAACTACAATCCAGATAATAACCTCTAAACTATAGAATATTATGGACGTACTTATTATCATCGGTCTAATTATCCTAGCCATAATTCTTTTATTGGTGGAAATCTTTTTACTACCTGGCATCAGTATTGCAGGAGTATTGGCTGGTGGATGCATTCTTTATGCCAACTATTATGCTTTTGCCAACATGGGTAGTGTGGCAGGATTCATCACGATGGCAGTGTCAATCTTGGCTTGCCTGGGAGCACTGATTTTCTTCATGCGCTCCAAAACATTAGATAACCTGGCACTGAAAAAAGATATCAATTCTAAAATTGATCGCAGTGCAGAAGCAATGGTAAGAATAGGAGATACCGGAATTACTACTACACGCCTGGCGCAGATTGGCTATGCTGAAATCAACGAACGGATAGTAGAGGTAAAATCGGCCGGTGACTTTATCGACCCCAAAACGCCTATCCGAGTGGTGCGCATTACCGATGGCATCATTCTGGTAGAAGCCATGCCATAAAACGCAACTTTTGATTCATAAACTTAATACTTATCATTATGGGACCCAACATGTATTTCACAGCTTTCATAGCTGTTGGAGGCATCCTGTTTCTGGTGCTCTTCTTTCATTATGTACCATTTTTCCTCTGGCTTTCAGCCAAAGTATCAGGTGTAAACATTTCTTTGATACAACTCTTCCTGATGCGTATCCGCAATGTTCCGCCCTACATCATTGTGCCCGGAATGATTGAAGCACACAAGGCCGGACTGAGCAACATCACCCGCGATGAATTGGAAGCTCACTACCTGGCCGGCGGACACGTAGAGAAAGTAGTACACGCATTGGTATCGGCTTCTAAAGCCAACATAGAACTTCCCTTCCAAATGGCTACAGCTATTGACCTAGCCGGACGCGACGTGTTTGAAGCCGTACAGATGTCCGTCAATCCCAAAGTAATAGATACACCACCGGTAACAGCTGTTGCGAAAGACGGTATCCAGCTCATCGCAAAAGCGCGCGTCACCGTACGTGCCAACATACGCCAACTGGTGGGAGGTGCCGGTGAAGATACCATTCTGGCCCGTGTAGGCGAAGGTATTGTATCTTCTATCGGTTCGTCGGAAAATCACAAATCGGTACTTGAAAATCCAGATTCCATCTCCAAATTGGTGTTGCGGAAAGGTCTGGATGCCGGAACCGCTTTCGAGATTCTATCCATTGATATTGCAGATATTGATATAGGCAAGAACATCGGTGCAGCTCTGCAGATGGATCAGGCCAACGCTGACAAAAATATTGCTCAGGCCAAAGCCGAAGAACGCAGAGCCATGGCTGTGGCTACCGAACAGGAAATGAAAGCCAAAGCACAGGAAGCTCGCGCCAAAGTGATAGAAGCTGAAGCCGAAGTACCCAAAGCCATGGCAGAAGCTTTCCGCAATGGCAACTTAGGTATCATGGACTACTATCGTATGAAAAACATAGAGGCAGATACCTCCATGCGAGAAACCATTGCAAAACCTAACCAAGGCAATACTAACCAGCCGCTGAGTAAATAACCGAGAACTTTTTAGCGGAGGGAGTAATCGATTTTACTCCCTCTTTTATTCCTTTATAAACCGTTAAAACAAAAGTAAGATGAAAAAATATTTTGCTTCTTCAGAACTGATTATCAATGAAGACGGTTCTGTATTTCACTTGCATGTAAAACCCGAACAACTGGCCGATAAAGTAATCTTAGTAGGCGATCCTGGACGTGTAGCCCTAGTAGCATCACACTTCGAAACCCGTGAATGTGAAATAGAAAGCCGTGAGTTCAAGACCATTACTGGTACCTATAAAGGTAAACGTATCACCGTGGTTTCTACCGGAATCGGATGCGACAACATTGACATTGTAGTGAATGAACTGGATGCTTTGGCCAACATCGATTTTCATACTCGAGAAGAAAAAGAGCAGTTCCGCCAGCTGGAATTGGTGCGCATCGGCACTTGCGGTGGTTTGCAGCCATTCACTCCGGTAGGCACTTTTGTCTGTTCGGCCAAGTCTATCGGATTCGATGGTCTACTCAACTTCTATGCAGGACGAAATGCTGTGTGCGACCTCCCCTTTGAACGCGCTTTACTGAACCATTTAGGATGGAGCGGTAATATGTGCGCACCAGCCCCCTATGTAATCGATGCTGATGCTGAACTCATCAACCGTATAGCCGGCGAAGATATGGTACGAGGTGTGACTATAGCAGCAGGTGGTTTCTTCGGTCCACAAGGCCGTGAACTCCGCATTCCGCTGGCCGATCCTCACCAAAACGAAAAAATCGAGAACTTTGAATATAAAGGCTATCGCATTACCAATTTCGAAATGGAAAGTTCAGCATTGGCAGGACTCAGCAGATTAATGGGCCACAAAGCCATGACAGTATGTATGGTTATTGCCAACCGACTTATCAAAGAAGCCAACACGGGATATAAGAATAGTATTGACACCCTGATTAAAACTGTACTAGATAGAATTTGATAGCATCCATCATTATGAATCAAGATACCATTTGTGCCATTGCTACAGCCCAAGGAGGTGCCATCGGAACCATTCGTGTATCCGGACCTAATGCCATCGCCATCACCTCATCTATTTTCCAGCCTATCCGAAAAGAGAAGAAACTGGAAGAGAGCAAACCCTACTCACTTACTTTTGGCCATATTAAGGATGGTGAAGAGGTAGTAGATGAAGTACTGGTGAGTCTGTTTCGCAGCCCGCACTCCTACACCGGCGAAGATAGCACCGAGATTGCCTGCCACGGCTCCAACTATATTCTGCAGCGGGTACTCCAACTGCTCATTGCTCACGGTTGCCGCCTTGCTCATCCGGGAGAATATACCCAACGTGCTTTCCTGAACGGTAAAATGGATCTTAGCCAAGCGGAGGCAGTAGCCGACCTCATCGCTTCTTCATCAGCTGCCACACACCGCTTGGCCATGAACCAGATGCGGGGTGGCTTCAGCAAGGAACTGGCTTCTTTACGTGACCAATTGCTTCACTTCACCTCGCTGATAGAATTGGAACTAGACTTTAGCGACCACGAAGAACTGGAATTCGCAGACCGCAGCGAATTGTGTGAACTGGCAACCAATATAGAAAAGGTAATCAGTCGTTTAGTCCACTCCTTCCGAGTAGGAAATGCTTTGAAACAAGGAGTACCTGTAGCCATCATCGGCGAAACCAACGCAGGAAAATCTACATTACTCAATGCTTTGCTCAACGAAGAAAAAGCCATTGTTAGTGATATCCATGGAACCACGCGAGATGTCATTGAAGATACCGTCAATCTAGGTGGGATTACTTTCCGCTTTATCGACACAGCTGGAATACGCGATACGGATGACACCATCGAGAGTCTGGGTATTGAACGTACTTTCCGTAAATTGGAACAGGCCGAAATTGTGCTGTGGATGATTGATGCTACCCAAGCCGATACGCAGATAGCCGAACTAAAAGACCGTATCTTGCCTTTATGTTACGACAAACACCTCCTTGTGGTACTGAACAAAACTGATTTATTGGAAGCAGACTGCAAACCGGAACATCTAGTAATCTCACTTCCGGAGGGAACAGAGTATCAAGTCCTGTCAGCTAAAAATCGCACCCATCTGGAAGAATTGGAAGGAAAGCTAATTGCTGCAGCCAACCTACCTACAGTGACGCAAAACGATATCATCGTGACTAACGTACGCCACTATGAAGCCTTGAATCATGCTTTAGAAGCCATTCAGAGGGTACAAAATGGACTGGCTATGGAACTCTCCGGAGACTTCATTGCACAAGACATCCGCGAATGCATCTTCCACCTTAGCGATATTGCTGGCGAAGTTACTACAGATATGGTATTACAAAATATTTTTAAAAATTTCTGCATCGGCAAGTAACCGGCAGTTAAAGATAAGTTTTAATAAGTATCAACAAGCAGTAAAGGCGCTCATTTTGAGTGCCTTTTATTGTATCCACACGTCCCCTTCTTCATAGGTAGAACCCGTTTCTACCTGTTTTTTGCCCCTTTTTTGAACCACATTTGCTGCACGTCCACCTTCTTCGTCATGTCGCTCTGCGGAGGGAGTGGATGATGTATACAAGAGTATACTATGATATACGATGTTATACATCTCAAGCGAAATGAGTGGCAAACTTAATCCGTTCAAAAATGGCTACTACAACCATTAGAATCAAAAAAGTGTGCGAGTGGTGCGGCAAAGAATTTGAAGCCCAACGATGCTCCACCCGCTTCTGCTCGAAAGCATGTACTGACCATGCCTACAAAAAGCAAAAACGTCAGGAGCTTAAGAAGGATACCGAGATCCAAAGTAAGGTATCAAGTTACACAGACAAGACAGAAGGACTGAAACAACAGGAATTCCTCTCTGTAGCCGATGCCGCCCAACTCTTGAATGTTACGACACGGGCAGTGTACAACCTTATCTATCGGGGAACGCTCAAAGCATATCGGTTATCCCAACAATGGACAGTCATTCGCAAGGAAGACCTAACAGCCATGATTGAAGCACGCCCTTACGAGCGCAAGCCCCGGGCTACGACCTGCATCCAAGCAGCAGGACAGAAAGTGACCGAGTTCTACACCACCCAAGAGATCATGGAAAAGTTCGGGGTAAGCAATTCGTGGGTCTTTGCCCAAGGCAAGGCGCACC
>CALADS010000051.1 GCA_937890825.1 uncultured Bacteroides sp. | reverse complement strand
GAGCATAACCTTGCCAAGGTTAGGGTCGCGAGTTCGAGTCTCGTTTTCCGCTCTGAAATGAAAGAGAGTACATACATCATGTGCTCTCTTTCTTTTTTGTACTCTCTTTCATTTTTATAGTTGAGCGGGCGGATATAGGCACTTATATCTGTTTCTGCTCTTTATCGCAGGAAGGAGTGAGAAGCTGTCTTTGAATTTATTCAGAATTTTAAAAACAGCTTCTCGCTTTGTATCTTATTCTTCTTTTTTCAAGGAAAATCCCAACATCATACCATCGTAGTTATCGGCCAGTGACGAAATACTCTTCAGAGTAGTGTTCTGGCTTTTGCTGGAAAGGAAGTTGATGAGGCGAAGTAATTTATCCGAGTTGAACAGCATCTCCATCTGCGTCGACGTACACGTAATTTTGGCATGCATGTTCAGCAGTTTATTGAACTTCAAATCCACTTCCCGCGTTTCCGGGTGGCAAGAGTAGGTACCGTCTACGTTGCGGTTATTGATTTTTGCTTGAAAGGTGCTGTCGGCCTGAAAAGTAAAAGCCAGTTTGCCGGCTGTGATGCCGAATTTTCCAAGTTGCTCATCCAGCTTTTTTTCGGCCAAACTTGCTGCCACATCGCCGCTGGCCTTATTGAGCAGTTGGTCCGAGGTGAGCTCGATGGCCGATCCTGTAAATTGCCAGGTGCCTACCATGCTGGCTGTGTTTTTGCCAGTGGCCTCGCTTACCACCTTTTCTATCGTTTCCTTATTAATTACTTTTTCCAGATTTTCTTTGTTAAAGAGGTCTTTCCAGGATTGTGCATAGCTGTTGTCAGCGCACAATAATGCAGCCGACAGTAACGGCCAGCAGATTGATTTCTTCATTGTATGTATTCGTTTAGATAGTTGAATGGAATATTTCTTTGTTGATTTGTTCGATATACGATAATACTTCCTCCCTTCCCAGGCGGTTTTCAGAAGATGTGATGAAGTAGGGGGGTAATTCTTCCCATTGCTCTTGCAGTTGTTGCAGATACGCCCGGATATTGGCTTGCAGTCGGCCGCTTTTCAGTTTGTCGGCTTTGGTGAATATCAGGGCAAAGGGTATGCCGTTTTCACCCAGCCATTCGATAAAAGCCAGGTCAATCTGCTGCGGTTCGTGCCGGCAGTCTATCAATACGAAGAGGCAAGACATCTGTGTACGGTGCAAGATGTAGCTCTCTATGATGTTCTGTATCTGCTGCTGGCCTTTCTGCCCACGCTTGGCATAGCCATACCCTGGTAAGTCTACCAGGTGCCAGTTCTTATTGATGAGAAAATGATTGATGAGCATCGTTTTTCCAGGTGTAGCCGAAGTCATGGCCAATCCTTTACGGCCCGTAAGCATATTGATGAGGCTTGATTTGCCTACGTTAGAGCGTCCGATGAACGCATATTCCGGCAAGTTTCCTTCCGGGCATTTTCTCACGTCCGTATTACTGATGACGAATTCTGCGCTAGTGATGTTCATGTATCTACTTGATTAATTGTTATACGTAAGCAGTTGTCGGGAGAAATCTCCTGGCTACTGCATGATTATATGGTAATCTGCTTTGTAGGGGGTGATATTTCCCCTCGATGCAAAGGTACTACTAATTTCAGAATATTTTGCGTGGAATGCAGATTTCTACTTATCTTTGCGGTCTGTATAGTAGAATTTTGAATATGAACGGATCATTTTCCTCGACTTTGTTAGAGAAGGCGGTGAGCGAATTTGCCAAGCTTCCCGGTGTTGGCAGAAAGACAGCCATGCGGTGGGTGTTGCATCTGTTGCGCCAGGATACGGCTGCGGTAGAAGCGTTCGGCCAGGCTATCATCACCCTGAAACATGAAGTGAAGTATTGTAAGGTGTGTCATAATATCTCGGATACCGATACCTGCCGCATTTGTGCCAATCCTCATCGTGATGCGTCGGTGGTGTGTGTGGTGGAGACTATCCGCGACGTAATGGCTGTGGAGGCTACTCAGCAGTTTCGGGGGCTCTATCATGTGTTGGGCGGTGTTATCTCGCCGATGGATGGAGTGGGACCATCTGATTTAGAGATAGACAGCTTGGTGAAGCGGGTGGCAGCTGGAGGTATCGAAGAGGTGATTCTGGCATTGAGCACCACGATGGAGGGAGATACTACCAACTTCTATATCTACCGCAAGCTGGAAAAGATGGGGGTGAAACTTTCGGTCATTGCCAGAGGTATCTCCGTGGGTGATGAACTGGAGTATGCCGATGAGGTGACGCTGGGGCGAAGCATCGTGAACCGTACGCCTTTTTCCGTCTGATGTATGAACTTAGAATCATAAAATAAAACACATGGAAGAACGAATCAAACAAACTGCTCGTTGCGTCCGGCTGAACTACTTGCTGTTCTGGGCGCTTCCCTTATTGTGTCTGCTGGCCGGTGAGCTGGGCGGTGGATGGGTAGGGCTCTATGCAGCCGATGTAAAGGCTGTCTATCTGGCCGAAACATTGATTATTTTGCTGGCGGCCCTTTGTGTGCCGGCATCGCTCAAACTCTTTGCCTGGATGTTGGATCGGCAGATAGACAGAGCCACTTTGCCGCATGCTCTGACTCTGTATGTGCGTTGGAGTGTGGTGCGTTTGTTGCTGCTGTCTTTACCGGTGGTGGGGGGCTTGCTGATTTATTATGCTATGCTGAGTAGTAAGGGGCTGCTGTGTGCGTTGATAGCCTTGACGGCCTCTCTGTTTTGTCTGCCGGGCGAGGGACGTCTGCGCAGCGAGTTGCATATTGAAAAAGAATCCTCTTTATGAAACCTTCTTATTTGTCGAATAGCCGACTTTATCTGCGTGCGGTAGAGCCTGAAGATCTGGCTGTACTCTATGATATGGAGAATGCTCCCGAGTCTTGGGATGTGTCTAATTTTACCGTTCCCTATTCGCGTTATGTATTAAAGCAGTACATCGAGCAATCACAGAGTGATATGTTTGCCGACCGTCAGCTTCGGTTGATGATTGTGCGCCGCAACGACGATGCGGTGATGGGTACACTGGATATCACCGACTTTGTTCCCTTACACGGACATGGAGAGGTAGGCATCGCTATGCAGGCGGCTTACCGTGGACAAGGATATGCCTCGGATGCCTTGCGTCTGTTGTGCGAGTATGCGTTTGGTTTCTTGCATCTGAAACAGCTGACGGCACATGTGGCTGCCGATAATGAAGCCAGCATCCGTCTGTTTACCGCTTGTGGATTTCAAACGTGCGGCTGTCTGAAGCAGTGGTGGCGCGTAGGACGCGAGTATAAGGATGTGCTGCTGTTGCAGCACATCCGGCCGGATTAAGAAACGGTTTAATTTTTATTCAGAAAACATTTTATTTAGCCTGCTCTGAGCTTATTCCCGGTCTTTTTCTGTAATGTATTCTCAGGGTTGATGCCAAGATTCTAAAGCGGATGGTTGTCGGCAAAGACAGCCATCCGTTCATCCAGTTGTTTGTACTGATGGTCTTGTATGAACGATGTGCAGGCGCGCAATCCTTGCTGGTGACTGCCGGTAGTGACTAGTGAAATGGCACTTACCCCGTAATACATCAGTTCCTTAGCCAGTTGGCCGCTGGTCATGCCCGGATAGCCGATGGTGAAATAGAATCCGTCGGCCACCGGTTCGCCCAAGTCATTGTCGTACACCAGATGAAAACCGTGGCGCAGGAAGATATCCTTCAACTTCCGTGCCCGTTCGCCGTACACTTTCACCTCGTTCAGGAAATTATATTGTCCGTCGCTGGCTGCCTTTAGCATAGCTGCCAGGGCATATTGGGCCGAGTGGCTGGTGCCCGAAGAAAGTGCGTACAGCACCCGGTGAATAAATACCGTGCCAAAGGTGCCTCCTCCGTAGCAGGTATCAAATCCCGGGTAGTGCCGATGATACAGTTTTTCCGAAATACATGCCACACCGATGCGTTGTCCGGCATAGCTGAACGCTTTCGATCCTGAAATAAGCAGCACGTAGTGGTCGGTATAGTGAGCCACGGTAGGTTGGTAGGGCGGCTCGAAAGGTCGGCTCAAGTCTTGCCGGAAGTCCATGGCAAAATAAGCCAAATCTTCCAATACGATAACATCATATTGGGTGGCCAGTTCGCCAATGATGCGCAGTTCTTCTTCCTTTAAGCAAATCCAACTGGGGTTGTTGGGATTAGAGTACACCATGGCGGCAATGTTTCCTTGTTTCAGATAACTTTCCAGTTTTTCTCTTAATTTCTCACCACGGTACTCGTATACGTCGAAAGTTTCGTATTTTTTCCCCATTACTACCAACTGTTGTTTTTGTACCGGGAATCCGGGGTCGATGAATAGAATGGTGTCCCGTTGTTCCTGACATTGGCAGCAGGTAAGGAAAGAGGCAAAGGTGCCCTGCATAGAGCCTGTTACCGGTACACATCCTTCGGCCGGTACCTCTACATTAATAAAAGCCTTGATGAAGCGAGATGCAGCTTCTTTCAGAGCCGGCAGTCCGTTGATGTCGGGATAAAGGCTGCCAATGCCGTTGGTCAGTGCCTTTATCTCGGCTTGCACTCCCACAGCCGAGGGCGGCAGTCCGGGAACTCCCATTTCCATCTTGATAAATTCTACGCCCGATGCTGCTTCAGCTTTGGCAGCAATGGCTTTTACTTCACGAATGGTGGCTTTCGAGAAATCGACGATGCCAAATTCCTGGATAGTCTGATCAATCAAACTTCTTTCTATCGGTGTATTTTTCATGTTTTGCTTATTTTTGGTTGTTTCGCAAAGGTAACATAAATCTCTTATAATCAATTGATATTAAAAAAATAATTTTTTTTCTTGCAAAAGTATTGCAGGTTTCAAAAAAATGCGTACCTTTGCAACCGCAATCGAGAGAGATAGTAACGATATAAAATTTTGGTGCGTTAGTTCAGTTGGTTAGAATACATGCCTGTCACGCATGGGGTCACGGGTTCGAGTCCCGTACGCACCGCAACTT
>CALADS010000050.1 GCA_937890825.1 uncultured Bacteroides sp. | reverse complement strand
TGCGTAACAGTGGGAGAGTAGGTAGTCGCCGTTTTTTCCCCAAGCCTCCGATTCATTCTTGAGTCGGAGGCTTTTTTTATGCCCATTCTATTCTCCTGCTCTTTGTAAAATCAGTAACTACGATTGTACTCCTTCTTGGCAAAATGTAAAAGAGTTCTCTGGGCTTTTATCTGACCGCAAATACCTATCAGGGCAGAAATGGCTATTCGCTGATTTTGGATGGACTGGAGCAGTGGGTGAACGACTGTGCCCGCGAGCGTGCCATTGTGGTGCATGGGGCTTCGTATGCCAATCCTTCTGTGGTGCGTCATGGAGGAAGGCTGGGCCGTAGTTTCGGTTGTCCGGCTGTACCTTCTGATTTATCCAGACTTATTATTAATGCTATCAAGGGAGGGAGTGTGCTGTTTATTTATGCTGATAATGCGGAGTATTTGACTAAAAGTACCTTGTTGCATCCTTATACAGGAGGCATGCAGGAGCGGTAAGCAGAAATGTGTTGCTTGCTTTTGAAGGCATAATCGGCTTTTCTTGATGTGTGTCAAGCTCTTGTTTCTGTGATTTTGGGTAATTTTGCAGCGTGATTTTTAGAGGAGATAATGTAGCATGGCTGTGACTACTGAAATGACGGAAGGACGTGCTCTTCCGCAAATATTTAAATTTGCATTGCCTTTATTGCTGGGTAACTTGTTGCAACAAACGTATTCTTTGATTGATGCTGCTATCGTAGGTAAGTATTTGGGTATTCATGCACTGGCTTCGGTGGGGGCTAGTACGTCTGTCGTGTTTCTTATCTTGGGCTTTTGCAATGGCTGTTGTGGAGGATTTGGTATTCCTATAGCTCAGAAATTCGGGGCCAGGGATTATTCTACCATGCGGCGTTATGTGGTGGTTAGTCTGCAGCTGGCTGCAGGGATATCGCTGGCCGTTGCTTTGTTCACCAGCCTGCTATGCCGGCTGATTCTTTCCTGGATGAGCATCCCGGACCGTATCTTTGAAGATGCCTATTTGTATCTGCTCATCACTTTTATTGGTATTCCGTTTACTTTCTTCTATAATCTGTTGTCGAGCATTATTCGTGCTTTGGGAGACAGCAAGACACCTTTCTGGTTTTTACTGCTCTCTACGGTGCTCAATATTCTGCTGGATATGTGTTGTATAGTGGGATTGGGATGGGGAGTGGCTGGTGCTGCCATTGCCACCCTGATGGCGCAGGCTTTATCTGCAGTGCTTTGTTTCTGCTACATGAAACGGCATTTTGACATACTGAAAACTGCGCCGTTTGAGCGTCGGTTCAGCTTGGCACTGGCGCAAAAGCTTCTGGTGATAGGAGTTCCTATGGGGCTTCAGTTTTCGATTACGGCTATCGGAAGCATTATGCTTCAGAGTGCCAATAATGCCTTAGGGACAGTGTGTGTGGCTGCTTTTACTGCTGCCATACGCATCAAGATGTTTTTCATGTGCCCGTTTGAAAGCCTTGGGATGGCTATGGCCACTTTTACCGGTCAGAATTATGGGGCCGGCAAGCCCGGAAGGGTGTGGCAGGGGGTAAAAGCCAGTACTTTGATGATGATGGTATATTGGGCTTTTACTTTTATCGTGTTGATGACCAGTTCTCGGGCTGTCGTCTTGCTGTTTGTGGATGCCGGCGAACTTGAAATTTTGGAAAAGGCTGCTTTGTTCCTGCATGTAGCAGTCACGTTTTTTCCTGTGCTGGGCTTGTTGTGTATCTTGCGATACACCATTCAGGGAGCTGGCTTTACCAATCTGGCTATGCTTTCAGGAGTATCCGAGATGATTGCCCGCATTTTGGTCAGTATGTGGGCAGTGCCTGTATGGGGATATGTGGCGGTTTGTTTTGGCGATTCGATAGCCTGGATTTTTGCCGATGCTTTTCTGATTCCGGCCTTTCTGTTTGTGTATCGTAGAATAAAGCAAGTGCAGGTTCTTTGAAATTTAGCGCTCACGGATGATTTTTCCCTTTCTCTGTACAATATTGTGCTTTAGCTTGGAGGATAATCTTTATATTTGCCGAATAAAGAATAACTATATTGTATGATTATTATGAAACAACACAATGTATTTCGTTTGGTGATTTCATGTTGCTTGATGTGGATGTGTGGTATTTCTGCATGGGCATATACTGAGAGGAATTTACTGCAAAACTCCTTGAGTGTGGAACAACTCAAAGAGGTGTTGATTATGAATCAGGCTTGGGTACCTTATCCGGCTTATCAAGACCGGGAGGGCTGGGAGTCGTTGCTGGCCGACCAAGACAAGCAGAAAATCATAACAGAAGGGGAAAAATTATTGGATTACCGATGGCAGGTGATTCGGGCTACGGATTATCTGGAATATGAACGTAGCGGAGAACGCAATATCATGCAACATCCGTATGATGCCAACCGGAAAGCAATCAATACGCTGATGCTGGCCGAACTGGCCGAGGGAAAAGGACGCTTTGTAGACCAATTGATGAATGGGGTGTTCTTTAGTTGTGAGATGACTTCCTGGGTATTGTCTGCTCACTTGCTCCGACAGTCTACCAAACGCTCTTTGCCCGACTACCGCGAGCAGGTTATCGATTTGGGTTCGGGTAATTATGGCTCTATGCTGGCTTGGGTCTATTATTTTTTCCATGATACATTCGATAAGTTCGACCCGGTGATTTCTCTTCGGCTGCGTCAGGTGTTGCAAGAACGGATCTTGGATCCTTTTATGAATAACGACCGCGAGTGGTGGATGGCATTCTACTGGAAACCTGGTGAGATTATCAATAACTGGAATCCGTGGTGTAATTCCAATGTACTGCAGTGTTATCTGTTGTTGGAGAACGACCGTGATAAGCTGGCAGCTGCAGTGTGGCGCAGCATGCAGTCGGTCGATAAGTTTATCAACTTTGTAAAGGCTGACGGTGCCTGTGAAGAAGGTACTTCGTATTGGGGACATGCAGCCGGTAAGATGTATGATTACTTGCAAATCCTGTTTGATGGTACCGGAGGAAAAGTGTCTTTATTCAATCATGACATGATCCGTAAGATGGGGGAATATATCAGTCGCTCGTATGTAGGAAATGGATGGGTGGTAAATTTTGCCGATGCTTCTGCGCAGGGCGGTGGAGATGCTCAATTGATTTATCGTTATGGTAGAGCAGTGGGCAGCGAGGAGATGATGCAGTTTGCTGCTTATTTGCTGAAAGGTAAGAGACCGGTTATTCCCCTGGGAAATGATTCGTTCCGTTCTTTGCAATCCATTTTGCATAATGGCGATTTGGAACAAACGGAAGCAGCTCATCGTGTACCGGCTTGTACGTGGTATCCGGAAACAGAATTTTGCTATCTGACCAATAAATCCGGATGGTTCTTTGCGGCGAAAGGTGGATTCAATAATGAAAGCCATAATCATAATGATGCGGGTACGTTCTCTTTATATGTGAATACTATTCCGATGCTGATTGATGCCGGAGTGGGTACTTATACTCGACAGACATTCAGCAGTGAAAGATACAGCATCTGGACCATGCAGAGTAATTATCATAATCTTCCGATGATTAATGGGGTTCCTCAGCGTTTCGGTCAGGAGTATAAAGCTACGGATGTAGTTTGCCAGCCTAAAAAGCGTTTCTTCTCGGCCAACATTGCCACTGCTTATCCGAAAGAGGCAAAGGTGGATAAATGGATACGCTCTTATGCCTTGGGTGAAAATAAGCTGACGGTTACAGACCGCTTTTCTCTGAAAGAGGCCATGACTCCTAATCAAGTGAATTTTCTGACATGGGGTAAGGTGGATATTTCCGTACCTGGCAAGGTATTTATCGAAGTGCAGGGAGAAAAGGTGGTGTTGGAGTATCCGGGCCGATTCAAGGCTTCTTTAGAAACGATACCTTTACCGGATACGCGTCTGTCTAAGGTATGGGGAGATGAGATTTATAGGCTGGTATTGCTGGATACTCAACAAGAAAAAACTGGCGAATATAAATTTGTAGTACGCTCTGTGAAGTAAGTAGAGTAGCTTATAAATGAAAAGCGGGAGATTTTTATAATAATATCTCCCGCTTTTCTATTATTTAAAGGTGTTTTTTCAAGTTATCAAGCTTGCTGATCTGCAAGCAGTTTTTTAAGTTTACCATTCAAGGCTTGACACATTGCTCCGTTCCCCATGGCTTGGTAGCGTTGAATACGGTACTGCAACATAAAAATCTCATTTTCATTCTTTCTCATAATTTTCGTCTTTTGTGCTTTCCGCCTTTCGGAAAGCGGGTTTTACTTTTTTCTCTATCTCTTTATTAACACTGCAAAGATATAAAATGTTCTTTATATATATGTTGTATAACATAAAAATATGAGTTTTTCTATGATTTTTTATTGATTTTTATTGCTTAATATTTAGTTATTCTTCTTCTTATGCACTGATTCTTTCAACTATTTTAGTATTTTTGTATGTCAATCTTTAATCTTATACCTTATGAAATCAATTGTTGGATTATTAGGATGGTGCTGTTTATTGGTATTGTTTGCTGCTTGTGATGTGCATTTTATGACTGATGCCTCTTATCGAGCTGGTGTGGAACGGGATCTGGAACAGAAAAAGTTGCAGATGTCTGTGGGGGATTTGTTTTCTGTTCTCCAAGACCCCACTTTAGATGTTTATGAGCGTGAGGCACTCACTTTTCTATATGCCTATATGCCTGCAGCAGATGTCATCGATTATTCGGGGGATTTTCATTTGATGAATGTGCGTGCATCGCGCCGTGCAGCAGAGGAAATGTCATGGGGAAGTGAGATTCCCGAAGAATTATTCAGGCATTTTGTTTTACCTGTTCGAGTAAATAACGAACCTTTAGATAGTGCACGTGTGGTGTTTTATGAAGAACTAAAGGGACGTGTAGCAAATTTATCCATGTATGACGCTATCTTGGAGGTAAATCATTGGTGTCATGAAAAAGCTGTGTATATGCCCTCGGATGCACGTACTAGTTCACCGTTGGCAACGGTACGTACGGCTTATGGACGATGTGGTGAAGAATCTACTTTGTTGGTGGCTGCCTTGCGTTCTGTTGGTATACCTGCTCGTCAGGTGTATACACCCAGATGGGCTCATACGGATGATAATCATGCTTGGGTAGAGGCCTGGGCAGATGGAAAATGGTATTTTTTAGGTGCTTGTGAGCCCGAGCCTGTATTAAATTTGGGATGGTTTAATGCCCCGGCCAGTAGGGGAATGTTGATGCATACTAAGGTATTTGGACGCTATGTCGGTGATGAAGAAGTAATGAATCGCACTGCGACTTATACAGAAATTAATGTGATAGGCAATTATGCTCCTGTAGCCAAACTGACGGTGTCGGTGGTAGATGCTGATAATCATCCGGTAGCTGATGCTTTGGTAGAGTTTAAGCTCTACAACTATGCAGAATTCTATACTGTGGCGCGTAAGCAGAGTGATGTAGATGGTAAAGCATTCCTTACAGCAGGAAAGGGGGATATGTTGGTTTGGGCATCTAAAGATGGAAAGTTCGGATTTTCAAAGGTATCGTTTGGCAAAGATGAATCTTTGATTGTGAAATTAGATAAGATTGCAGGAGATAATTATACTCTTGATTGGGATTTGATTCCTCCACCAGAAAGTGTAGAACTGCCAGAAGTGACGCTGGCACAGCGTGAGAAAAATAATCGTAGATTGGCTATGGAAGATTCTATCCGCCAGCAATATACAGCTACTTTTTTCTCGGAAGCTCAGGCACGCTCCTTTGCGCAATCCTATAAGTTGAATGAAGAACTAACTGTAAAATATCTGATGGCTTCACGTGGTAATCATGAAGTTATTCGAAACTTTATGGCCCGTTTGCGGTCGGATAAGTCAAAGAAAGGAGGTTTTGACCTTTTGCAGCAACTTTCTGCTAAGGATTTGAGAGATGTTCCGTTGTCTGTTTTGTTGGACCATATGTTGTCTACTGTGCGTACCAGGGCAGATTTGTATAGCCGCTATGTACGTAATCCACGTGTGAGTAACGAAACGCTGACTCCATATAAAGCATTTTTCAAAACAGCTATAAATGAACAAGACCGGATGGCTTTTCAGCAAGATCCCCTGCAGTTGATTACTTGGGTAAAGAATCATATTCGTTTAGATGAAACTTGTAATTTGGGAGCTTGCCCTATAACTCCTGCCGGTGTATGGAAAGCACGTATGGCTGACAATCATAGCCGCGATATCTTTTTTGTTGCTTTGGCTCGCAGCATGGGTATTCCGGCTCGTATCGACGAGGTTACCGGAAAGGTGCAACTTCTTACAGAGTACGACATCATTGATGTGGACTTAACTGACGAACAGAAGTTGTCTTCTGTGAAGTCTGCTGCGAAAGGCAGGGTAGTGGCTGCTTATCGTCCCATAAAGACGTTGGATAACCCCAAGTATTATTCTCATTTTACATTATCTAAGATTACAAACGATGGTCAGTTGCGCTTGCTGTCTTATGATGAAGAAACCGCAGAAGCGGGAGAAGGAACTACCTGGATGAATCTGCTGAAGGATGGCACCTCACTGGATGCAGGGCATTATATGCTGCTTACCGGTACCCGTTTGGCTAGTGGGGCAGTGCTGGCCCATTCGCTCTTTTTTACAGTGGAACCGGATAAGACTACACATATCGACTTGACGATGCGTGAAAGTGTAGATGAAGTACAAGTGATAGGTAGTTTTAATTCAGAATCTCTCTTTACGCGTTGGAATGAGTCTGCCTTAAAGACAGAAGGCAGGCAAAGTCTGCTTCAAGCTTGTGGCAGAGGGTATTTTGTAGTCGGTATATTAGGGGTCAATCAAGAGCCTACCAATCATGCTTTGCGTGATATAATGGCCTTTAGTGGCGGACTGGAGAAATGGGGACGTAAAATGGTGCTACTGTTTCCAGATGAAGATGCTGCAAAAAAATACTCTTTGGCTTCGTTCTCTTCACTTCCGTCTACAATAATTTATGGCGTTGATACAGACGGAATAGTAGAGCAAATTGCTACTACAATGAAATTACGTCATAAACATCAGTTACCGGTGTTTATTATGGCCGATACGTTTAATAGAGTGGTATTTGTTTCGCAAGGCTATACCATCGGTTTAGGAGAGCAACTGATGAAAACGGTGGCAGGGCTTTGATGATTGAAAACAGGACGTAGATATACCATCGCGTCCTGTTTCTCTTTTATAATTGTCGGATAGTGTTTTCCACTTTTTGGGCAGACGTTATCAGATGGGTATATTCATCTATGTGTATCGTTCCTCCCATCGAAACTTTGTCATTATGATAGTTCATGCAGCTTTTTATTCTTTCTCTGGCCGAGAAGTGAAATTCATGAATACCCGTTTCTATGGCGATGCGTTTGATGTTTGCTTCATTTACGCCACATCCTGCCATTAACACGATACGTCCGGCAGCTCTTTTCTCCAATTCTCTCAGTAGAGGAATACCTTCTTCTGCTGTAGCTTGTTGGCCAGACGTCAAGATACGGTTACATCCTAAAGAGATGATATCTTCTAATGCTTGATACGGATTTTTGCATACATCAAAAGCACGGTGAAAAGTGACAGACATGCCTTCTGCTGCCTCCATCAATTCCCTCATAAGTGAGATATCTACGTCTCCTTCTGCTGTTAAGCAGCCAAACACCACACCGTCGGCTCCTAATTTTCGTGCATTATTGATGTCTTTTATCATGATGCGTTGTTCTAAGGGTGAATAGAGAAAATCACCGCTACGGGGGCGGATGATGACATGCAGTTTGGTATCAGTCAGCAACTCACGGGCTACTGCAATATCACCGTAAGACGGAGTAGTTCCTCCCTCCGGTATGCCGGCACATAGCTCTACACGATTGGCTCCACCTTTTTGAGCCGTCAGGCAACTCTCTACAGAATTGGCACATACCTCAAATAAGTATCTCATAGGCTGATACATGGAATAAAAAAACAACGAACTATAATCATTGTTGTGTTTAAGCAACCCGTATTATAGTTCGTTGTAGTATGGATGTATTTATTTCGCGTAACTTACTGCACGTGTTTCACGGATAACAGTAATCTTTACTTGTCCTGGATAAGTCATTTCATCCTGAATCTTTTTGGCGATTTCTCCAGACAGGCTTTCTGTTTGCTTATCATCAATCTTATCAGCTCCTACGATGACACGTAGTTCACGTCCGGCCTGGATGGCATACGTCTTGGTAACACCCGGATAAGACATGGCTAATTGTTCCAAGTCGTTCAATCGTTTAATGTAAGCTTCTACAATTTCTCTGCGGGCACCAGGACGGGCACCTGATATAGCATCGCACACTTGTACGATAGGAGCCAAAAGGCTGGTCATTTCCACTTCATCATGATGAGCACCGATAGCATTGCAGATATCCGGTTTTTCTTTAAATTTTTCAGCCAGTTTCATACCATAAAGAGCATGTGGCAATTCTGGTTCTTCATCAGGTACTTTACCTATATCATGCAAGAGTCCGGCCCGTTTGGCTTTCTTCGGATTCAATCCCAGTTCCGAAGCCATTACAGCACAAAGATTTGCTGTCTCGCGGGCATGTTGCAATAAGTTCTGACCATATGAAGAACGATATTTCATCTTACCGATAATTCTGATAAGTTCCGGATGCAGCCCATGTATGCCGAGGTCGATAGTTGTACGTTTACCAGTTTCGATAATTTCTTCCTCTACCTGTTTGCGTACTTTGGCTACCACTTCTTCGATGCGGGCCGGGTGTATGCGTCCATCCGTAACCAGTTGATGAAGAGCCAAGCGGGCAATCTCGCGGCGCACGGGGTCGAAGGCAGAAAGAACAATAGCCTCAGGAGTATCATCTACTACGATTTCTACTCCGGTAGCAGCTTCCAAAGCTCGGATGTTTCGTCCTTCACGTCCGATAATGCGTCCTTTGATTTCGTCCGATTCTATGTGGAATACAGTAACCGAGTTTTCGATGGCAGTTTCTGTAGCCACCCGTTGTATTGATTGTATTACGATGCGTTTGGCTTCTTTGCTGGCAGTGAGTTTTGCATCATCCATGATGTCGTTGATGTAGGATTGCGCTTGTGTTTTAGCTTCTTCCTTGAGTGATTCCACCATGCGTTCTTTCGCTTCTTCTGCCGAGAGTCCTGAAATAGCTTCTAATTTTTCTATTTCTTGTCGTTGCAGATGGTCGAGTTCTTCTTTCTTTTTATCTATAACTACCAGTTGGGCTTCCAGATTCTCTTTTACAGCTTCAGTTTCCATTTTTTTGCGTTGGATTTCCTCCTGCCGTTGGTTCAAGACCAATTCTCGCTGTTTCAGTTTGTTTTCTGCCTGCTGTATTTTTTGGTTCCGTATAGCCACTTCTTTTTCCAAGTCGGCTTTTTTATTCAAGAACTTTTCTTTTACTTCCAGCAGTTTGTTTTTCTTTATAACTTCTGCCTCGTTCTCTGCTTCTTTCAGAATAGCATCATATTTGTTTTTCAGTCCGTGCTTGAAAAACACGTATGAAGCTAGACCCCCGATGAGGAAGCAGGCAATGGATACTGCTATTATAACTCCTGTCATTTTAATTTAGTTTTATAAGTATATAAATAAAAAAACGCACTGTATAATAGCATTTCCTATTAGGATTATGCTCTTATAACAGTGCGCGTATGTTTTTTTGTTAACAAACAATATACATAAAGAAGTGGGATACCCCAAGTTATTTCTATGGCTGTCTGAACTGTTCTTCTAGCAGTTCTCCCCATTCCTTTATTTTAGTTGCAATAGGCTCCGTGTCATTACGCTCTTTCAGTTGCAGGGTTTCCAAGGCAAACTGGAAAGCCACCATGGCTAAAATTCTCTCCGGAGAGAGTTCTTCATAGTGTGTCCGGTAGGCATTGAGCCTTCGTTCTACTTGCTTGGCTGCTAGCCTGACAATTTCTTCTTTGTTTCGTTCAATTGTCAGCGGATACGTATATCCCGCCATTTGTAGATTAATCTTTATCTTATCGTTCATACATCCTTATTTTATTCATTTAATAAAGCGATGCATTTATCGACTTCACGCACTAGTTGCGACAATCGCAGTTTTGTCTCTTTTACATCACTGCCGTTTAAACTGATTGTCGTTGCATTTTTTAGGTTCATGTAGTTCTTTTCCAATTCTTTGTAATCTGCTATCGACTTTTGGTAAGCTTCCTCTTTGCTTTGAAGCATTTGACGTAGCTTTTCATTATCTCGCTTTAATTCATCATAGATATAGATGAAATGGCGTAGTTGAGTTTCAAATGAATTCAATAGCTTCTTCTCTTCGTCGGTCATTACTACACTAAATTTGTATACAAAAATACGATTAAGTTGGAGATTACAAAAACTTTTCAAGAAAAAGTATAAATATTTTTTTTGAATTTTGTTTTTCTCGTTCAATATGGTGGAAAAGTATTGGCATTTTTGTACTTTTGCTGCGCATTGAGGTGACATTAAATGCAGAAGTAACAAAGTTTTATTTATTCTTGTATTTGTATTAATCGTATGTATACAGTTGTCAAGCGTATGGAAGTGTCGGCGGCACACAGTTTAAACCTTTCTTATCGTAGTAAATGCGAAAATCTGCATGGTCATAATTGGATAATTACTGTTTATTGCCGGTCGGCTCAGTTGAATGAAGATGGTATGGTTGTAGACTTCAGCCATATCAAGGAAACTGTCAAGGGTAAGTTGGATCATCATAACCTCAATGAAGTTCTTCCATTTAATCCTACAGCCGAAAATATAGCTCGGTGGATTTGTGAGCAGATACCTACCTGTTTTAAAGTTGAAGTGCAAGAGTCAGAGTCAAATCTAGCCATTTATGAGAAAGATTAATGAGATATTCTACAGTCTTCAGGGTGAAGGTTATCATACGGGCACTCCGGCTGTATTTGTACGTTTTTCGGGATGTAATCTGAAGTGTTCTTTTTGCGATACGCAGCATGAAGAGGGAGAATGGATGACCGATGAGGTCATACTGTCTGAAATCAGCCGGTATCCAGCTTCTATGGTAATCCTTACCGGGGGAGAGCCTTCTCTTTGGGTGGATGATGCTTTTGTAGAACGCTTGCATCAAATAGGTAAGTATGTGTGTATAGAGACGAATGGTACGCGTCCTGTCCCGTCTCAAATTGATTGGGTAACTTGTTCACCTAAGTCTGCAGGAAAGCTTCACATACAGCGGATGGATGAAGTAAAGGTGGTCTACGAAGGGCAGGACATAGCAGTCTATGAGACACTGCCGGTTCATCATTTTTTTCTTCAGCCTTGCTCCGGTAAGAATATTCAGCAGACGGTAGATTGTGTGAAAACTCATCCGAAGTGGCGGTTGAGCTTGCAAACACATAAATTGATTGATATTCGGTGAAAGTAAGCTGTTTTAAATTACCGATAAGGAAGTAAATCTTATATAAACGAATAAAACCGATGTAATCACTTGATTATCATCGGTCTTATTTTTGCACGGGAGGAGAGGCTCGAACTCCCGACACCCGGTTTTGGAGACCGGTGCTCTACCAACTGAGCTACTCCCGTAATTGCGGCTGCAAAGGTAATGGAAAGTTTTAATATTCCAAATATATCTTTGAAAAAATATTGTTTTTAAGCCTGATTATGTCTTATATCAGTGCCAGTTCTTGATACATTAGTCTGTATATGGCTGCTTTCTTTTCCAGCGCCAGCGGGTAGGCTCTGGAAGAAGAAGGCATTCTATACAGTCTCATCGGGCGATTCTGGAAAATGAATTCGCTGAAGTCTCCTACTTTGGGCTGACTTATTCCCATTAGGTTGCAAATCGTTTCTGTAGCCTTTTCTCCGGTGGTTACTACAGCTCGGCAGATAGGGAGTTGTTCTAAAAGTCCGGCTACATCGGTAGGCTGAACCACTTCCAAAAATTTGTCCGACGCATTGTCTTGCAGCCTTCTTACAGCCGAAGCTGTGTCATAGAGGGCAATGCCTTTTTCTTTCAGAAAGTCGACAAGGCGGTCTTTGCAGAATGCCTTCCGAGGCTTATCAATAAAATATTCTTTATCCTGAAAGAAGATCAATCCGGTGATGCGCCACATGTCATTATTCCAGTTGGGGTAATAGAAATTCATAGACCAACGCTTTTTCTGGGGTGGAAAACTTCCCAGCATCAGCAGTTTGGCATTGGTGGGCAAGAACGGAATGAGCGGATGCGTTTCTATATTCACGAGCTTTACTTTTCAGTGGTGTCGGTTTTCTTTTTAGACTCTTTTTTTGCCAGCATGATGATGTTGTATACATATTCCGTCATCCATTGTTCAGAGTATCCCAATCGCTCTTTGTATTGGCGTACAGCCATGGCGGTCTTGTGTACCTCATCCTTGTTCCATACAGTTTTAGTGCAGACTTCATGCACAGTTTTCTCAGTCATGGTGCGTAGCGCTCCTTTAAAGATAGAAGGCATCCGGAATTTCCATTGCATCAAATTTCCCATAAGCATCATCAAGTCATTGGAGAATCCTTGATACATAAACAGATATCCCTGTACATCGTTCTGGGTACGGCAGTGTTTCTTCACTGAATTGTCTATCTCTTTAAAGAAACTTTCACTCAGTCCATAATCTTGTATCAGCATTTTTTTGGAAGCTGCTTTTTCGGCCTGGCCCAATCTGCCCCCTTGCGTGGGTATCTTGAATATCCGTTTGAAATTGGCCACGTCGGGCACAAAACGTATATTGGTGATGCCCAGATTGGCGGCAATGACCGATTGGAAGTATACCCGGGTCAGTGATACAAAATCTTCCACATTTTTGGAAGATACTTCTTCATTGTTCTGTTTATTGAATAATTTGCTAAATATTCCCATAATTATAAAGTAAATGCGATTATCAGATTTATCAGCGTGCAAAAATAATAAAAATCGTGGATACTCTCAGAGAAAGCTCTCTTGAATTTCCAGCGCGGGTGGATTTTTACTTATGATTTCAGGCGGAAATGAAATTTATGTCCTTCGAAGACAGCTTCCACTATACCGTAGCGTATGAACTTGGCCAACAGATGCTCGGCCGATCGTCTGGAGATGCGGGTCAGTTTACAGTACCGGTTCAGTGAAAGTGAATCGTTATCAGAGAGTAGTTTCAGCAGCAGCTGTTCACGTTCTGTATATTCCATCCATTGCCCTTGGTTGTTGTCTTCTTGCTGCCACATACGCAGGTGTACGGGGGTGGCCAGGATGTTTTCGTCTTTAATGCGCAGGTATGCCAGTTTCTTACCTGATTCATCTTTGGCATACACTGGTTTGCAGGAACTCTCTTCTATTTCGGCCAACAGCACACTTTTCCCTTCTACTAGAAAGGTTTGCATATGGTAATTCACGTGGGGTGTGCAGTAGAGGTCGGCAGCAGCTTCTATCATATATTGCTCTTCTGCCGAGCGTATGCCGGCTATTTTTCCATTGTCTTTTACTCCTATCAGTAACCTGCCTCCTTCTGTATTGGCAAATGCAGAAAGAGTCTTGGCTATCTTGCGGGCATCTGATATTTCGAATTTAAAATCTTGTTGCTGATGCTCTCCTTCTGCTATTAAAGCATGTATATAGTCTGTTTCTGTAATCGTTTTCATATTGCAAAAGTAGCTAAAAATCAATGTCAAGTGGTTATTTTCGCAAAAAACGATTTTAAATTCAAAAAAAAATATCGTTTTTCTGCATTAATTACGAGAAAGAATGTATTTTTGCCTCAGATTTTAAACGCTATATTTTAAACAAAGGATTATGAAAGAATTAGTTGAACAGATTGCTGAATTGTATGTAGCATTCGAAAAAGATGCAAAAGCACAATTGGAAAATGGTAATAAAGCTGCCGGCACTCGTGCCCGTAAGGCTTCTTTGGAAATCGAAAAGGCTATGAAGGCTTTTCGTAAAGCATCTTTGGAAGCTGCTAAGTAAGCAGACTGATTATGCAGGAAAAAAGGCAGAACTTATCCGCAAGGGTAAGTTTTGCCTTTTTTTAGTGCTTTCTTCTGCTATGTCCGTGGTCTTCTGTTTCTGATAAGAGGCCGTTGGGAGCCGTATCTGCATAGGGTCTGCTCCGAGTCCTATTACTTGGACTTGGTAGGGAGCGGGTTAGGACTTGGCCCGGAGAAGGTGTTGAGCAAGATTCTGTATGATTTAGTCTATGACCCAATTTCTGTTGTAAGGTACGGTTTGTTCCGGTTGGTAGTGCATACCTTCTTGTGTGGGTATTTTCAGCACATAAGTGCGTCCGGTCTTGTTGGCCAGTGAGCGTTCCCGCAGCCATGGGTTGGCATCTTTAAGCTGAGCATAGCTGATACCTTGTTCTCGTGCAAAGTGGCTTAGGGTATCGATGCCGGTATTCAAAGTAATTTCGCGGTAGGAGATAGGCGGATAGAGTTGGGCGCGCTTCAGCAAAAAACCGAATTGCTGTGGATGGCTGATAACGGCTTTGGCTGCCAGCAGTCGGAAAATATAGCGCGAGGTTTCTTCCACCAGCCACAAGTCTACGGCCCGTTCCACTTGCTGTTTGCGCTTTTCAGAAGATATTCTGCCTTGTCCGGCATTGTAAGAGGCTGCCACGCACAGCCAGTCGCCATATTTGGCATACGCCTGTTTCAGAAATTTGCAGGCAGCTACCGTCTCCTTTTCCACGTGATAGCGTTCGTCGATGTTTTTGTTGATTTCCAGGCCGAACTCTTTTCCTGTGGCGGGCATGAACTGCCACATGCCTGCTGCCCCTGCCGGACTCTTGGCCAGCGGGTTCAGGTGGCTTTCTATCACCGCCAGGTATTTAAAGTCGTCGGGTATGCCTTCCTGTTTCAGAATAGGTTCTATCACGGGGAAGTAGCGGTTAGCTCGTTTGATGGCCAGCATAGTGGACGAGTGCATATAGGTGAACGACATCAATTCGCGGTCCATCCGTTCATAATGGTCGTAGCGTGTCAGGTCGATGTCTTGTCCTGCAAAGTGTACTTGTCGCGGCACGGCAGGCGAGGTGGCACAATAAGGCACTTGCGACTGCACAGAGTCTCGTTCGGGGTTGAATACCCGGCTTCCTATCAGGCAGGGTACGGTCATGCCCAGTGCGAAGGCAATGCCTGCGGCCCATAGCATTGTTGTGTAGTTCTTATTCCAAGTTGTTTTCTTCATACCTGCAAAGGTAATTCTTTTCCAGGAATCCCTTCTTCTTTTTTGGACATTATCTAAAAATACGCGATATTTGCTATCTGATAAGAAGCAGTTTACTTTTTAGAAGCCGTTTAAAGTTTATTCAGAAAGCAGTTGATTCAACTTAATTTGAGTTTATTGGGGGGATTTATCTGTGATGTGTCCGGTTGCATAGCCTGCTATGCTCTTCCAGACATCACAGGAAAAAACTCTAAAAAATAATTCTCAGCAAAAGCCGGAGTAAAATTTAAACAGCTTTTCGTTTCAGTTTTAGCCGAGCATTGTTTGGAAGATTCTTTGGGAGATGCTTTGATATGTATAGCGGGTTATACAGCGAATTCCCTTTCCCGATAAAACTGAAGGCTGACTCGGAAAATGCGGAATAAGATTCTTTCTGGATAATAAAATAAACAGTTTCTGATATTTTAACCTCTAAATAAAAAAGAAATGGGAAAAGTGATTATTAATTCGTATGAAGATTTTGCACAGTTGGTAGGCAAGCGTATCGGAGAGTCCGATTATGTAGACTTGCCTCAAGAACGTATTAACCTGTTTGCCGATGCCACGCTGGACCATCAGTGGATTCATGTGGACACAGAGCGTGCCAAGGTAGAGAGTCCTTTCCACAGTACCATTGCCCACGGCTACCTTACCCTTTCCATGCTGCCTCATATGTGGAATCAGATTATCGAGGTGAATAATCTGAAGATGATGATTAATTATGGTATGGATAAGATGAAATTCGGTCAGGCTGTGCTTTCCGGTCAGCGCATCCGTCTGGTGGCCGATTTGCATTCGCTGGCCAATCTCCGTGGCGTGGCTAAAGCCGAAATCAAGTTTGCCATAGAGATAGAAGGCGAGAAGAAGAAAGCCGTAGAGGGTATGGCTGTGTTCTTGTATTATTTTAATTGAAGATGATGAAGAAAATGCTTTGTCCGCAGTGTAAGGTGGGTGTCTTTTGTGTGAAAAACGCTGAAGGCAACCGCCTGCCAGTATATGTCACAGATCAAGGCGAGGTGGTGCCCAAGCATCCTTCCGATTCTCTGCAGGGATATAACCTCGATGAAGTGTATTGCCTGGGCTGCTCGTGGCATGGTTCGCCCAAGCGGCTGGTGCGTTATTAAGCAGCGGGTGTCTGCACTAGAAAGGCGCGGGGACCGACAGGCAGACTGACTGCTGCGTAATGGGGTGGATAAATGCCAACTGCTCGGCGTGCAGGTACATCCGTTCGGCGGGGGTGCCGTATAGCGGGTCGCCCAGAATGGGACAGTGCAGCCCTCTGATGTGGGCGGCGTGTACGCGCAACTGATGGGTGCGGCCGGTTTCCGGATAAAAGGCTATGCGTGTTTTTCCCTCGTTGCGTTGCAGTACCTGGTAGCGGGTCAGTGCAGGCTTTCCGTGGGTGTCGTTTACCATTTGCCGCGGGCGGTCGTTGATGTCGGCACACAGGGGCAGGCTGATGCTTCCCTGGTCGGCAGTTACGATGCCGTTCAGCAGGGCTACATAGCATTTTCGGATGCGTCGGTGATGGAAGTCGGCTTGCAGGGCCTGATGCACTTCTTTGGTTTTGGCCAGCAGTAGAATACCCGAGGTGTCCATATCCAGCCGGTGTACGATGAGCGGGCCCGTGGCTTCGGGATAGTGTTCCTTCATCCATTGGTATACCGACGGGTCGTTTCCCTTGCCGGGTACCGACAAGAGTCCGGCAGGCTTGTTTACAGCCAGCAGCCAGTCATCCTCATAGACTGTTTCCAATGGATTTTCCGCGGCTCTTTGTTGCTTTTGAATCATCGGGTTGGGTTCCACGTTCAGTCCTTGCAGCATGTGTTTCAGGATAGGTTCGCACTTCCCCTTGCAAGCAGGGTAGTAGTGTCCGTGTTCCCTAAGCTCCGTTTTCGGCGATGCTCCCCACCAGAATTCTGCCATGGCCAGCGGGTGGTACCCTTGCAGAAAGGCGTATTGTAACAGTTTGGGTGCGGCACATTCTCCGGCTCCTGCGGGGGGCAATTTATGCAGTTGTTCTTGAAAGATGCTGCACAAGTTCTTCCGTTCATGCCGGGCATTCAGCATAACGAACTGTTCGAACAGTTGCTGTTGAAGAGCTGCCGACCTTCTTTTCCGTTCCTCTTTCAGCCGGGTTATGTCGTTCAGGTGTAATTCCACTTTTTGTCGGCATTGGGCTATTTTTTCTTGCCAGTGTCGTTCCAACCGTTTGTAAGAAGCCTTTTGGTGCTGGCTCTCCCGAATCAAGGTTTCCAGTTGCTGTTCTGTACAGAGGGGGCGCATCCGATCTCTCTCTTCCTTGGCTGTCTTCATGGCCTGTTTGGCTTGCAGTAAGGTCTGCTGTGCTTCGCTTTCGGTAGAAGCCAGTTCTCGGCAGTCTTGCAGATAGGCAGGTGATGAGGCTATGGCCTGAATTTCGGTATTCAGCAGGGAAATCTGCTGCTCTTCTGTCTTGAAGAATCCGTGGGGTTGTAGCAGGTCGTACACGGGCGGCACAAAGAACGGGTGGCGGTTACTTCCGGCCAGAATGCCCGAAAATGCACTGAAGTAGCCTAATCTTCCTTGGGCATCTTCTGCCACCAGTACACCGAACATCTTTCCCTTAGCTAGTTCTTCCGTCCAGTCTTCGCGGCTGTTCAGATAGGCCTGTACTTCGGCTGCGGCCTGTATGCACAGTGGATGTGGGGTGTAGCAGAACGGATAGGTGAACGCTTCGGGGCGCGGAGCATCTTGCAGGGTGGAAGAGAAGAGGTGGAACATTATTTCAGATTCAGTTTCTTGCGGTAATACGATTCGGAGGTATATAAGGCGGCGGCAGGATTATGCCCTGTGACGCGGTCTTTGGTTATCAGGGTAGTGACATAGGCATCGGCATATTTGTAGAACAAACTGTCGTGTCCTACACAGAGTCCGATAACCACATTCAGATCGGTTTTTGCTTCATTCATCAGGCGGGCTTGCAGGATGGGGTTGCACATGGCGGCTCCTATCTGCTCGCATGCTGCCGGAATGCCTAGTGATGTTTTAGGCTTTCCGCCTACCTTGCAGATTACGGAGTAGGGTTCGAATCCGTTGGCCTTCAGTATGCCGGCAAAGATGTGTGCTTCTTTCTGCAGGCCGATGCAGTTGGCAATGCCGATTTTCCGAGCCTTTATTTTCCGGGCAAATTGCATGATTTCCTCTACCCGGGTCCATTGGCAATAACCTTCGAACTCTACCTGGGCACTGGCCACCATTACTTCATGGTTCCGAGGTTCGTTATACCTCTCTATGGCCCACTGCCAATCTTCCTCTTTAAGATGGGTGGTGGGGCAGAAGGGCGGGTAGGTGCGGTCTTTGAATTTACAGTTTTGCGTGCCGCAATCCACGCACGAAGAGGGAGCGGCCTTTACAGTTGTTTCTGTGGGCTGCGTATGTACTTTCTTCCGTACTTTTTTCTCCCGTTCCCAAGCAGTCTTCCTGCTTGCATAGAGTTCCATTTGTTTTTCTAAATAATTATCTGCCATGATTTCTATACCTTACAGGTTAATAATTCTCAAGCTATGTGATCGGTGTAGGTTTAGAAACCGTTTCATATTTAAAACAGCTTCTTATTTTCTACGTTTTAGTTCCTCCAGTGAGATGGTTTTCACCCCTTGTTTGGCTTGGGGTGCGGTAACCGCTTTTTTATCAGTAGCACCATATTGTGTTTTGATGGCCGGTAAAGCCTCTTGTATATCATGTATACGACGTTCGTCACTGGGGTGTGTACTCATAATCTCGGGAACTTTGGCATTGCTTCCTGCCGACATCTTTTGCCAGAATCCGATGGCTACATCGGGATTATATCCTGCCATGGTCATGAATATCAGCCCCATGTAGTCGGCTTCTGTCTCATGCTTGCGCGAGAATGGTAGCATCATGCCATATTGTGCACCTACACCATAGACCTGGTTGGCAATGTTTTGTATGGCTGCACTTTTTTGTGACAATGACTGATTGAGTATTTGTGCTCCGTATTGTGTCAGTATTTGTTGGCTCATACGTTCGTTGCTATGCTTGGCCACAGCGTGTGCCACTTCATGTCCTATGACTACAGCTAATTCGTCGTCCGAGGCCACCAGTTTCATCAGTCCTTCATACACTACTATTTTTCCGCCCGGCATACAGAATGCGTTGATTTGGTCATCTTTCACCAAATTGAATTCCCAAGCAAAGTTATCTATTTCGGTAGCTAGTCCGTTGTTGCGCAGATACGCTTCTGTGGCCTGAGCTATGCGTTTGCCCACTCGTGTCACCATAGCCGATTGTGTTTTTGAAACCGATCGTGGGGCACTTTTCATGTAATCCTTATACTGCGTCAGGCTGCTGGCTAATACTTCTTGATCGGACACCAGTAACATTTGCCTTCTTCCTGTGACGGGTACAGAACCGCATCCGGTAACCAGTAGCAGGATGGCTGTCCAGAGAATGACTTGTTGTTTCATACGTTGTCGATGGGTTGGTTCAATGTATTTAGAAGGGATTGTACTCTTTCATATTCGTTTTCGAAATTAGGAGTGAATGTACCGTTTCCCAAATTGGCCTTAATTTCTTCGATGGTCCAGAAGCGTCCGCCGTCCAGTTCGTCGCTGGGGTAGATGGGTTGGTTGTATATCGTTTTGTGCACAAAGACCAGTTCCTTCTCGCGGTCTGATTCGAATACATAGCTGGTCAGAAACTCCGGCGCAAAATCGGTGATGCCCAGTTCTTCGGCCGTTTCTCGCTTCAACGCCATTTCTACGCTTTCTCCCAGGTCGATGTGGCCGCCTACCGCCGTGTCCCATTTTCCCGGCTGAATGTCTTTCCATGCAGGGCGTTTTTGCAGGAACAGTTCTCCGTTTTCATTGCATACGTGCAGGTGAACCACCGGGTGCAGTTTCTTGCTGCCGTCGTGGCATTCTCCCCGGGTAGCAGCACCAATCAGCGTGCCTTGCTCGTCTACCAGTGGCAACATTTCTTGCAGATTGTCTTGTTTCATATCCTTTCAGGGTTTATTCGTTAAAGAGAATGGAAGAATCTCCGTAGCTCAGGAAGCGGAAATCGTGGCTCAGGGCAAAGTCATAAATAGTTTTCCAGCGGCCTTTAACAAAGGCCGATACTAGCAACAACAGCGTACTTTGCGGTTGGTGAAAGTTTGTAATCATGGTCTTTACTACGTGATAGGTGTAGCCCGGTGCGATGATAATCTGCGTGCTGGTGTGCAAGGCTTCCATCTCGTGCCGCTCCAGATAGTCTATGATAGCCTGCAAGGCTAGTTCAGAGGGAGTGTTGTTCTCCTCGTCGGTCAGTTCGTACGGTTGCCACTGGCGCACGTGTAATTCAGCCTCGGTGGCATCCGGATTTTTCAGCAGTGTCAGTCCGATGTGATACAGGCTCTCCAAGGTGCGTACAGAAGTGGTGCCCACGGCAATGGCCCTTCCCCGGTGGCTCACCAGTTTTTTCAGGGTATTTATAGATACTGAAATGTATTCCGTATGCATTTCGTGTCCTTCTATCTCTTCGCTTTTTACCGGCTTAAAGGTGCCTGCCCCTACATGCAGCGTCAGTTCCTCCAGCTCCACACCCTTCTGTTGCAGCGACTCCAGCACGCGGGGCGTGAAGTGCAGGCCGGCTGTGGGGGCTGCTACCGAACCCTTGATTTTGGAATAAACCGTCTGATAGGTTTCCTTGTCGCTTTCTTGCGTGTCGCGGTTTAAGTAAGGTGGAATGGGTAGCTCTCCAAATACCTCCAGAATGTCTGAAAAGCAAATATCCGGATTGTTCCAACTAAAGTCTACCTGGTGACTGGTGCCGTGGCATTCGCCGCGTTTGGCAGTCAGTGTCAGCGTCTGTCCCTTTACATTCAGCGTACGTTTCAGTTCACCTTCTTTCCATTTTTTCAAGTTGCCTATCATGCACAGCCAGGCCGTGTGGCTGGTTTGCTGAAAATTCAAGGCATAATCGGCCGGCACCAGCGGTTCCAGGCAGAACACCTCAATCAGTGCGCCGGTTTCTTTGCGGAAATGCAGCCTGGCTTGAATGACTCGTGTGTTATTGAAAACCATCAGTTCTCCTTCCTGCAGATATTGAGGCAAGGCTGAAAAACGGTCTTCTGATACTTCCCCGTGGCGATAGACCAATAATTTTGATTGGTCGCGTACGGACAGGGGATATTTGGCAATTCTCTCGTCGGGCAGCGGATAATTGAATTCGCTGATGCGTATATGTCTAGGATCTGTCTTCATGCAATGAATATTTTGTCGGCAAAGGTAAGAAAAAGATTTAGGATTTCCGATTCCGTTTTTCCGGATGTAGTGAATATCATTCTGTGCCCATCTTTTGTACGTAGTTCTTTCTGATAGTTGGAATAAAAATTAAACAACTTCTTATCTTCTTCGATATTTCTGTTTATATTTGCACATCCACATAATAGAGGTGGATAAATTGTAAATTAGCGACGAAAAGATATGAAAATAGGAGATAAAGTTCGCTTTTTGAGCGAAGTGGGAGGCGGAACAGTGACCGGATTCCGCGGTAAAGATATTGTGCTGGTAGAAGATGCTGATGGATTTGATATTCCTATGTCGGTGCGTGAATGTGTAGTGATAGAAACTGATGATTATAATATTCCTATTCCTTCGGTCAAGGCTACTGCCGGTCGTGCGGTTCAGGTAGAACAAGCGGCTTCTGTGAAGAAGCCCGAGATGCCGGTCCGTCCGTCGGTTTATCGTCAGCCGGAGATGAAGGGTGGAGATCAATTGAATGTATACTTAGCCTTTGTGCCAGTAGACATTAAAGCGGTGAGTACTACTCCTTTTGAAACTTATCTGGTGAACGATAGTAATTATTGCTTGTACTACACCTATCTGAGTGCAGAAGGAAAGGCTTGGACAGCCCGGTCTTTTGGTGTGATAGAGCCCAATACCAAACTACTGTTGGAGGAATTTGAGAAAAGTGCACTGAACGATCGTGAACGGGTGGCTGTGCAGCTGATAGCCTTTAAGGACAACCGTAGCTTTACGTTGCGTCCGGCTGTTGGCGTGGAAATCCGGGTAGATACTGTGAAGTTTTATAAATTGCACACATTCCAGTCTACGGACTTCTTTGATACTCAGGCTCTACTTTATCCGGTAGTACAAAATGATCTTCCTGTGAAACAAGTGTATGTTTCGGCTGATGATTTGCAGAACGCTTTGATGCATAAGAAGGATGCCGATGAACGCCCCAGGCCTTTGATGAAGCGCGGCACTGTGCAAAACGGTATCTTGGAAATCGATTTGCATATAGGTGAATTGCTGGATGATACACGGGGGTTGAGTAACCGGGAGATGCTTCAATATCAATTGGATAAGTTTAGGGAGGTGATGGAACAATATAAACGAAAACGAGAGCAACGCATTGTCTTTATTCATGGTAAGGGTGATGGCGTATTGCGCAAGGCGTTACTTGATGAACTGAAACACCGTTATCCCACTTGTAAAGCGCAAGATGCCTCTTTTCAGGAGTATGGATTTGGGGCTACTATGGTAACCATTCACTAATCTGATGGTCTATAAAATATAGTCTTTTACAAATTGGCACGATGGAAGATTATGAGTGAAACAGTCAGATATAAAGTAGTAGTGATAGACGATGATGAGGCTGCAGTCGACGCATTGGAAAGGGAGTTCTGTCAGAAAGATGAATTCTTTCTGGCTGGAACTGCCAAAAATGCCAAGTTGGGGAAGAAACTTCTTCTACATGTGCGTCCGGATTTGCTGTTTTTAGATGTAGAGTTACCGGATATGACCGGTATGGAACTGATTCAAGAACTTCGGAAGGACTTCAACTGGGATATGAAAGTAGTGTTCTATACGGCTTATAATCAATACATGATACACGCTATTCGCGAATCGGCTTTCGATTATCTGCTCAAACCCTTTCGTCATAAAGAACTGGAGGAAATATTAGCACGTTTTATGACCTATAAAGTACACGCTTTTACTCAGGAGTTGCCGGTTGGTGTAGGTACTCCCTTAGTGGCTGTGCAGCCTTTTATTATATTTACTCCAACGAATGATATGCGGGCATTACGTCCTTCCGAAATAGGTTTTTTCCGATATTGTAGTGATCGTAAGCAGTGGGAAGTGCAACTTCATAACCAGCTATCTATTCCCTTGCGTAGGGGGACTACAGCAGATCAGATTGTTCAATATTCTTGTAGCTTCGTGCAGATTCATCAGTCTTATATTATTAATATAGATTACCTGATGATTATCAAAGATAATTATTGTCAGCTCTATCCTCCTTTCGATAAGGTGAGTGAATTGCAGGTGTCTAAAAAATACAAGAAAGAACTGCAGGAACGTTTTTGTTTGTAATTTGTTTCTAAGTAACTGTACACTATTGAGTACTAAAAAAGCCATTCATTATGAATGGCTTTTTTAGTACTCAATAGTAAATAATAAGTGTAGCCCGTGGGGGAATCGAACCCCCCTTTCAAGAATGAAAATCTTGCGTCCTAACCGATAGACGAACGGGCCATCCTTAGTCATGAGGATTTCTCTCTCATTTCGGGTGGCAAAGGTACGGCTTTTTTTGGAATATGCAAACTTTTCTCTGATTTTTTTGAAAAAAAATGTTTGTTTCTGCTTATTCTTTCGCGTTTTATAGTCCTTTGAGATGCTTTTGCAGAAAATCTAAGACGTAATAATGAGGTATCTTTTCTTGTTCCAAACGCCAATTGTTCTTCTTAATTCTTTCATAGATTTCTTGTTCGGCAGGTGTCAGATGCAGTGCTGTCGATACGTTACTTTCTTTTCCTTCACCCTTTTCGAAGTAACGATTGAAGGTGTCGCTGTCCATCAAGATACTTTGGGTTTGTGGAAAATAGTATCTGAGTCTAGATAAGATTTCGAATCCTTGGGCATCTAAATCCCCCCAATAATAGAGTGGGGTGTCTTGCAGAAATGCTGCTTCTTTCAGACTGAGCACTCCATTACCCTGTCCCCAAATAATAAGGGCATCCGGCACAGGTGGAAAGGTGAGAAAATTCACCTTGTTCTCTACGATAAATACCGATTTTACTTTCCATTGGCGAGTGCAAAAATCACTTACCGGCAGACTGAGGTCTTTTATACCAGCTCCATACAATTGGGAGAGTGCATCGTCCAGAAAGCGGATACGTATCAATTCTTCTACGTATTTCAGATGAAAGTGTGTTTCGAACAGCTTTTCATTCTGCTGCACAGAGTCGGCTATCACGATATCGAGTAGCTCTCTAAGAATGCCTTTGTGTTGCTCGATAAATTTGGTATGCACCGCAATGGGAAGTTCCCGGATATACAGATTGGGCTGAGGATGACGGCTGAAATATGCTAAAACTTTCTGCATGTCGGACCATTCTCCGGCGTGATTCACCACTTTCAGCGGGTACTTTGCAGCCCAATCGGCCAATATGGGAAAAGAAGTCAGTAGGGCATTCAAATCTATTTTGAATTGCTGCACCTCTTTTTCTTTATGAAGAAACTTCAGTAAGTCGCTTTCAGTGAGGAAAGCGACTTCTTTAGGCAAATCCTGCCTGCCCAATGTCTGATGCTTTACCGTTTCCCACTTTACGGAATACCCGTATCCACGTACCTCTTTTGAAGCGGCATACAGACATTCATATTCCTTTCGGTAAGTATCAAAATCCTTGCTAGGCTTTTTGTCGCATGGAATTACCAACCTTTCGAAAGGCATACCTGCAGCGATGTGCTGCAAGTATTTCAGATAAATCCTTTCTGCTTTACTTTTAATTTCAGTGGGATGAATCATGCTGTTCAGCTTGTTTATAGGCTTCCTGATATTCTACAATAGGCATATTATAGAGTACCGAGGCATTTCCTTTCCGTTCTACATAGTGTACATAAGAGATGGAGTCTTCCACGATATGAATGTTGTCGCTGGGAGTTACCATCAGCAGTTGCAAGTGCAACTGACGACAAAGATCCAGCAAGTAGCGAGCCTTGTCTTCATCTTGCGCTTTAAAAGCTTCGTCGATAGCAATGAAGCGGAACGAAGTTTCCAGTCCGGTTTTGGTAAACCCGAATTGGTAGGCAATGGCCGAACCCAAAATGGTGTAAGTGAGCTGCGCCTTTTCTCCGCCCGACAGTTGTCCCATGCTTTCGTACGTTTTACACCGTTGTCCGTTTTCCAGATAGAATTCTTCTGCTCTATACGTAAACCACGTGCGCACATCGGTCACCTTACTGCGCCATGACTCCTCTTGCAGTTTTTCCATAAAAGGTTCTATGTGCTCTTCGAAATGACGTTGTCGCCCGTCGATGGTAGTATTAACTTCATGCAGGTTGGGGTTAGCTTCCAAAAGAAGTCGTTGGAAATCTTTCGCTTCGGCGCCCGACTTTCTGATAGCTGTCAGTTGTATATACGTACCTTGGTCTTTATTGAACACAATGTCCTTGAGCGACTCATTCAGTTGGCCGATAGCTTTGCAGATGTCTGTTTCCCATTGGTCGAAAAACAGTTTGTAGAGATTTACATTCGTATAAATATTCTCTTGCAGATACTCGTTGAATGCACGCTGATAACTGATTAAGTCTTCCTCAACCAGGCGGTTGTAGTAGAGCTGGTATTCTTCTATCAGTTCGATGTTTTCGGGGCTGGGCAAACTGCTTACATCCGAGTTCCAGTCTTTATATTTGTCGGTCAGTTCCTTGGCAGGGCGCTTGAACGCATTGATTAAATCGTTGGCTTTCAGTTTTAAATCATTTTTTCTATTTTTCTTTTTTCCGAGATTCTGATTGATAGTCTGCTGAAATTCAGAACGCTTACTGCCCAATTTTTTTAGAGGAACTTCCCGTAACTCAGGATGTTGTTGTTCGAAATAATCCACGTTGACAATGCCCATCTGTTGTAGAGAATCCAGGTTGGTGCGATACAGTTCGGTCAATTCCTCCTGCTCCTTTTTCAAATCATGAATTTCCAGCTTGATGTTGTCTGTCTCATCCTTTAGTGTTTTTTCCTTTTTCTCCCACTCTTCCAGCTGTTCGCGGAGAGCCTTTGCCTTGTTGTCGGCCGCTTCCAACTTCTTTTTTTGTTCCTCGTATGTCTGAATCGTTTGTGCGCACGAAATCCAGTCGATGCGCTCAAATTCGTCAAATCGCTTCATTAAATCATCCAGGTGGCTGATTCTCAAGTTGCATTCCCGTTGTTTTTTCTCAGTGGCATGAATCTTTTCTTGCGTAGATTTCTGCTCATTCTGTGCTTCCCTGACTTTCTGTCGCAGAGATGCAATTTTATCCTTGTTTTCCCATCCCAGTACATAATTATCCCTGCTTCTGACTTCCTTTCGGTCGTCTTTCTCGTGCTTGTTGCCTACCGATTTTATCAATCCCTCCCGCGTAACGGCCTTTTCGTCATAATAGTTGAACTCTTCCAGACTGTCTACACAAGCATAATTGTACCGATGATAGATTTCATTTTCTATCCAATCCACATATTGATTATCCGGTTTGAATTCAATTTTGCCAAGCAAATGATTCTCCTCCAGTTCCCGTTCCTCCATTTCCCTGATGGATACAAAATCCTGGTAACGCTGATAAACGATTCTGCCGTTCAGATTATTTTCATTGACATACCGGTTTACGTCCCGGTAATATTTTTCGGGAACTATCAACCTTAGCGCAAAGTTGTGCAGAATGCGTTCGATAGAAGCCTCCCACTCCCATTCACCCTCTTTCAGCCGGATTAATTCACCGATAAACGGTATTTCGGCCGAAGTGGCTCCTACCGCTTGCAAGATTTCATTTCTGATTTCAGACACCCTGCCCGAAATATTGTTTTTATTTTTTTCCAATTCCTGAATACGGTTAATATCCTCCTGTATCTGCAGGCTGATTTCTTCTTCCGTATTCTTCTGTTTACGATGCTCCTCGGTCAGTCGGCTTAGTTCCAACAGCCTTTCCTGATTCTCAGCTTCGGCTGTAGCTCGGTTCTTATCAAAATCTTCTTTGGAAGGATTGAGTGACAGATTCAGTGTTTTGGCCAGTGCGTTGTATGCCTGTGCCTTTTCACTTCTTTTTTCGCGTTCTATGCTCAGACTTTCTATACGTTGGGTCAAGTCGGCAATCTGCTTGCTGACCTCATCGTTTTCAATGGCTACTTTCAGTTTGACGATTTGCTGCTGCGCCTCCTCTGTCTGCGTATTCAGACTACCCAGTTTATCCTCTTTCTTGCGCTGCTCTGCCTGGTTACTGCTCTTTTGCTCTTCGGCCAGCATTACGGTGCGTGCGGCAAACCAATAGGCAGCCGTTTCTTTGCTATGTTCCAGCTCTTTAACTTCCTGTTCGATGTGTTGCAGTTTCCGGGCTACCTCATCGATGGGCTCCAGCATCTTTATCTGTTCTTTTGCCTTATCAATGTTGTTCTTGGCCCCCATCAGATTTTGGAAATTGCTGTACAGTGCGTTGTACTTTTCTTCAGCCGGCTTTTCGTCCAGCATATGCGTGCGGATAAAGAAGTCCAAGTCGTCCAGCACCTTTACCCCCACAATCTGATTAAACAGCGTCAAGGCATTGCCCGAACGCATATGGAAGCGCTCACAGATTTGTGCCCCATATTCCGATGGTCCGTTGTAGAAATCAATGACTCTTTTACCCGTTTTGGGGTTATATTTGCGGTCCAGCCGCTTTCTCCATTCGCCCCTTACGTCAAATTCAGCAAAATCTTCTTTAATCTTCAAAGCCATTCTGGATATGCCATACACAGCTTTCAGCTCCTGTCCGCTGAAATACCGGATTTGAAACAGCGTGATATTCTTTCCTTCTGCATTGCGGAAAGATGCCAGCAAGACGGAACGGGTGCTTCTGTCGCGCAATTTCATGGTGGTGGAAGCTGTAGCCCCCTCTTCCTGCTGAGTGCCATGACACCCCAATACGTATGATTCTTCCGTGCGAGCCCCTTTTTTCTCTACCCCTGATGATTGATTGTAGAAGCGGTTTCTCTTCATGGGCACCAGTAATGTCAGCAAGGCATCCACCAGCGTACTCTTGCCCGATGCATTGGCTCCAGTCAGCAGAGAGTTGTTGCCCTGCGGACTGATGCGGTATATTACTTCATTGAATGTGCCCCAGTTGAGAATTTCCATATACTGAAGCCGATAGCCCGATTTTTCAGGAGTCGTATTAAATAGATTCATCTGGTGTTCCATAGTTATTTAGCTTATTTTTAAATTCCATCAAATCGTCCAATGTAATTTTTTCCTTGATAATGCGGTGTATCTTGTAGCGCGTTTCGCTGCTTTCCGTCTGTCTGGCATCTACTAAAAACCCCAATTCTACGGTTTTGGCAATGTAATTGTCCAGATCTTGCTTGAATTTTACCTGATTGAATTTTGTCGGTAAGAAGAGTTCTACTTCCTCTTTGATTTGAGTGACCGTAACATATTTCTCGTCCGATTGAGAATCAGTGGGGTTCATTTCGAATTCGTCGAGCAGTTGCCTGAGTACAATCAGAATGACGGAAACTTCGAATCCCAATTGTCGTCGGGTTACCAGGTGAATCGTCTTATCATCCTCTAGAATGGCCTGTTTCAGAAAAGCGAATCCCTCGTCCTTCTTCACGATTAAATCTAAGCCAATCACGCTGACATACTCTTGGATTTCAGTTTGGTATCGCAGGATATCTTCCCAGGCAGGGTCGGTATATTCTACGATGCCTTTCAATAGTTTTACGGTAGCCTTTGAATAAGGTTTGATGTTTGATGCACTCATTTTCGGATGATAATTATTTCAGGTATGATAATCTTTTTCATATTCTCGGTGTCGAACACAATGTCTTGCGTCTTGTCGGCGTGTACAGCCGTGGGATATTCCTTCATTATGTTGAAGTAACCCAATAACTCGGTCAGTCCTTTGCTGATGCCCTGCGAGGCTTCAATCACTTCCCCCAGGGTAGTTTGTGGGGTCTTTTTCAATACTTTCTCAATGTTCTGGCGCAGCACCTCTCGATCTACATAATACGGATTATACAGTTGGCTTAGTCTGTTCAGGTCGTCTATGTCCAGCTTTGCATCTTTAGGCCTATCTTTATATACAATTTCCGTAGTAGGTTCCAAGGTAAGTCTTCGTTCCAGAGGAAGTCTAATTTCTAGCGTATCCATTTCGAAGCCCAGGTCGGGAGTTTCCTTTTGTTTGCTAACTTCAATTAATTTGTGCTTGATGTCATTGATAATTTGTTGTGTAATCACCGAATTCGACTGTTCATTCTGTCTGATAATGCGGCTCAGTTTCTCGGCCATACGGTTATTGGTGTAATACACCCTTTGGCCTGCATCTACCAAGTGATGCTTTACATCCCTTAAAAACCAGTCGTGTACATCAATCTGCTTGTTGTTCAGCGATTCAAATAAATTCTGTGTCAGAAACTCCCATTCTTTTTGCAAGGAAGCCGAGAGCAAGAATTCCCAAAAGGCATAGAAACTTTTTCCCTGCGATGAATTTTTCAATTCGCTATAGGCATCAAAGAAATAGTGCAGAATCTCTTTTTTCTTTGAGTTCTCAGTCTGCTGCTGATAAATCTGCTTGATGATGTCTTTAAAATTGTTGTCCACCTCTTTAAAGTCGGACAATAATTCTTTGGCCACTTTGTTGAGGTTATTATATCGAGGTACGATTTCATATTCTTCGAACACCTTGATGTCGTCTCCCATTTCCAGTCGCTGAATCTGCTGTTCTATTTCCAGTTTTTTACTTTTGAGTAAGTCCAGACGTTTGCTTCGGTCCTCGTTGGTGAATTCCACGAGTTCTTTAAGTTGGCCGAACAGCGACTTGAATTTTGATTCGGTACCTATATAATCTTCTTTTTTCAAGCTATTCTCTATCCAGTCCAGCACCTTGCTGGTGTAAGATGAGATTTCGTACTTGATGTCTCCTACCTCGTCTTGATAATTGGTAAGATAACCTTTGTTGGCCCATTGCTGTATCCAGCGTTTCGCTTTTTCTTCATTGGTTTCCAGTGATGTGGGCATTTCTTCTTCCTCATCCAAAGCATCCTCTTCCAGTTCATCCAGGCGATTCACCAGTTTGAGGTGGATAGTCTCCCACGTCACCACACTCCGCTCTTCGAAAGTGTCCATGAGGAAGGTAAGGAAGAATTTTAGATTCTTCGGTTTCATTTTCAGCAGTTTAATGCTGGGAGAATTATCTAATATATCTATTAATTGCGCTTTATTCATGTATGCTGTAACACGGGTAAGTAGGGGCAGTTAGAATTAGAAAGTGAAAGGGAAAAAATGAATTCCGGCAGGTGATGACAGCTGGCCGATATATGCTGAAAAAAATAGAGTAATGGATGGAATGAATTCCTTCTATTACTCTACATTCTGTCGTAGGGGATTCTTAATGACAGCATCCGCCTTCGCATCCGCAGCTGTCGCCACAGTCGCCATCTGCACAACCGCCACCGCAGCCACCGCAACTGCCGCCACATCCGCCACTCATCATTTGGATGGCTTCTGTAATTTCTGCGCTAGTAGCTTCACGGCTTGTGATGACCTCACCTACGAAGTTTAAGGAACAGCCAGCCAGCGGATGGTTCATATCCATCACCACTACATCTTCTTTCACTTCTACTACGCTTCCGTTGATACGTTGTCCGTCGTTGGTCATCAGCGGTACTACTGCACCTTCCACTACATGCTCGTTGTCGAACTTTCCATCTATCAGGAAGATTTCCTTGGGCAAATCGATAACATGTTCTTCGTTATAGTCGCCATAAGCCTCTTCCGGTGTAAGGGTGAAATCGAATTTGTCGCCCTGGTTTAATGTATTCAGTTGGCTTTCGAAAGCCTCCAGTGTCATGCCCAGTCCGGAGATGAACTGGAAGGGGTGAGCCGCAGGAGCCTCTTCGGTAAATTCTTTTTCTCCGTCTTCTACTGTATATAGCTTGTAAGCTACAGTAATGTACTTGTTTTCAGCTTTTTCCATTTTACTTGATTTATAATAAATAATAATGTATCTGTTTCTTTGCTGGGCAAAGATAAAAATAATTTTCTGTATCCCACCTGCAGAAAGAGTTATCTTATCTATTTATAATTCATACAGCTACCGATATGAAAGTAAGTTATTTGGAAAGTTCTGTGATAAAATAAGAGTTAAAAAACTCTTTTGTCTTACGATTGTTAGGATATACTCGATTTTTTTGTTCAAATTGTTTGGATTTTATAAAAAAGCACTTACCTTTGCAGTATTAATACTATAAAACGGAAAAGTAATGAATCAACATACATCCATTAACCTGGCAGTCTTGGAGATTATTCGCGTTGTGGTCGTGGTACCAAGAGCGTGAGAAAGGTTTGTGTATGCATTCATACTTTATAATGATATAATTAAAAGCCTTTCTCACTGTGGTGAGAGAGGCTTTTTAGTTGATATAACTCAAGATAAAGAAGATGAAGCATCAATTACGCAGTTCGTTCAGTACGCAGGGCAGGCGTATGGCCGGTGCCCGGGCGTTGTGGGTGGCCAACGGTATGAAAAAAGAACAGATGGGTAAGCCCATCATTGCCATAGTAAACTCATTTACCCAGTTTGTGCCGGGACATGTGCATTTGCATGAAATCGGTCAGTTTGTGAAAGAAGAAATTGAAAAGTTGGGTTGTTTTGCAGCAGAGTTCAATACCATAGCTATAGACGACGGCATTGCCATGGGGCACGACGGGATGCTTTATTCACTTCCATCGCGCGATGTGATAGCCGACAGTGTGGAATACATGGTGAATGCCCATAAAGCCGATGCTATGGTCTGCATCAGTAATTGCGACAAGATTACTCCCGGTATGCTTATGGCTGCTATGCGGCTGAATATACCTACCGTCTTTGTATCGGGCGGACCGATGGAGGCAGGTGAATGGAAGGGGCAGCACCTCGATTTGATTGATGCGATGATTCAGTCGGCCGATACGACCATAAGCGATGAAGTAGTGTCGCAGATAGAGCAGCATGCTTGTCCCACGTGTGGCTGCTGTTCGGGTATGTTTACAGCCAATTCCATGAATTGTCTGAACGAAGCTATCGGTTTGGCTTTGCCGGGCAATGGTACCATCGTGGCTACGCATGCCCATCGCAAGCAACTCTTTGCTGATGCAGCCCGGCTGATTGTAGAAAATGCCTATAAATATTATGAAGAGGGCGATGACAGTGTACTGCCTCGCAGCATAGCTACTCGTCAGGCCTTTCTCAATGCCATGACACTGGATATTGCTATGGGGGGGTCTACCAATACCGTGCTTCATTTGCTGGCTATTGCTCACGAGGCTGGAGCAGATTTTACGATGGACGACATCGATATGCTTTCACGCCGCACACCCTGCCTTTGTAAAGTGGCACCGAATACTCAAAAATACCATATACAAGATGTGAACCGGGCAGGCGGTATCGTAGCCATTATGCACGAATTGGCCAAAGGCGGTTTGGTAGATACCTCAGTGCGTAGGGTAGATGGTCTGACGCTGGCAGAAACGATAGAACGTTACAGTATTACCAGCCCCGGTGTCTGTCGGGAGGCCTTGGCAAAATATGCCAGTGCGGCAGGCGGCAGCTATAATCTGGTACTTGGTTCTCAGCAGGCAATGTATAAAGAACTGGATACCGACCGTGCAGCAGGCTGTATCCGGGATTTGGCTCATGCTTACAGCAAGGACGGCGGACTGGCTGTGCTAAAGGGAAACATCGCTACAGACGGTTGTGTGGTAAAAACAGCCGGTGTAGATGAAAGCATCTGGCATTTCACAGGTCCCGCCAAGGTCTTTGATTCGCAGGAAGCAGCTTGTGAAGGTATCCTCAGTGGTAAGGTGGTGAGTGGTGATGTAGTGGTGATTACGCACGAGGGTCCTAAAGGCGGACCGGGTATGCAGGAAATGCTCTATCCTACTTCTTACATTAAATCGCGTCATTTGGGCAAAGAATGTGCCTTGATTACCGACGGACGCTTTAGCGGTGGCACTTCAGGGTTAAGTATCGGACATATTTCGCCCGAAGCGGCAGCCGGAGGTAATATCGGTAAGATACAAGACGGTGACCAGATTGAAATAGATATTCCGAACCGCTTGATACAAGTGATGCTTTCAGATGAAGAACTGGCAGCACGTCAAATGACTCCGGTGACCCGTCAGCGCGAGGTGTCAAAAGCTCTCAAGGCTTATGCCAGCATGGTGAGTTCGGCCGATAAGGGGGCTGTAAGATTGATAGATTAATAAATACACGAGCAATGAAAGAGAGAATAACAGGTGCAGAGGCTTTGATGCGTTCGTTGGAATATCAGGGAGTGAATACCCTTTTCGGTTATCCGGGAGGCAGCATTATGCCGGTATTTGATGCACTATACGATCATCGTGATAGCTTGAATCATATTCTGGTAAGGCATGAACAAGGAGCAGCTCATGCAGCGCAAGGATATGCCCGTGTCTCGGGGCAGGTAGGTGTATGTCTGGTAACCAGCGGACCGGGAGCTACCAATACCATTACCGGCATTGCTGATGCCATGATAGACAGTACCCCCATCGTGGTGATTGCCGGTCAGGTAGGTACCGGATTCTTGGGAACAGATGCATTTCAGGAAGTAGACCTGGTAGGTATTACACAGCCCATATCTAAATGGAGCTACCAAATCCGAAGGGCCGAAGATGTGCCTTGGGCTGTAGCTAGGGCTTTTTACATAGCCCGTAGCGGAAGACCGGGGCCTGTGGTGCTTGATTTTGCCAAGAATGCACAGGTAGAAACCATGGAGTATGTACCTACTAAGCTTGATTTTGTACGGAGCTATGTTCCCGTGCCCGAAAAGGATAACTCTGTAATCCGTAAAGCTGCCGATTTAATCAATCAGGCAGAACGTCCGCTGGTATTGGTAGGCCAGGGAGTAGAGTTAGGTCATGCACAGGCCGAGCTACAGGCCTTTATAGAAAAGGCAGATCTGCCGGTCGGATGCACTTTGATGGGGCTTTCGGCATTGCCCACCGCACATCGTCTTAACAAAGGAATGCTGGGTATGCACGGCAATCTGGGACCGAATGTACAGACCAATCATTGCGATGTACTGATAGCGGTAGGTATGCGTTTCGACGATCGTGTAACCGGTAATTTGGCCAATTATGCCAAGCAGGCTAAAGTGATTCATTTTGATATAGACCCTGCCGAGATAGATAAGAATGTGAAGGCAGATATTGCTGTATTGGGCGATTGCAAGGAAACTCTTGCAGCCGTTACCCAGTGGCTGAAACCTGCCAGCCATCAAGCGTGGCTGGATAGCTTCCAACCCTATGAAGAACTCGAAGAAGAATGCGTGATCCATAAAGAATTGCATCCCGAAGGAGCAGAATTGAGTATGGGGGAAGTGGTACGTGCCGTAAGCGAGGCTACGCATCATCAAGCTATTCTGGTGACCGACGTAGGGCAGAACCAAATGATGGCTGCCCGCTATTTTAAATACAGCCAGCAGCGCAGCATTGTCACTTCGGGCGGATTGGGAACCATGGGCTTCGGCCTTCCGGCTGCCATCGGCGCCACTTTCGGCCGTCCAGACCGTACGGTGTGCGTATTTATGGGAGATGGTGGCTTGCAGATGAATATGCAGGAGTTAGGCACGGTGATGGAACAAAAAGCTCCGGTGAAGATTATTTTGTTGAACAATAATTATTTGGGCAATGTGCGTCAGTGGCAAGCTATGTTTTTCCAGCATCGCTATTCGTTTACACCGATGGTCAATCCCGATTATATGAAAATTGCAGCGGCTTATAACATTCCGTCGCGTCGCGTACTGAAACGTGAAGAACTGGCAGCAGCCATTCACGAAATGCTGGCCACCGACGGCCCCTTCCTGCTAGAGGCTTGCGTGGAAGAAGAAGGTAATGTAATGCCTATGACTCCTCCGGGGGGAACGGTAAGTCAGATGTTGTTGGAGTGTTAACGTAAATAGAGAGAAAAAATGGATAAAACATTATATACCATCATTGTTCATTCAGAGAATTTTGCCGGCTTGCTGAATCAGGTGACGGCTGTATTTACCCGTCGGCAGATTAATATTGAAAGCCTCAATGTATCGGCCTCTTCTATTAAGGGAGTGCATAAATACACCATAACCGCTTGGACCGATAAAGATACCATTGAAAAAGTAACCAAGCAGATTTCGAAAAAGATAGATGTGCTACAAGCCCATTACTTTACCGACGACGAGATTTATCAGCACGAAATAGCATTATATAAAGTGGTAACGCCGGTATTGGAACAGAATTCGGAAGTATCGAAGATAATCAGAAAGCATCATGCACGCATCGTAGAGGTGAACGCTGTATATTCCATCGTAGAGAAGAACGGTGTGAGCGACGAGATTACCAGCTTGTATGAAGAATTAAGCAGTTTGGGCTGCGTGTTGCAGTTTGTGCGTTCGGGTAGGGTAGCCATTACCACCAGCTGTTTTGAACGGGTAAATGAGTATCTGGCCGAGCGGGAAGCAAAATATCAGAAAAGCAAAGAATAAAAACAGGTATATTATGGATCAGAAAATAGGAACTTATCAATTTGTAGCGGAGCCTTTTCATGTAGACTTCACTGGACGTCTTACAATGGGAGTGTTGGGTAATCATCTGCTGAACTGTGCAGGTTTTCATGCCACTGAGCGTGGATTTGGTATTGCCACACTCAATGAAGATAATTATACATGGGTGCTTTCCAGGCTGGCTATAGAACTGGACGAAATGCCCTATCAGTATGAATCTTTCTCTATACAGACCTGGGTGGAAAACGTATACCGTTTGTTTACCGACCGTAACTTTGCCATTTTAGATAAAGATGGCAAGAAAATAGGATATGCACGTTCGGTATGGGCCATGATTAGTCTGAACACTCGTAAACCGGCAGATTTGCTGACCCTTCATGAAGGCGGTATCACCGGTTATATCTGTGACGAGCCTTGCCCGATAGAAAAACCCTCGCGTATTAAGGTTATTGCTGCTGAACCGGTATCGGTATTGCAGGCCAAATATAGCGATATAGACATCAACGGCCATGTAAACAGTATTCGCTACATAGAGCATATACTCGATTTGTTTCCCATTGAAAAATATCGGGAAAAACGTATCAGTCGTTTCGAAATGGCCTATGTGGCCGAAAGCTATTACGGCGATGAACTCTCTTTCTACCTGGATGCAGGACCGGACGATACGTATCAGGTAGAAGTAAGAAAGAATGGCACAGAGGCTGTATGCAGGGCCAAAGTGATATTCAAGGATTGAGATACTATATTAATCATTAATATTGGCATTAGCCACAAACAAAAAACGAATAAAAAATGGCACAGTTAAATTTTGGCGGTGTAATTGAAAATGTAATGACCCGCGAAGAATTTCCTTTAGAAAAAGCACGTGAAATATTGAAAGATGAAACTATCGCAGTAATCGGTTATGGTGTGCAGGGTCCTGGACAGGCATGCAACCTGCGTGATAATGGTTTCAACGTGATTGTAGGTCAGCGACCCGGTAAGACCTTTGAGAAAGCTATAGCCGATGGCTGGGTGCCGGGAGAAACTTTGTTCAGCATTGAAGAGGCTGCCCAAAAAGGTACTATTGTGATGTGCTTGCTTTCCGATGCTGCTGTGATGTCGGTATGGCCTACATTGAAACCGGCTCTTACAGCGGGTAAAGCTTTGTATTTCTCACACGGTTTTGCGATTACTTGGAACGACCGTACCGGTGTGGTTCCTCCTACAGATATTGATGTCATCATGGTGGCTCCCAAAGGTTCGGGTACCTCATTGCGTACCATGTTCCTCGAAGGTCGCGGCTTGAATTCCTCGTATGCCATCTATCAGGATGCTACAGGCAAGGCTATGGAGCGTACGTTGGCTTTGGGTATCGGTATCGGTTCAGGTTACCTGTTCGAAACTACGTTCCAGCGTGAGGCAACATCGGATTTGACTGGTGAACGCGGTTCTTTGATGGGAGCTATTCAGGGTCTGCTGTTGGCACAATATGAAGTATTACGCGAGAATGGCCATACTCCTTCTGAAGCTTTCAATGAAACAGTAGAAGAATTGACTCAATCACTGATGCCGCTGTTTGCCAAGAATGGTATGGACTGGATGTATGCCAACTGTTCTACTACTGCTCAACGCGGTGCTCTAGACTGGATGACTCCGTTCCACGATGCTATCAAGCCGGTAGTAGAAAAACTGTATGCCAGCGTGAAGTGCGGTAATGAGGCTCAGATTTCTATCGACAGCAACTCTAAACCCGATTATCGCGAAAAGTTGAATGAAGAACTGAAAGCGTTGCGTGAAAGCGAAATGTGGCAGACTGCTGTTACTGTACGTAAACTTCGCCCGGAGAACAACTAATCTCCGTATAGGATAGCGATACTTCAAAGAGGATGCCAGGTTGCATCCTCTTTTTTTGTCTTATTACCGTGATAATTATGAAATAATGCGTATAAGATGGGTGATTATTCAAAAAGAATTTCTACCTTTGTCGATTATTGGATAGGAAATAAAGCGTTATTGAATAATTACTTTGTTGTCATAGAGGCAATATATTAAACTGTCTGGCTTGATAATTAGACCGTTATAAAGATTTGGGGTTGACTGGATTTGACAGCGGGCAGAAATGGTAGGTAAGCATGCAGTGGGTCGGTAATTTCCACTTTAATCTCAGTTATCAAAATTTTATCTGGCGAAACTAATTACGCTCTCGCTGCTTAATCGAAGTACAGTAGATTGAAGCTTAATCCCGGCACCAGGTGCTGGAACGTGACATCACTCGGAAGCTGTTGCTCCGAAGCATTCCGGTAAAGTGGTGCAGT
>CALADS010000049.1 GCA_937890825.1 uncultured Bacteroides sp. | reverse complement strand
CTACCATTGTCACCATTGGCAGACACAAGCGGGACGCGCAGCCCGGAAACAGCGTTGTCATTATAGAAGCCATCCGCATAAAATGTAGATGCCGTACCTGCCGTAACTGTCGGCTTATGACACAAATGCTGCATGGACAGCTGAGATACATACTCCCATTGCGAGGCCACCTTTGCAGCCGGAATCTCTGAAACTTTTGTCATACCTGCCAGACTGCTAATACTATAACTGCTGTACAATTTAGGGGTGACATACACATCACCGCCGCCTCCTGCCTTTTTGCTAATAAGCACCCCACGCTCCCAATGATACATATAGGCGAAAAAGTTTTTCAGCCCGAAGAAAACCGGGATTTTGACATCCTTGGTGGTACCCTCTTTAATTTTCACTTTAATCACTTTCTCACCACAACCATCAGCCATGTCAACCGCTGCATCTGTCGGTATGCAAGGATAGAGGTTATAGCCATCTTCTCCACTCCACCATGAGCCCAGGTCTGATGCTCCGGCACCCAAACCTCCTTGATAAAGGCCGTTGGAATCTTTATTCGGGTTAACCGCATCCTGCATGTTGCGGGTACCGAAGATGATACGGAACAATGCCGAAATGATGGCATGATGAGCATACCAACCAGCTTCCCATCCCTCACCTTTCTTGCGGGCGTATTCACCGGCTTGTGCTGCTGTAAATTTGCAAGCAGCTCTGCCAAGTTGCGTATTGAAAGCTCCGTCAAATGATGCATTGTTATCGCCGCCCCGATATTGAGCAGTTATGTTGATGACGCTCACCAGCTCCATGTTGGTACGGTCTATTGTAGCCGGGCCTATCGCAGAAACAGAAGCCACCGGAATCAAGTAATTCAGTTTGCCCGGAATCGGGTTAAGCGAAGCAGCTTCGTAATAATAGTAGCCCTCTACCCACCAGGCGTAATAGAATTTTGTATTCCATCCCCACATATAATCACCCATTGAACCATCCAATTTGGCCACTTCGCCTGTCGCAAACTTGTAATGGTTCGTCGGATCTAGCTTCCGGCGACCGTGGTTTTTATCCACCAGGTAGCAGCCCAACCCCAGCAAAGCCGGTAAGTTGCGCAGGTATTCGATGTTGCCCACTGCTTCGCCCACCGGTGAGCTGTGGTTCATGTTCCAACGACGGCACGCATAACCGCCCTTGGTGATGTGGCTGGCATTCATCCAACCGACTTTTTTCGCCTTCTTGTTAAAGCCTAGTATCAGGTCGTTTTCATCTACTGAATTCAGCTGTTCCACTTCCGTAGCTAAATCAATTGTTTTTCCCATAACTTGATTGTTTTTTTAATTGATAATTATTGTTCGCTTACATGGGCTATCCCGGATTACCGAACAGAAAGAAATTCACATTCCCCGGATAATACTTATCCTGATTGTACCAGCACGAGAATGTAAACCCGTTAGCATCCTGCGATTCTATGACCACGTTTGTATTCCAGTTGGCTGACCAGTGATTGTTCCAGCTTGGGCCTACTTTCTGGGCAATTACCGAAAAAAATCCCTTCTTAGGGCTAGAGAATCGTACAGTGCCGATTCTGTGTTCCATGTTGAAACCGGTTTGTTCTGCGTTCAGAAAGGGTACCCCGTTCCCCCAGTCGCAGCCGTACACCAAATGTGCCTTGGCTCCATCGTAATACAAATTATAATGTATAACCGCCAACAGTCCGGGCATACTCCAGTAGTCGTCTTCTTCCTTGCTCCAGTTCACTCCTCCCACTGCGTACAGCGCAAAGTTTCTCCGGATGCCTTCCGGTGAAACGCCTTGTGCTTTCAGTCGCAGGGCGATGTTTTCTTGCGGACCGGTAGCCTCGAAGTCGCCGGCCACATCAAACCCTGCAAATCCGGGTACATTGTTGCCCAAGCTGGACACCCGTTTGCTTACTCCGTCTGTACACGTACGCTCGATACTAATCCAGCAGTCCCTGCCGTCTGCATTATGCAGATTCTGTTCGTGCCGTACCTCAAAAGCACCGATACGTCCGCCCTTGATGTCCATATCCAGCCCGGTCACCTTGCCTTTCAGCCAGTCTATCAGAATGTTCGGTTTAAACAAATCGTTTCCGTAATCGTCCTTTTTCCCAAATTGCTCATAGGCCTGAGTGTCAGCCCCGTTGGCATCCTTGCCGTGCTGTGAAAACATGAACTCACGCCAGAACACGGCTGATGCAATCTTGCCGAAATCGGCTACGAGGGCTTCTATGAAGGCGTATTTCATTTTGTCCATCAGTACCCAAGTAGCATTTTTACCATGGGCTGCATAGTCGTCCCTCGGATTGATACCGCTTGTTTCTCCTTCTTTGTTCAACACGTAATACTGTCCCTCATATTCCACAAAGGGCACCGTCAGCTGCGTACGCACATACACCTGCTGCAAGTCTTCGAAACGTCCGGCAGGATAGAGCATCGGCCCGGTGGAACCGGGCTTGCCGTCTTGTCCCGGCTTGCCGTCAGCTCCGGGTTTGCCGTCTGCTCCGTCCTTCGGTGCAGGCACCAGGGTATCGGTGGCGAATATCTTTTCCATATCTTTAGGCTTTAGTCGCTTTGATATGCACGTTCGTTCCTTCCCAGCTGTGTACCTCCTTGCCTGTCACCGTAAACGAAGTGCCCGATGCGCTCTTCTTCACCGCCCCGGTATTGTCGAATACCGTAAACGTAAAGGCCCATCCGGTCTGCTTCACTCGGTTGGAGCGTGCCAGCACCGACGGTGTATAAACCACCGTATCGTCTTCTTTTACCAAATTGGTATTCACGTTGCGACCGATAGCGATATAGAACGGCTCGTGTGTGTCAGCCACCTGCAAGGGCTTGAGATAGGTATGGTTATTATGCACCACCTTACAGAAGTATTCTTCCGTACCATCGATGGCATCATCAAAGAGTTTGAGTGTCTTGTTGTTGTTGCTCAGTTCGGTCACTCCTGCTTTGTGTATCACGTCCGAAAGCCCGGTAGAAGTGGCACGTTTCCAAGAAAAGCCGCCCGTGGGCACTACCGATACACCGGCATCCTGAAAGTCCGCCGTAGCCTGCAGGTATTCGGTCGCAGAATCGATTACGGTATCGTTCATACCTTCTTCGTTCACGCAGTTGATTACAATGTCGAAGTAGCTTCCCACGGTCTCTTTAATACCAATGGGAGCGTTGCAGGTAACAGCCATACCGTTAATCTTGCACTTGCAATAGATTTTCACATCATTCAGACTGTCCTTACCGGCTAAATTCCCGATAATCTTCAAAGCCGGGAAAGTCTGGTTATTCACTTGGTAAGTCGTCTTAGCAAACAATGTTTTCCATTTGTCGGCAACTGTTCCGCCCGGTGCCGTCAGGATCTGAGCGGTCGGGCTGTCAGGGTTATCATAATACCATTGTTCTGTACCAGCATCGGGCACCATGTAACGGCCATTGGCCGATGAATAGTTGGTCGGGTACAGCATGATTTGATTCTTTGCCACCGTGTAGTCCGGAGTACATTTCCCCGTAGAAGGGTTGTAATACTGCGTTGTGCCCACACCGGCAGGCAACACAAAGCTCATTCCTGGAACGATAGTGTCACCGTCCAGAATCGCTTCCAATGTGTCTATAGCACTGATATTCATACATTAAAAGTTTTAATAGGGTTAAATCTGTCTGCTATTTCTTCCTCGCTCACTACGGTTGCTCCATCACTCACGGCTCGTTCCACTCCGTAAGGGCGCAGGTCACCAACAGATAGCAGCCGGTATCCGTTGCCGTCACTGCGTCGCAGTTCGGTCAGTCCCAATGCCTGGGCTACAGACTCGGGCACAGCATAAAAGGTTGTCTCTTGCTTCATCGTCTTTATTGTTTAATGGGTACTTGTATACAAATTCGTTTGCCGTTCACCGACAGCTCACTCCCGTTCAGGCATAGAGGACGTAAGGCACTTCGCTCGTACACCTCACAGCCAAACACGGCACATCGCTCAAGGTCGCTTCCGATGGAACTGCGCGGCACCACCACCTTCTCTCCCACGCCGACTTCCAGCAAAGGGGCACCGACATACTTGCCCGTACGATAGTGGGTGATGTCGAAATAATCCACAGGGTTTGTCACCGCGCCTTTCGGGGTGTTCACCACGGCCTGCACCTCTATTTCCATGGTTTCAGGCCGGATAAATTTACCACGCGTGATGTACTCGTTCTCCTCCCATTGACCATACCAGCGCATCATCTTTGTGTGTGCGCTTACCACCTTTTCAGGCAATGCTTTCAGATGTGCCTGCACCTCCACTAGTTCCTTGTCAATATAGCGGCGGTCCACCACCAATGATTTTGTATGCTGCCCGGAAACATAGAACGGGTCGTCCTCTGTGATGGGGCGCATTTTTCGAGTCTCATCGTCCTGCACCGTCCACAGGTACACCGCTAATTCATCGGGCACTTCGTCTTGCCCGTTGCGCAAGGTAGCCGTTATCCGTCGCTGCGCATGAGTCTTGAATGGGCTAACCAGCAGTTTCGAAGCGGCATCTATTTCTAGATTCAGGTTTACTTCCTGCTTGGCCACCGTGTCCAGCGTAAAGCCCATCGTCTTTCGGAAAGGCTTCCCGGTACGAGCATCAATATAGGCACACGTAAAGTATAAGTTCAGCGGTCGGTCGGGTTCCACATTCTTCTTTACCACAAGACGCCCATAGGCTCCCGGTACATAGCCTGGAGTATCACTGCCTATCAGTAAGCCGGTTTCGTCCGTTCCCTCATACCAGCGACAGTCTATAAGCTTGGAGGTATGGTCTCCATCTGTCAGCACGTGGTCCGGATCTCTCACCGCCAGACTCGGCTGAAACATCAGCGGAAACAGCGTACGGTCTGGGTCAAACTTACCCGTCAGTGCATCCTTCCGTTGCGTCAGCGAACCTCCCACCACGTCCACGCTGAACGACAGGCTCAGTGCATCATATACAATATAAGCTGAAGCTGTTTTCATGTTCTTTCTCTCCTTGTTTTTATTATCGGTTAAATGTAAATTCTCTCGTTCGTGGCTGCTCGCCTTCTTTTAGCCATATCGTGAGCCGAAACACCACCTTTCGTGTCTCAGCCCAATTGGTCGGCATATCTCTTGGCGTGATGTCCACTACATGACCTGCGTTGGCGTGTTCCACGTTCCAAAGTTCGTCTTCGGCCTGCATGCCGCTTTCCCGTTCCCACTTCACTTGCCAGGCATCCGCAGAAATATTCATGTCTCCGTGTTTAAGGATATAGCCCAATTGGGTGTATTCTTGCCCTAGTCTAAACAGATTTCCCCGACTGCTCGTAATGGCAAGCGAATAATTTTGTCCTCCTGCCACGCATATCCACTGCGTATTGTTCCATCTAGGAGCCACTCCCACAGTAGCTTGCGGCACCACACACCTCCAGCAACAGGAGCCATACCACACCTGATGCTGAATATACCGCTTACTTTGTGGATCGTGTCCGCGTATATAGGTTTCTGTACTAAGCCAAAGTCCCACATCCACCACTTCATACACCGGGTTTCCCTGATAGTCTACCCGAAGCAAATCCTGAATGATGGCACCCCTGGCAAACAGGTACGGCTGCTTATAGTTTATCGGAAGCCCGTTGAATAGTTCCAGGTGCTTTGGAAGGCCCAGCCAGGCACAGTAGTTGTCTTCCTCCAGTATCGGCTTGGTAACTCCCATAAGGTACATGATGGTACCTTCACGTGAAGAAATGTACCAGCAGGTCTGGCGGTTTTCATCCAACGCATTACCCCTGCGGTGGATATTCATCCCTACTTCGGGCGGATAGTTCTTTCCACCAGGAACCTCGTTGTCTGGATAAACGGCAACGGTCAGTTGTGCCTTAGCCTTATCCGTATGTAGCACCCGGAACCAACTTGTACGGTAACTGCCGTCTGCCAGCAAGGTGTTCACCGAGCCATACACCACGTCATGTTCAGCAAAAGCCGGAAAGTCAAATGCCCACCGCTTTCGTAGTTGCAGCACGTAAGTAGCATCTGCTACAGGTATTACCTGCTCAATATGTCCGCTTTCGGTGAAGACAAAATCACTTTCTACGGAACTCAGGCGGTTGATGATGACTTCCATGAACTGAGCACTTCCACGTACCTCAAGCCTATCAGTCTGTATACGTCCGTTGGCTGTCAGCAAGGTTCCCTTACCGGCTGTCATCGAATCAACTGTCTCACCTATCTCAGTTCCACCTAATAACTTTAACAAGAACCGTGTTCCATCAGGCTTTAACTTAGAGATGAATGATGCTTTCATTGCCTCAAAGTCCCCTTCAACAAACGTTCCTGATGCTATCTTCCATTCACCTTTGTGAACAACATAAAGTGTTTCACCTACAAAACTCCACCAACCATCTTGCGGATGCTGATAGTTAAATTTTAATTCTTCTACACTCTCAAAATAACCTTTGTGCGTACTTACAACATTGGCTGCAATAAGCCAACCTTCAACTGTGGTATTACCTTTCAAGAGTGTATCACCCTGCACGGATGCATCACCACCCATGGCCACATTTCTTCCTACGGAAATATCACCATCTATCTGGGTATTCTTTATAGGCTGCTGTGCAAGTATATCATTACTCATTCTATCAAAGTTTTTGCCATACTATTAAACACATCACTTTTACTGGTATCGCCAAAAGCGGTAACCACCAAAGCACAAATGGTATAAATTACTGCTTCATAGCAACGGTTGCTGATTTCAATGCCGCCCATGTTATCTATTTTAGGCTGTGGAATGTACACACCACGACTTACCTTTGCCGACTGATTCTTGCAGGAATAAAATTCAATAGCTCTTCCTTCCGGACGAATGGTTAACACACATTTGGGTCGTTGAGGAGTTCCCCTCACACCGCCAAAACGAGAAGACTGCATGGCAAACTCTTGGCTATCCATGTCAATAGCTCTATACACAGCTCTCTCCCAATCATCCATTTGAAAGACTATCAATCTCATAAAATCATCAGGAAGCAATACCCATCCGCAAGGCTCTGTCCCCTTCCAATACAATGTATCACCGAAATTATGACCTTGATTAAGATGGTACAAAGACGCAGAACTATGCACGCGCTTCACTGCTTCTACTATCTTGCTACGGATAATCTCATCAAGCGATAGCGTATCTACGTCACCAATCCCTGCAAGCTCATCACTCAAGGCATTCTGATCCAAAGCTATGCGAACATCTTTGATAATATCTACTACCTGATATACTGCCATAATAAATTCACTTACATTACAGTCCTACAAAGATAATTCCATGCTCCTCAGCTGCACGTTCTACAGCAGGCTTTGTGCGCAATTTGCTCGACGTATAACCAAAGTTCGCCTTCAAGTATTCTACTGCGTCTTCAAAACAAGTAACTTCCACCGTAGTCTTAGCACCAGATTCATCAGCAGACACCGCATCAGGAGCAACTTCTTTTGCATAGGCTGCCGATTGGTTATCTACCGCTTGCTGCTCATGAGCTGGCGCTTCGGTCTTTGCTTCGTAGCCTTGCTCAGAAGTCTGGCTTTCCGCCCTGGTATCACTTCCGCTATTTACCGCCTCTTCCTTGGCTCTTTGCTCTGCTTCAGCCCTGGATCTTTCCGCCTCTTCCCTAGCTCTGGCCACACGCACATCATCAGATTCTGGAATCGAATCAATCAAACTTACGACACCAACCTTAAACTCGTTCGAACCCTCCAATGCTTTTTGAACAAGCGGGTTATTAGTAGTATAAGAAGCTGGAATTACCCCCCTATTAGTAATACTACCACCTGAAAAGTCTACGCAAACACAGGTGTTCGCAATAGAAACACTCATCACAAACTCCACCTTTCCGTAAACACCATATCTCTTAATCATATCTTTTTCAATTTTAACAGATAGGGCAGGCGACAATCATACCTGCCCTATCCTAACATAATTATAATAAGACTTATATAAGGCAATTATGAAATGGTTTCAAACACAAGTTTCTTCCATAACGAACCGTCATACTGCCAGTATTCACCAGAAACACCTTTGTTTTCTCCAAGCATACAATCCTGAAGCAAGATGTAAACTCGGTCCTTCACCAAATCATCGCTCTCAGGAGCTTTAGTAGAATCCCAGTACACAAAGTCCACAGCATCCGACGGGGTGTCTGTACCTTCACCATTCACAAAAATGTGGCAGGTACCCTTCAATCCAATACCGTCCCATACGATGGTACTTTCGCGGTCGGCTTCATGTCCTTCGATACGTTCTGTTTCACTGTGTTCGCTACTGAATTGATAGTGAACGATTCTACCCAAGCCAAAGATTCCGCAAGAATTAGCATAGCCAATCTTATCAAGCGTAGGTTCGTACACAAATTCAAAGTCACCAAAAGCAGTGTGGATATAGTGTACATCCCAGCCAAGTTTGCTGGTCTTAACACCGATTGTAACTTCCGGATGCTTAGAGAAGTCTATACACTGAATGTTTTCCAAGAAGTTCTTACCGCACAAACAGATGGATCCTTCTGGTTGGTCTTCACCGCAATAGAACATCTTGGCCAGTGCCACAAACTCTTCATAGGTCCATTTACCTTTGTTGTGAATCAATTCACGAGTAAACTGCCACCGCACACCTTCCGTAGTTCGAACCACTTGATAGCCGGTCTTCTGGTCTCTTACACTGAACTTAGTCTGGCGGCTCACCCACAGCGTACGGTTACCGGCACGCTTCCATTCGTCCAGCAAGGCCTCAGCAATAAGCGATTTTGAAAAGTCACAAATTTTCTTTTGTTTATCATAATAATCAGACCATACCAAGTTAAGACCTCGCTTCTGTAAGTACAGCACGCGCGGAACAGGTTGACATGCACTAGGTTCTACTTCTCTCTGAGTTTCATGCATAGCATTGGCCAAAAGGTCAATAGTTGTATTAGCAGGAATCAAAGGAACCTGACAGAAATCATCTGTTGAATTGGTTTTCTTACCATTCAATGCACGCACAATAGGCATACCGGTATCCGTATTACGACCAATCACATACAACAACAGCGGCATACCCGGAGTTTCCGTCTTTCCGTCTTCCGTATATCCGTTCACACCACGACACAAAAGTGTATCGCTAGTCAAACACAATTCGGCATCGGCAGCACTCATAGGAAGAGGAAACTGCTGTTTAACTGAATCGGCAGCCACCTGAGTGGTTGTGGTGAGCACCGATCGTGCTTCATCAATCATAAAGTGAGCCACTTCAGGAGATTCAACAGGCACCAGTTTACTCTTAAGCATCAGAGTCATCAATGGAGTCACGTTGCTCTTAAATCTCAAAATACTTTCATCAATGTCAATCTGCGACAAATGATCAATACCATCACCTACACCGCCACCAATACCGTCAACGGTCACACCTTGACCGGGAAGCTGGGTCTGCAAGCCTGCGGAACCGGCACCTGCCTGCGGAGGTGTACCCGGAGTTTGTACATTTACTTGTTCTGCCATTTTAATAAATAATTTATGGGTTATTAAAAATTATTTCTATTTTCCACCCGTCGTCACTTGCGACAGAGTACTAAGTCCTGAGCCTATGCCACCACCAATTGCATCTACCGTAATACATGCGCCAGGGAGATGAGTAGATAGTCCGCAAGAACCTTGTGTTGGTACAGGCTTCGGACAAGCCATTTCTATTTTAATATCGTCCGGCATAACTAATTGGCTTCATTAGCTAAATCGAACATATTCTTTCTTCGCTTCTGCTGACTAGAAGGAGCATTGTTGCTGCCCTGCAAGTTCGGAGTGCCATCACCTTTCTTTGGCTTCCGCAGATTTTCTTCTGCCTTATAATTCCTACCGGCAATTACGCCTTCATGAGTAGCGGCCTCAACGTCAGCGTCATGATTTACCGCTTTCAGCGCCATTAGCACGGTCTCTTCTGAAATCTTACCAAGCACGACATCGTTGGCAATGCCGATAATTAAGTCATAAGCTGCATCAATCTGATCATCACTAAGACCTTGTTCAGACTGCACCTTTTCCAATACCTGGAGACTTGCGCTAAAGTTCTGATTGTATTGCTCTTCGATAGACTGTTCTTCTGCCAGCTTATCCACATACTCCTGATTAGCCTTAGCATAAGCTTCTTGTTTTTCAGGATTATTGATAAGATCAGTCACCCCTTCCAATCCAAGGCGCTTTATTACATTAATCCACGGGTCCTCACCGCGAGCCATATCAGTAATGAATTGTGCGTTGCGAGGGTCTTTTGTGAACAACTCTGTAAGTTTTCCTTCACGTTCCTTGTAGCCATTCACGGTGTTGTCGTACTCATCATAATCTTCCGAGATTTGATTGAACAGAGCTTCATCATCCGGCCAATCACGGTCAGGATATTTCTGTTTCAGACGTTCTTTAAATCCGTCTCGCCTGCTTTTAGGTTTCGTTTCACCTGCCATATTATTAAGTATTTCATTAAACCATTGCAGCGCAAATTTACCTCTATAGATTGCTATAAACATTTTATCTTTTGTGTATACCTGCTTTTTATTGATTATATTTGGATACCATAAACCATTGTTTGATAGTACATGAAATACTTCGGAAGCATACTTGAATTTACAGAACTTAGAAACGCGGAATTAATGAGAGCATACCGGGAAGCGATTTCTCAGTGTGAAGTAATATCTATTGTCGAAATATCAGAAAAGATAGTCAACATGCCATGTGCTCGATTCTGGGTGTCAGAGGAAAGGGCAACGGTAGTATGCACGGCTATCATGCAAGGAAAGCCCATTCTCGACACGATGCGCCCAATGAAGAAAGAAATGTTCTTGGAGATTTACAACTGCGTTCTTGAACTTCAAAGAACTGATAAAGACGCAAAACTGTGTCATTTGGTAAGAGAGGTTGTAAATTCACCAGCTCCAAAGTTCTACATGCTTCCGCGTAGCGCAATGGAAATTATCTATTTGATAAAAAAGGGACACTATGACAAATGATTTGAAAGTGAATGATATTCTATGCGAGAACAAGCGTCGCAATGATATTATGTTCGCCTACTTTAATCCAATAACAGGTAAGGGAAGTGTAGGCGAACGCTTTCTATACACCCTTCCCGATTTTCCTATACCGGAACAATATCTTCCGGTTAGCATGAAGAATAACAAATTCTTGAAAGCATTAAGAAAATCCGGCTCCGTAGATAATTTTCTCCTTTCAATCGGTGAAGAACCTGACGAAGAAAAGCGTAATGAAGTTGTTGATACGTTTATTCGCTTAAGATATAAGCATGACTTCCCATTCTGGTGCGCCATGTTGGTTTATATCAAAAACAAAGAACCAGGTATGCCTGATTGCTTGTTCAGACTTACTTTTCCTCAACGGAAGTATTGTGCTATTTTGGAGGAAATGCGACTGTTGAATAAGCCTATACGCATCTGCATGTGTAAGGCCAGACAATGGGGAGGGTCTACTGAGACTGACCTTTATATGGCCTGGCTCCAGCTTATCCACAAGCCTAGTCTGAACGGTATCATAGTAGCCCATGTCAACAGTGCATCCGAAAAAATCAAAGGTATGTACCGTAAAATGCTGGATGCCTACCCCATTGAAATGTTGCATGAAGCTGGCGATTCTTATGATGTAAACGAAAAGAAACTGGTGTGGGATGGTAATTCAGACAACACACAGCGTGTGCCGCAGCGAAACTGCACCATATCAGTAGGTAGTTCACAATCACCGAACTCTGGCCGTTCGGGCGACTATGCGCTGGCCCATTTCTCCGAAGTAGGTTTCTTTATGGACTCAGAAAAGATTCATCCCGAAGACTTGATACGTTCTGTTACGTCAGGTATCCTATACCGTCCGTACACCATGATTGTGTACGAATCCACAGCCGACGGTGTAGGAACATTCTTCCATAAGGAATACACAGCAGCAGCCGATGGGAAATCTCAGTTCCGCGCCTTCTTTATCGCCTGGTATGAAATTGAGAATTACCGCATCCCATTCAACAGCAAAGAAGAGGAAGCACGGTTTGCAGAATGGCTTTACAACAATCGGAATAGTGAATCTGTATCTTCCGATCGTGAAGAGCCAGGTAAATACTTGTGGTGGCTTTGGGAAAGCAAAGGGGCTACTCTTGAAGCTATAAACTGGTATATTACCGAACGAACCAAGTATTCTGAACATGGTAAGATTGCGGCCGAATACCCGTCTGATGCAATCGAAGCATTTGTCAATAGTGGTGCCAGTGTATTCGACAAATATCTTGTTGAGAATTTACGCAAGACATGTAAACCGCCTCTTTATATAGGTGAGGTTTATGGAGATGCAGATGAAGGCGAAACGGCACTTTCTAATGTTCGCTTTAAAAAGGATAGCCAGGGAGGACTGCATATTTGGTCAATGCCTGAGAATGATCCATACGAAGAAATAACAGACCGCTATATTACTGTAGTGGATATTGGTGGACGTTCCAGCAAAGCCGACTGGTCTGTCATAGTCGTATTCGACCGTTTTTGGATGATAGATGGAGGAAAGCCTTGTGTAGTAGCGCAATGGTACGGACACATCGACATGGACCTTTTGGCTTGGAAGGCCGCACAAATCTCAGCATTCTACAATAACGCATTGCTGGTCATTGAAAGTAATACGTTAGAAACGCACGACAAGAATCGGCAAGTAGATGGCGATCAGTCACAATACATCCTCTGCCTCATTGCCGGTGTATATCCTAACCTGTATGCACGCAAGCAGTCAGAGGACCAGATACGTGAAGGAGCACCCACAAAATGGGGATTCCATACCAACGTATATACAAAGCCTATGATTATCTCTAATCTCGTGCGCATTATTCGCGATGGGGCATATACGGAAAGAGATGGTGGAGCACTCGATGAAATGTTGATATTTGAACGGAAACCAAACGGGTCAACCGGTGCGGTGATAGGTGGACACGACGACAAGCTCATGACAAGAGCAATCGGCTTGCATATATGCTACAACGAAATGGAGATGCCGAGAATTATACAAAGAAATGGCAACAGAAACATCAGTTACACACGCAACGTAGTCTCTGCCGCCACCATATAAACATAGCGTTCGCTATATCCGAACCGCCTCTTACGCAGCCTGGCGCATAGCTTTATCCAGCATGTTAACAGCATCCATATTGGTGTTTTGTTGTTGCTGTAAAATTTGTTGCTGAAGCTGGGGTGAAAGACCATCCGGAACTTTTCCTTGTTCCAACAGTTCTTTTTGACTTTGTAAGCTTTGCAGTAACTGGTCTGCAAATGGGAAGTCTCCATTTTGTAACAGTTGTTCCAGGCTGATCTGTCCGCTCGACCAAATCTGCATCAAGAAATCGTTGGCCATTGCTCGGTATGCAGGTGTAGCCGTGCTCGGCACAACGCTAAGGTCAAATTCAACATCTTGTATCTTGCGTGGATCGTATTCAACCTGGGCACCCACACGTCCGGAAATATTATATACTCGTTTCTGGTCGTAGAACTGCTGTATATTCTTCACGTCCTTATAGGCTGCATCCTTTACAAATTCCTGGTAGGAATCAAGAATATCAAGCAAGCTGGTAGTTGCATTTTGGGTCTGCTGATTATACAATGCAGCACTCATACCTGCATAACCAGGCTTTCCTTGCAGGGCACCATTCACACCGGATATATCCTCAAAGAACTTAATCTGCAACTGCAACAATTCATTGATACCGATATTTGTAGAGTTATTGCTTACTTGTTGTGGAGCTGCAGAACCTGGTTTGGCCTTATACACGACAACTCCATTAAATTTTGTCCATGTCTCTGCAAATTGTTCAGGTGTTACACCATTCGGAATACATTCTTCTGGTATAAGCAACACGCCCTTTGCGCTGGCTCTCATAATCCAGTCGTATAAAGTAATCAACCGGTTTGTGTAGCGCTGCTGGTCTATAACATTACTGACGAAGCTGTGAATCTCACCATCAATAAACGGATAAGCTTTAACCACATACGGATGTTCTTTGTGCGCATACGGAGTTTCACCTTCTGCAAGAATATCACCGAATGGAGATAAATAATAGAAGTACCAATAGCTGTCCATAAACCAGGTAGCCTCAATGAAAGGAATTTCCTCTTGGGGTATACCTTGTTGAAGTGCCTGCTGCATTCTACGCTGATTTTCTTGCGCTACCATTACGTTGTAGTCTTCCACATCAATCTTGAATACATCACCATTGTTGTAGTCGTGGCATCGGTAGCGTGGCTTACTTTCCTTTCTCCACACCTCAATAACGCGACAAAGAGTCTCATTCTTCGGAATCAGGAAATCCGCATTGTACTTGCTGTCACTATATCCAAACTGCTCCCATCCGTGTTGAAACGTCCTGTTGTTTTTAGCTATTGCATAGATGCTCGATAGCACTTTGTAATCATCCGGTGTCTCGGCAAACTGCTCCAACAGTTGTTCAAAGCTGATGTCGTGAATTTCACCGACTAGGGAACAGTCCCATGCCCGGAAGTCACGCATGTTGTTGTCGATGAAGAAATTGTTGGGTTGCACATAGTCAGTCCAGCACTCCATCTTGTTATTTCTCCAGCCGTACCATTTGCGATGTACAGCCAAACCACTGATAAGAAATTCTTCCATGGTACGTGCATAAACTTCCTGCATACGATTTAACTGCATATTGTATTGCAGTACCGTACTCATTGTCTCTGCCAGTTTCTGCTCGTCGCGGTCTCGTGCAGTACAGGTAGGTTCAGTGCTCTGGCTACGATACACACCAATTACATTACGGCCTAAGCGTTGAATCAAATTGTTCTTTAAAGGAATATTACCTTGGCTCTTGATATATTCCTCTTCGGTCATTCTCCTGCCATTAACGCACACTATATCGCCCCATTGATCGCCATAATAATAGCGCTTGTTCCGCTCACGTTCCTTACGGAACTTCCACATTGCGCTATAATACTGCTGAGCCTGCATCAGCACATCAAATGCACGCTTACGATCATTACCCTGAAGTTTACTACGCTTCACGGTATCTGCCTCATCGTTATCAAATTTTGGCTTTACGCGGCTAAGTCTATGTAATTTTTCTGCCATACGCATTTGTTTTAATGAATGAAGGCGAAGTTACCACATCGCCTTCAAATCATCTTTTTATCTATTGAGTCACTGCGTATATCGACTGATTTCATCAATCATGTCCTTCTTAGCCTGGAATAGTTCTTCTTCGAACAACTTTCTTTCCTGCTCATCAACTACAATCTTCAACACATCATAAAGCTCATTGATATATTTCTGATGTTGTTTGTAAATCTCATATTGAGCATACTCAGGAGAATTATAAAGGAAATCAATCTTTTCTGCATAATCAAACACACCGTTCATGGTGTCGTTCTCATAATGTCTCAATCGCTTTCCTACATTCTCCAGCTTTTCCTGCAAACGGAAATATTCGTTATTGATAGCACGATGTTCAGTACGTTCATCACCGGCCTTAACAACTCGGTTCATAATCAAGAAACTCTGTGGATCGAAGTCTCTGGCTCCTGCAACCGTCTCTGCCATTTTTGCCATACGGTTAATGGTATTGAACACACCGCCAAAGTAACCATTCAACAAATACTCAACCTTAGAAGGATTCCAGTCAATGGTTCCTTTGGTGTATTTGTCACCTCCAGAAGCCTCATTCATGGCAGCAGACAGGCCTACAATATATTTGTTGGAGTTGCTGTAAGCCTTGGTCCATTCCGGCATATCCTTGTTGTAAGGAGTATCCTTGTAGATAGGAAGGCCGGTCCAGCTCTTATTCTCGTACACCTCTGCAAAAGGTTTAACAGCACTTGGTACCAATCCCATGACCCCACCGTCATTCATCAAGTCTAAAGGCATTACCTGGCTTAATTGTGCGGCAATCTGCATGGCAATTTCACTGCCAGTAAGATGTTCCTTACCACCGATGGTCGACATCATCAACTCACCCAATCCATAAACAGCACGATATTCTACCGGAAGCGGAATAGACACCCAACTATCGCCAGCCTTAAACAGAATGTTACTGCGTCTTACATGTTCTGGCAAATTGTAGTAGCTGTTTTTCTTATCTTCTTCGTCATCATCATCCAAGCCAAGCTGGGCAATAATCGCACCAAGAATAAACATAGATGCAACACCTGTATAAGCTTTCTGCGGATGTTCATTTAATTGTCGGCCAAAATTGGTTAAACCTTGAATGGCTGCATTCCAGAACACAAAGCCTGTTCTACCAAGACCACCAGTCAATGCTGCTGCATTACCCAATCTTGTTTGCCCTACTGCATCATAAAACTTAGAACCACTACCTTTCTTGTTGAAGTTTACACTGATTTCCTTTGCATCGTAGATGGAACGTTCAACCGATCTGTCCATTTCTCGTGACGTAACAAATGCGGCAAAACGAGCACAGTTTTCTACGGCTCTGTTCACTTCATCAAAACGCTCACTAAGCAAATCCCACGCTTTCTTCAATGGCAACTTACCCTTGCTCTTACGAAGTTCCTGCATCACATCTTTCTTATGCTTCTCAATATCCCGGATATTCACATAACCCGTTTCACCACCGTTAGACATAAACTGATGGAACAAAGATTCAGTCTTATCAGACATATTTAATTCGCCTTTACGATACTTCGCCAACAGCCTTTTCATCTTAACCGGGTTGAACATAGCATAATTGCGATGGAAACGTAAAGCATAATTCTTACCTTCCTTCACCCATACCATGGAATTGGTATAAAGCATATCTCGAAGGAAGTTGGATGCAACAAAGTCCGGATTGCGAGTAGTATAGAAAGCGCTCAAATGACGATTTACATTCTCACCGGCACGAAGAATAGCACCAATAGCTCCCGACATATCGTTATCCGGATTGGTTTGTCCGTTCAACGCCTGTGCAGCTCGTGGGTTGCCATTGATTGTGATTACATAATCACGTCCGTTACGCTTCACCACAACCTGGTGCTGATGCAAATCTCTGTCGGTTACCACACGGTAAGGAATACCTACGGCATCCTTTCCTTTCTTGTAGTCCTCCGGATGATCCTCTGCCAGTTGCATCATACGCTGTTCAAAGTCCTGCATCTTACGTTCCACCTCTTCGGCCGAATCCTTAGCTTCAATGTTATCAGGGAATACCGGTTCCCATTCATCGGTAATCTCGTTATGCTTCAGCCAAAGTTCGCTCACACTCACCAAATCACTCGGATGGTTCAAAGCAAAGTTCAGGAAGCGTTGCTTCACCAGCTTATTGCGGTTACCTTGCATTATGGTACTTTCGGCCATGGATTGTAAATAAGCAAGAGGATTATCCGCTTTTGATTTGCGTCCCATTGCTTTTACAATAGGTGCATTGAAAGCACTATCCTTGTGAGTAAGGTAAGCATATTCTTCAGCACTGGTCTTTTCATCGAAACCTCGAAGTGGAATATAATGCTTGTACATAGAAGAAATATCGTTGTACGTCGCCTTATCCATCAATCCACATTCGTATGACTTCTGAAGAATAGAACGACTAATGTCGTTTATCTTATCCCACAGCTCATCGGTATTGTGAGTAGCTTCATAATCATTAACTAATGTTGAGGCTACATTTTCTGCATCCATCACACTTTCCTCACCGGTTAATGCTGTCAAACCTGCATAGTCCTTCGCGCGGTATTCAAAATAGAGTTCCTCCTCACGTTCTTGCATCAGCAGCTTGATTTCTTCCAATTTATCGGCTGCATCATGGTCTAATGGATTTTTATTTGCCGCACGTTGAGCCTTGCGCAATTCAGCACCAAATTCTTTCTGTACATCCTTAGTAGCCGCACGTCGGGCCATCACCTCATTACGCTCCAGCCCATGCTTGGCCATCATGTAATCTGTCAGTTCATACATGTGTTCTTCGTCCGGCACCAGCTTTGCAATCTCATCAATAAGCGGTTTGAATTTCATACGAGCAAACGCATCAGCTTCCGCCTGGTTCACACTCGACAATCTATTCTCACCAAGGTACGCATTTTCATAACCATCTACATCTTCAATTTTACTATGCTTGCCAAGAATAGCCTTCATAGCCTCTTTTAAGCCAAGCATACTATCTTGCAGAGCTTCCTGCATTTGATATATACCGGTCTTTACCCGTTCTTCGTACTGTCTTCTGGCAAATGTTCGTTCATGGACTTCTGGGTCTCCATCTCGGAAGAAGACATCGCTTTCATCTGACGTGAAGTTGGAAAAATGCTCTTTAGCCTTCCGTAACCACATAGCCCATTTTTCTCTATATCTTCCAAGAAACGTTCTGTTATTTCCTGTTCCATTTCGTCTTCTTCGAATTTCTGATTCTCTTTCATAACCAATAGTTTTTAGTATTTGTTCTAATAAAGGTTGATAGGATGCAGGAAGAAAATCATCTATTCTATTAAATTTACCATCTTCCATACTATAACCTAAAGCATAAGTGAAAAATTCCTCTGCAACTTCTTCAGGAAAGTATTTTTTATTGATTATCTTCTTAAATCTTTCAAATTTACCCTCAGTTGCTTTATAATACGCATCCGCTATATCCCTGCTATTATCAGCATACAATTTATCTAATATAGCATGAATATTTTCATGAAACAATGTAGATTCAAATTCTCCGCTTATAGTGTCAGCAAATATAAATATTTTTTTTAATTGGGGAATATATGCTCCAGAAGCTTTTCCTTTTCGTATATCAGCCTGCATCTCACTAGCTTTACTCTCGTCAACATTAAACATTTCCATTAGTTCATCTACACTAATATCATTGTGTATAATCTCCACAGGCACACTGTTATATTTTGAAGTAAACTCATCAATTACATCAGATAAGTTTTTTTCTTCCCTCAAAAACAGATCATCTGCCGCATATAATGGGCCGGAGGAACTATTTGCATAGTTCCCCACTCCCAATTCATACTGCATAGTAATGTCAGCAGCTTGTTCTATAACGTCACGGTATCTTCCTGGTTCAGCCAAATTCTCATAGCTTCTCCACAAAATATAGCGAAGTTCATTATCACCTAATTCTACCCCCAACTTCACACCGGCCTTAGCCAACATTCCCATAAAGAAAGTCTTAATCTTCGAGAACCATCCTTCATGAATCGCATTTTCGAAATTGGTATTCTCTGCAAGCGAGGCTAGGTATTCTTCAGTAGCCTTATCAGAATCCCATCCATGTTTTGCAGCAAGTCCGTCAATTTTCCTGCGAACATCTTCACTTGCATTATTATAGACATTCCTAAGGAAATCTTCAAAGTGTTCACCGAACAACTTACGTAATCCGTAGTGAGCCACCGCTTCATGCAATACCGTTTGTTCCACGTCGGCTATACTTTTATGATTCGGAACAACCACAACAATCTTACCAGTCTTAGGACTAAACCACCCCTTTGCACGGGCTTTCTTGCCTTTCAGCGTAGAAGTGTCAGTTATAATTTCCACATTGTCCAAATTCAATTGAACGGCCAATTCATTAGCACGCTTAACTATACGCTCACGCATACGTTGTGCTTCCTGTTGCTGATTCCTTGAACGCTTGCTTTCACCCAACCATTTAGCAACAGGATCATTCTCGTATGACAATTCTTCATCAGAGAATGAACCGTCACCGCCACGCTGCAGCCAACTATCTTGATTGCTTAATGCCTCGTCGATAGCTGCAATCTTATCATCGCTCATATAGTCCGGATGGCCTTCCAACACCTTGCTTACCTTCCCCTTCGGTTGCTCAACCGGCACAAACGTAAATCCGTCATCTTCTAACAAGCGTTTCACTTCCGGATGAAAGGAAGCTTCATAAAGCGTAATAGGTTCACCTGTTATTTCTTCAGCCTTTCTCAATCGCTCACCAATCCATTTGGCAACTTCAGTATTACTAAGAATACGTACAGGCTTGGTATAGCGGCTAAGGTACACGGTACGTTTCATTTCATCTGGGAATTGTGCAGCCACATCGCCAGACTTCCATTCAGTCTTACCCACTGCATCCTTAGAATAAGGAGCCCGATAACCACTTTCAAGGTCACCAACAGGAACCTCTGCTTCCACCACCACGATGTTTCCGCGTCTGTATGCAGCCTTAAACTGGTCATTAAGCATTGAATCGCTGTTGTGGTTATATGGATTATAAGCGGCCCACACATCTGTTTCATCGGTCACAAGATGATACTTCAACGATGCTTTACCGGTCTTAGAAGCCTTTTCAAAACGGAGAACGCCAGGTATCACGTTTACATAACCCTTTTCATTAGAGTTGTTGAGCTTTTCAACTTCTGCCAGCATTTCATCCGTCACATTGAAAGCCATCTCGGTAGCCACGTCCCACTTATTCAATCCATAGCCGGCACCAAGTTTTTTCTTCTTGCCACTTGCCATGGGTGAATACAATCGTCCGTCAATCACCTGCATTGCACGGTAGGCCTTCACCGTCGGTTGGTTCTCCAGCCACGCCAGTTCGCTGTCGTCGGTAACTTCTCGATAAAGAGTATCCTCATCACCTTCCTCCTCCTCTTCTTCTTCCTCTTCTACAGCAACCACTTCCGTAGCTTCTTCTACTTCGCTGTCTATTTCTGCATACTTAGCTTCCTTCTCTTCCAGCTCTTTCTTCATCAGTTCATCATACTCTTCCAGTTTTGCTTTAGCCTGCTCTAATGCTTCTGCATCTTCAAAAGGTTTACCTTCACGAGCTTCCAATTGCTTAATGCCTTCTTCATAACGCTGTATAGCTGCTGATGAAGTTTCTATTATTTCTCTGAAATCATTACCGCTAAGAACATCATCAAGAATATCATTGATAGCATTCTTTATTTTTTGTCCATCAACCGGAACGTCAATAAGACCTAATTCTTTGCAAGTATAACGCATCTTTGTAGAAGTTGAGGTAACCATTCCAGATGCAGTGTATTTGATATCTTTCGTAGTTTCACTATCTATATCAAACGCGAATCCTCCAATAGTGACAGTTAATTTAGAAGATGCTTTATCATCACGGCCGGATCTGATTTTTTCTTGAACTTCACGTTGCTTACTGTTATAGTCTTTAATATAGTCTGCCATTGCATCAATATTCTTAAACTGTAACTTTCCAACATGGATTACCACATCATCAATGCCTTCAACTTTCTTTAGAAAGGATTCAGCATTTGATTTACGCTCTTGCGCAGAAATCATCATACCTTTCAACCTTGGCTTCTGATTATGAATATACATCTGGTCTTGTTCCCATTGGCTGCGTCTACTTTCAAGTTTCTTAACCTGTTTCTCTATTTGATTTTTCAACAGAGCATACTCGCTACCACTAAGTTGTGCCGTAATATCACCAAAAACATCTTGTTCTTCTTCCAGCACACGATTATTCATGCTGTCTGCAATCAACTGCTTGCCATTCATGATACTATCAGCAATAGCACCCTTTGTTTTCAGGCGCTGGTAAGCTGTAACGTCCAGACTATCTTCTACGCCAAATCGAAGCACTCTTACTGGGATTCCCCATTCTTTATGCAAATTACCTTGGCGTAAGATACGTCCGTTTCGTTGAGTATAGTCCATAGGTCTAACAGGAGCATCTACATGAATAAGTGTATGAAGACGTTCCTGAATATTTACTCCGGTACCAAGAGTAAACGTACTTCCCATGATTACACGAACTTCTCCGCGATTTACTTTATCAAAGATTTCAAGTTTCTTCTTAATGGACATGCCACTACGCATAATAACGATTTGATCTGCAGGTACACCTTTATCAATCAGTTTATCACGCACATCTTCATAAAGGTTGAATCCACTCTGTTTGTTCTGATAATTATCAGCGAAAATTGCAACTGTCCCATTATACTCCTTACTATCTTCAAGACTTTTAAGGGTTTGTCTAACTGTTTCATTAGTCTTGCTGTTCGTTTCATCTGCTGCATCATTCAGAACTAATCGTGCATCTACAGCAGCAGCTTTAGCAATTCCATACATTACAAGAGGAATATGAGTGTGTTCCTTCTTCTCTTTACCGCTCATCTGTTCAAAAGCTTCTAGTTGCTTCTTGACGTATTTCATTACGCTTCTTAAAGCCTTTGTTTGTGGCAAATAGACATCTTGTGCCTTATCCCCTTCCATAGAAGGGATTTTATCACTAACACCTCCAGCTTGCTTTGTCAGAACAGTATCGGCTACTCCCAGCCAAATACGTTCAAGTTCTGGAAGGTTGGTATATCCATTAAATCGGTTTACCTCCTTGTATTTACCACTGGCGCCAAACTCAGGTATTTGCTCTATTTGTCCGAAATTTCTTACAAAATCATCGAAATAGAAAATGTCATAACTCTTCATCACATCTGCCGGCATCAGATAACGCATAAAAGTCCAGATTTCAGCAGCAGTGTTGCTGATAGGTGTACCGGTAGCAAAGACTACGTTTCTACCATTGTTATTCTCCAGGACAGCTTGCGTTTTCAAATAAACGCCTTGACTTTTTTTGCTGTATGAGGGGTCCACACCTTTCACGCCACGTTGCATGGCTGTTTCAAAGCCAAGATGTTTGTATTCGTGAGCCTCGTCAATCAGCAGTGCGTCTATGCCCATGTCATCAAAGTTCATGGTATCATCAGTTTCCCTATCAAGCATTTCCTGTGCTTTAACAACAGCATTTTGCTTAGCCTTGGCTTCTCGCTTCTTATCCTTTGAATCTTTTTCGACTGATGCTTTAGGAGATGAAAGCTTTAATCGAACATTATTTAATTCGTCTTTTAGGTTTTCAAGTTCCTTTTCAGCACGTCTTACTATTGGATCTCGTTCGTCTGAAGCATCACGAAGTTGTTCTATAACACGCATTTTCTCTTCAATCTTATCTTGAATGAAACGAGCTTCACGTTCTGGGCTATCCGGAATGCGTTCAAATACGGATTGAGGAACAACAATCATGTCCCAATCATTGTAACGAATCTTAGCGTAGAAATTCATTCTGCCTTCAGCCTTACGATCTGCATCTTCTAAAGTAAGAATACGAGCATTGGGGTATAAAGACTTAGCACTGCCTACAAACTGTCCAACTGTCGCATTTTGTACCACAATCATAGGCTTGCGTGCTGTTCCAAGTCTACGCATCTCCATTGCTGTTGTAATAAGAGTAAATGTCTTACCAGTACCAACTTCATGTGCGAGCATTAACGGTTGCGTTGTTGCACGGATGGCAGCTTTAGCCTGGTGTTTTCTCAAACTAAATCGGTTGCCATTAACAATGCTAGCGGCACCTCCAAAGTGTTCTGGAATAAATTCATCATGAATTTCTTTAGGAACAAAATTATTAAACTGCTCATTGTAAACACGTTCAATTTCTTGCGAAAGTTCCGTATCACTCTGCATTTTCTGCCGTGCCCAATCTCTAAAGTCTTGACGTATTTCATCAATTTTATTAGCACAAGCCATGGTTGCGTCCTTATCAACGATTGTTTCAGTTTCACCATTATAGTGTTTAATAACCTTTGTCACACTGATTGTTCTATTCTGCAATGCAGCTTCAATCAATTCATGCCCATAAACTATCTTATTGCAAATCTCACTGTGTACACCAAGAGCTTTATTCTTTTCATTATTTACTGAATAAGGCTTTTTCATCACCCATGTACCACCTGCATTAGTCAAACTTACATCCAAGTCCGTTCTTTCTTGAATATAATCAGTGTACAGCTTCGGTGTCACCCATGAAGACCCTAGTGAGAATTGAATCAAATGGGCGGGAATATTCATCGGGACAACTGCTTCCAGTGCCTTAATATTAACATCATAGCGACCATCTGTATTTGCCTCACGTGCCTGGTTCAGCTTTTCGCGGACATTACCGGAAAGATATTCATAAGAAACTTCAATATCCATTGTTGTCGGATTTTCAAAACCTAATCCGCTTTCAATAATATCCTTCCTTACTTTTTCTTGTTCTAAACCCAATTGCTCTGAAATATAAGGCACATCTACACGACCATGAAGGTAGATAGAAGCGATAATACCATCCTTTACACTCTGTGGCTTAGGCGCACTTTCTTTTTCTATTACACGATGTTTGAAAACATCGGTTTTAGAATAGCTGATTTCTTTCTTACCATCCTTACGCCCCTTTTCTGTAACATTTTCCAATGCAGCAATACTTGGGAAATCAATATCCTTTCTTAGAAATGGGATAGATCTGTTTTTGTTTATGTGTCCATAAGTCTTTACGAAATTGTCATAAACACGATTAAGCTCTTTCAGTAAAGGAGCCAATCCCTTATCGTCTCCATGATTGGTCTGGTAATCCAAAACTTTTGCAAGAGCATCCTTGATAGACTTATAATCATTGAAACACTCCGCTTTAGTTTTACCCTTAACCTTGTTTTTATTCACACCAATAGGTACAGCCTTACCACGTTGAGCCAAGCAAAGCTCTCCATTCTTGTCAAGCAACATAGTACCTTCCTTCACACCTTCGCCCAAATCTTCATAAACAATAGAAGTGTCTTCTTGATTATTAATCTGTTTAGCTGATGTTTCCCAATCCATAGACATAAACGTTTTTGCCCATGAAGACAATCGTTGTTCCTGGTCTATATCAGTAGAAGGATACAATCTGCGGCTGGTTTCTTGGTAAGTTTCGCCCTTTTCAAAAGCAAAAGCCATTTCACCACCCATGTTTTCAGGATGATCTATGAAGTACTGATTCATATCAAGCGCCATATCCTTCGGCTTTGCATTGCTTCTTGCATCAGATGGAGTATAAGGAACCACACGAAGAACACCTGATTTACTTACATCAATAGCATTCGTGCTCTTTCTTCCGTTCACACGCTTACGCACTACAATAATATCTGAAGTCGCATTGGTACCACCAAAAGTATTACTGTGCAGACGGAAAGCGCCTACAACATCACTCTTACCTTCATTGGCAATCCAATTCATCAACTTAGGTGAACGGTCCATGGTGCCACTACTGCTGATAAAAATGCCGATACCACCTTCACGCAGCTTACGGATATTCTTAGCTATACAGAAGTTATGAATGTCTCTAAACTTCCTGCTCAGATCATTATCACCGCTGGTATCAAACACCTTTAAACCGGTTACGAAAGGTACGTTTGTAATGGCTAAATCTACACTACCATTTTCGATTTTAGCCTCTTCAAATCCCTTCACTTCTACCTTTGCATCAGGATAGAGTAGAGAAAGCATTTGGCCAACAGCATCATCCTTTTCCACAGCCATGATGTTACTCTTAGCACTCAAATCTTGCGGCATCAGTCCGAGGATATTCCCAATACCCGCACTACCTTCAAGCACGTTGCCGCCCTTGAAGCCCATAGCACGAACAATATCCCACATTGCATCAATAGTAAATGCAGGTGTAAAATACTGGCTTGCACTTGCACTACCGCTTGCCCACTCATATTGTTCCGGAGTCATAATCTCTCTCAACTTCTTGTTGATAGGATTTTCTGCACTCCAACGGTCTCCAATACGCTCTTTAAAGGCACCGCCAAGGCCACCCCAGCCACTGAAACGTCTCAACAGTTCCATATCCTCACGGGTAGCAGGTTTACCGTCTTCCAAAAGACGATTCATGGTTTCAATGGCCTTGATATTGGCTTCAACACGCGCACGCTCACCTTTAGGTGCATAATCATGACCTCGCTCAGCTACGTTATTATGCACATTCTTCGGCTTAGATTCTACGCTCTGCTCGCTCTTATGTACGCCAGATAAGCTTCCACTTCGCTTTTCGTCAGACACAGAATGGCTGCTATCACGTCCACCCATTCCTCGTCCGTCAGCTCGTTCAGCTTCATGTTGTTTGCTCTCTCCCACCGGTTCATTCTGTCTCGGTTGGTGTCCTCCTTCTCGCTTGGCAGCGCTGGAGCCAGGTTGTAACTGTACTTCTTCATTGTTTTTTGATTCATCGTTAGTATTCAAATTACCGAACAGATCACCTATTACTGTCTGTTGAGTAACCTTACCTTTTTTGTTCTTTGTTTCCTTTTTGCTATCAGTTTCTTGTACTGCTATACGTCCGGCCATAGAAACAAAATCTTCTAATGGTAACCATTTCTTAGACACGTAACGGAAAGCACGAAGCATTTCATCATAGGTTGCATCAGAATTAATAAAATTGTTTGAACGAGAATTGCCACCTTGCTCTATGCGATACATCACTCCCGAAAGCTGTAGATTATCACCATCTATAACATCAAGATGAAAATAAGCGTTCAATTCTGCACCATCCTTCAAAGGAATATTCATGCAAACATCACCACCAATAGGGGCAATATTGGAATAAACAAACCGGTTGCTACCCTTCTTTCCTTTGCTGGCAGATTTCTTGGATGCAACAATATCCTCTAAGCCCAAATCCTTTACAAGTTTATCAAATAATAACTTTACATCTTTAACGGCCTTCTTCTCAGCATTACGCATATATCCGTAAGATTCGTTGTAGTCCTTTTCTACTGCTTCTGCTTCATAGTAGCCAAGAAGCGCAAGTTGCTTATTAACTTTTTCAAGTTGTTCATCAACTTTCTTAACAGCTCCTTCCAAAGGAGCAGTATCCATTATCTTGGATTCTTTAGATTCAATGGGTGCTACCTGTGACCACTCAACAACTTCATAAAGTACAGGAGCTAAACCAGTATCCAACACAGGTCTACCATCAAACTTCTCAAAATCATAAATGGTAGCTTTCTGCGCAGTTTTTTTACCGAAAGGGGTATAGAAAACTGCATCACCTATTTTAAAACCGAAGTGTTCTTCTATCGGTCCTGATTCTGTTGCAGCCAGGGCTGCTGAGCCTGCTGTAGCTTCTGCTTCGCTTGCAACAGTCTCTGCTTCGCTTGCAAGAGCTGCTGTATCTGCTTCTTCTTGCTTTCTTTCGCTTCGCTTCTCTTCATTTCGTTCATTCTTAATTTGTTCCACAATCTGTTCACCTTGTTGCATAGATTCTGCTTCCTCAACTACATGCTGTGCAGTTTCTATTACATCAACGGTTGATTTATCAAAATTATATACATCAAAGTCGCGTACAGTCTTACGATCATCCATTTCTTCATCCCAGCCACGTTCAATGAAATCTTCCGTGCCGGCTGCTGCATTATACAGCATTTTCAAATGAGGACGAATTTTGTCACCGCAATCTTCAATCATAGTCTTACAGAAATCAGCAAAGTGCCTCATACCACCTTTGAAGTGGAAAAAGGCCATTTCAACGCCAATCTCCAGCAATTCCGGGTCAATACCAGAATTGAGTTGATTGAGTTTTGCTCTCATCCGTTTTTTCAACTCTTCATAATGAGCACGTTCTTCATCAGTATGGTATGGGTCTTCAGGTTTAGATACACTATTCGTCTTATTATTGGGAGTTTCCTCTTCTGATTCTACGTAATGGATTAAATCATCTGTTCCATTATACCTCAATGCAATTGTAGCATGTTCAGTTTGGATAACAGGACATTTCCATCTATTTATTGTAACAACCCTACCTCTCAATCCATTAAGAATTACCTGATCACCGATATAATATGTTTCACCATTATACTCGGCTGCGTTAGGATCATTCTTCTTTGTTATAGAAGCAATTGATATAGGTGCTTCACCTTCCACTTCTTCAACGGTACGACCCATAACAGTTTCAGCAAAATCATGTGCAGATTCTTCAGACTTAAAGAGGAAGCCTTTCTTTCCAAAGTTAGACCAGTAACCGCTAAACTTCTTAGCAATCTCCTTCTGACCTTTAAATTCATCTCTGCTAACACGTTCATCGAACTTCACCGCAAACAGATTACTATTGTCTCGTGTATCCTTACGAGATTCAATAGTATAACCATCCATGCGAGGAACAGTCCGAATAACTTTCACATTCTTATACTCAGCAAACGCCTTCCTCTTGCGGTGGCTGCTGTCTATCCATTTCTCGAAGTCTTCCAGGTTCACGGGAGTAACAACAGTCTTATGCTTCTTTCCCCAATCCTTTTCATAGTTGGCGAAATAAGCAGCTTCAGCATCTTCTTGCTCGTTGAAGCCAAGCATAACTTTGTGTTCATCAAAGGTACCATCTTCATTGTATTGGTCTACGACAAACACCTTACGACCGTTCCAAGCATCCATGTCGTTTGCCAGGAACACATCAATATGATCACCGTCCACACCTTCGGTACCACGCATGTAGCCGTAGGTATTAGCCATCTTGGTAGACCATGGATTGCCGTTTGCATCTACCCCCTTACGCTCACTTCCGGCCGGGTTCTCGATACTAATATCGAAGTTGCCAATCTGCACATGGCCCATCTTGTAGTTACCGGCCTTCTTCTGTGCTTCAGTTGGGTCAGTGTTCGTTTCTGCTTCGGCAGCTTCAATTTTAGTCTGTACGCTTGGCTCCTCAACAACAGATTCTTTCTTCGCTGGCTGATTATCAATATAATCTACAACTTCCTTTACTCCTCCAAACGATTTTCCGTCATACTGATAAGAGGAACCAGTATATTCGCCTTTAGTATCTGGAGAATCTACCTTATCAACGATATAGGAAGATTTTCCATCCTTACTTGAAATAGAGATAGACTGATGATATTCGGTACCACCAGGAACTTCCAATTCGGATTCTTCTCCTTCAATAATTGAAACTCGTTCAGCTAAAACTTCTTCCTCTCCGTCTGTATTCTCGGTTTCAACTACTTGTTCGTTTGCATTGCTTTGGCCAGAAGCGCCATTTTCAGAAACTGCGGTTGAACTTTCTTTTCGTTTTTCTGCTGCGGCTTGCCCTGCTGCATTGATTTGTTGTTCTGTTCCATTGTTCAATAAATTAAGTACATCATTAATAATAGAATTACGTTCCCTTAGTTCACCTGTAAAGAGGTTCAACTGACCGGTAGCACTGTCCATGGCCATACCATTATAAGAAGCAAGCACCTTCTTAAGTTGGCTAATGCGCTTATCATTGATAGCGTTTGCAAGCATCATGATAGTTGCATTATTGTAATCAGCAACTGTCTGCAAGCTATCTGCAAACAAATTCAACTGACGAGCATAAGACGTAACGTCATCACCAAACTGCACACCACCTTTGTTTCTTGCTTCATAGCAAAGATTAATAGCTTCTGCGATTTCAGACTTCAACGTATAATCGCTTCCCAACATCAGATTATTGCTGATTTCACTAAGAGCAAACAAAACGCTCTGACGCATTGACGGAATACTGGCTAACATTCTTACAATATCCGGAGTACCCTCAAAGGACTTACCAATCAGAATATTTTCAAGCATTTCACGGCCAACCACGCTCAACTTGTTGCCATCGTACATTTCAGCCACTTGCGCCTGCGGTACCACATTATCACGCACCAGCATATTCACAATTTGAGAAGAAACAGATGCATCATTATAGAAGTCACCCAACGTATCATAAGTATTCATGGTACGAAGAATGCCAGCCAACACCTCATCGGAAACAGTCTTGCCCAACTTCACGGCCTGCTCGGTCTTGTTTTGTGCCTTCATATCTTGCTGATTGAACTTAGCAAAGGTTTCAGCCGTATAGGGCATACGCTGGTCCGGCACAAAAGCTACACGTGGGTGCTGCATCTGTGATACTTGCTCAGGAGAAAATCCAAACTTCGAAGAATATTGTTTCAAATACTCATTATATGCAGAATCAGTACCGTCTAAAGCGGCAAGCTCTCCGGCCATAGTACGGCCATTACCACTCAACACAACACCGTCCTGACTTACTACCACCGGAGTCTGCAAAGCGCGTTGATCATATTTGCTTGCAATACCGCGAGTAACGTCCTGCGCCTCTTTGTCTCCTTCATAATCTCTGTCATTAACCGTATTACCGTCTTCATCCATGGGGAAACCATCTGTTTTCTGGAATCCGTTCGTAGCCTGGTGACTGGCAGAAGACGCACCACTTTCATGCAACACATAGTGTCCTTTGATACGCTCGCCATTAGGAAGCACTATTTCGTCCTGAATACCATCCACTTTATTAGCCTTGGCCCACTTTTCAGTAATTGCCGGCATCGGTTTTTCATTTCCTACTGCTGCACGTTCTGCTTCTGCAATCTTCTTAGCTTCTCGTTCTGCATTAGCCTGTTCAACTGCCTCAGCATGAAGAACAGCGTCCTTTTGTGCCATTTCTTCACGCTCAGCCTTGCTGATCTCCGCTTGCTTAGCTCTTACGGCCTTCCAATAGTTAACGGTGTTTTGCGCTTCGTCAACCAGTTTCTGATGCTGCTCCTTAGCCTGCTTATACTTCATAATGCTGGTGCCCATCTTCGGCTGGCTGCTACTCTTTACTTTTTCAAGAGCTTTGTTAGCTTGGTCAAGCTGCAGCTGCACAAATTCGTTAGCCTCATTTCTGTCAAGTCCTGATTCCTCATAAATGAACTTGTGCGAACGTTGAGGAGATGAAGCGTAAAAATCCGGTTCACCGTCTTTAGTAAGAGGCATTAAATCTGCATTATCTTCGCTTTTAGATACGGAAATCGGAGAATTTTGCACGTTTTCTGCGTTTTCAGGTACGTTTCCTGTGTTTTTGAGTACGCTTTCTTCACGTTTCCAAACCGAATTACCGTCTGCATCCTGTACGCTTACCACCATACCATCCAGTTCGCTTTGAGTCAGCTTAGGAGATCTCTTACCATTGATAGAAGAAGAAAGTTCGTCAACGTTTACCACAAATTCTCTTTCACCGCCCGAAAACACCTTATCATCATATATATCCCCTATTGTTCCGGTAATTTCTTTACCATCCTTACTTTGCAATGTAACCTTATAGTTAAACCCATACTCAGGAAGAGTTGCCGCAGTTTTTTCTTCCACTTCCTTAGCTTCGTTGGTTGCTGCATAACCGGCCACACGAGCCATATTAGCTTCATCCACCACCTGCTGAATCCGTTCCTTTGGAACCGCTACAACCTTCTTCCCGTCTGCCGTTGCATTAACGGTACCATCACCGTTATCCACCACACCTTGCTCGTTGGCAACCAACTTAATATCCATAGGCTGCCCATTCTCGTCAGCAAGCGTATAAGCATCCCCGGCATTCCAGACAGTGATACGTCCACTCGCTTTGTTTTCGTATTCCTGCATGAACTGTTGTCTAATCTGTTCCTCTGCCGCAATCTTTTCCTCTGCCGCATAAATTGGTTCCTGCACATTAAGGATGGCTTCGGGAGCCGCAAATTCAACTTTCCCGGTAGCCGCATCACGGATGATAATAGTAGCATCACTTCTTCTGCTATCTACCATTGTGCCATCATCAGTCATAACGATATTACCATCAATGATATGTACAGCTCGGTCATTAAGTTGCATGGTAGCCGGGTGAACCATACCGTCATTACGGTGAGTGCGCTGGTCAATCTGCTCGTTGCTCATTGCAACACGGCTTTCAATGTCGTCATTGACACGTTGCTGCATACCGTCAACGGTAGATTTCGCATTGGCATAGTCAAGAACAGACTGAAGTATGCTGTCGTCTGCATCCAGCATACGTTGTTCTTTGATAAAATTGATTGGATCGCCTATTTCATCATCAAGCACATCAGGTTCTACACCCAACTGCTCGGCTAGACGTGCACGCTGATACTCGTACATGTTCTTAGCGTCGGTCATTTCTTGCTGTGTTTTCAGCGAATAACCATTATCGTAAGATTCACCAGCTTCCATATCCAGCTCTGCATTGTCGAACTCCTCAAAGGTAAAGCGATGTGATTCTACAACATCGTCCCTCTTCACAGCACGAACCTTCCCATCGTGTAACACCTGGTAGTCTCCAGTTTTATCATCGAAGCCAACAATCTCAACAACCTCATCATTCTTTCCCATATGAACCTGAGCAACATCTACATAGCCTTGACCCTTACGACGGGCACGTTGCTGACGATGCTCGGCAATCTTGCTGGCGCCACCAAGCACAGAACCCATAAAGAGACCAGCCTTTGCACCTTCCCAGCCGCTTGATAAGATGTCAGTCAGTACCGGATAATTTTCCGGCTCCTCGTAAATCATAGGCGTAATAGTCTGCAAAGCCTCTGCAGTAAACTCAGAAGCACCTTCTGCAGCTACAGAAGCAAGATACTCCTTTACATTCTTACCACTGAACAGCTTACCGCCCAATTTCTTATTAGCCTTCGTTAATAATTGCTCCAATTCGGCACGACCGGGCGAAGACACGTTATTGACCACATCAGCCATTTCACCGCCCACCTTGCGCTTCACACCATTAAACAACCTCTTTGTATAGTTATCATAAGGAATCTTTTCAGTAGCGGCCTCAATCACCCCATCTACAATACCAACAGCCCAAGTTTCCCCATTTGTTGCACCGGCATCTCTAGCCTCCATCATAGACTGACCGGCAGTAGAAGCTGACATACCACCCAGATTAACACCTCCAATAATCTTGGCATATTTAGGATTCTTGGTAATAAAGCTTAAAGCTATAGCAGCTGCACCAGGAAGCATCTGAGGAATCAGATTACCCACCCAGGCACCAAATCCCTTCGTCGGTTTCATCTTGCTCATACCCTCTCTGGCACTTTCCATCTGCTTATCTCCCCATGACAGTTCATTCGCACGTTCAGATAGGATTCTCTTAGCCCTGTCCATATCACCACCGGCTTCCTCAATAGCACCACGAATCAACGAAATGTCCTGCAAGGTCGAATTATCCATTACTTCCATAGATCCGGCATTAAGCACGTCTGTTCTACCTTCTTCTTGCAAGCGTTCCAGAGTAGCCAATGCCTTCTTATCGTCTAGTCCGCTACCGGTAAACAGATTGGCCGTCTCACCTGCAAAGAACTTGGCCCCTTCTTTCACACCTTCCCAGCCTTGTTTAAATCCGGCACCAATGCCCTCTACATACTCCGGTTCTTGTTGCTTTTCTTGCACTACCTGTTCTTGAGTAACATCATATAAAATTTGCGGGTTCTTTGAAGCCATGCGCCGCTTCCACTCAGGTTCCCTGACCTTATCAATTTCCGGATGCAACGATACAATCCTGGCATCCGGAAACCGCTTCAAAAAACCTTCCCTTCTATGAATAGGAATACGATACCTGTCACTCCCATTCTCATATTCAACCGCCGATTCCGGGTAACGCGCTTCAAATGCTTTCACCTTATCGTCTGGAATATCATAAGTTTCTCCTTTTACATAATATATAGGCATAATATCAATCGTTATTTAATTCTGTACTGACTAAAATCATCACCAAATGATGGTAATGAACCTACTTTATACTCGCTAAAATCATCATCCTTGGGGTTCCTGGATCTCCCTTCTCCTTTCTTCTTTGTCGTAGTATTAGTTTCTGATTTTTTACCTTTATCGAAACTTGTACTATTTTCAACCGTGGACTTATCCTCTTCTTCTACCCAAGTGCCATGCATAATTGCATTTTGCCTCATTGCACCATAGTCACGTGCATAATGAAGCTTCCCGTCTTTGTCGTACCATGGGTATTCTCCCTGTTTACCACCACTACCGCCATTATTATAGTAGTTAGCCCTGGCTTGATTAGCACCTGCAGCCGTCTGTTCGCGAGCAACCTTAGCCTTATTCAATTCCTCTGCATATTGAGCTTCAATCTCTTTTTTCTTAGCCTCAGCTTTAGCACCATTAATCTGATTATTTCTCAGCTGCATTACAAGATCATGAAGCTGTGACGCACGTTTTTCTTGCGCATCGGCAATAGCATTATCATGTGCTCGTTGAGCAGCCTTAATCTTATCCTGTTCCAACTGTCGCCTCCAGTTTCGGTCAGCATCTTTAAGTTGACCCAATTTAATAGCATAATTAAGATGCTGATTAATCGTTGCATCACGTTCCGCCTTCGCCTTATCCCATCGAGCTTTTGCTTTATCACTCAAACTAGACCGGTGATCATACATGTTTGGAGCATAATGCGAAGTGAAATAGAGATTACTAACTGCACTTACTGCATCACCTATTCCGCTAATAATACCTTCCCACTTTTCGTTTCTCTCACGTTTCTTCCTCTGCTCTGGTGTTTCAATCGGATTATTAGCAATCTGTTGCTCTAGGATTTTATATACCTGGTCATAATTGCTAACCGGTTCCTCAACCTTCATCCCAGCAGTCGGTGGCGTACCGCCTGATGTATTAGGTGGCGCAGCCTTTATAGGCTCTTCCTCCTTATATTGTGAATAGTCGTTAGTTCCTGGCATATTGAATCAATTAAAACATTTTACCCATACTTCCGGCTGCATCAGCCACGCCATTCACAGCCTGGGAGATTGCAGCAGCTTTCTGTTGTTCCAGATTATTAAGTTGAGCATTGAGATCAGCCTTGGTAGCCATGTACTGTTGCTCAATATTATCCTTACGAGCTTCGCTAGCAACGGCAATCTGCCCCATAGTATCGGCTAATGCCTGATTGTTTGCCTCACGTGCAGCTGCTACACTTTCATCGGTACCACCCATGACGGCTTGCCTACCCTCAGCCTGTTTGTTACGATTACGTATATTTTCAATCGTCATATTGAGAATACGTTGCGTATCAGCACGCTGAGTACTATCCTCATTATACTTTCGATCGAACCAATTTTGGTTTTCTTTCATCTGCCCCTCAAGGTTCTTCTTAACTTTCTTCATAGCCTTAGAAGCCTTGATTCCACCGAAGATACTGCCACCTATTTTAAGAGCACCTCCAGCGATACTTCCGAATAATCCCATGTCGAATTTACTTTAGTGAAACATAACTTATTATCAGTGTGTAAAAATAGCGGACTATCTTTGTAGTAACATTTTAAGTTTAGAGTTAGGAGGATAATATGCCAAGACAAAAAGGAGATGGGCGCGGTCGCTTAGGTGGGCGAGCAGCCGGCACCCCAAACAAAGACAAGCCCTTAAAAACATTTTTACGTGAACATTCACTGTCTTACTTCACGCCTGATACAGAAACAGGATTATCGCAGTACGATATGGATATTGCTGCGCTCGATCCAAAAGATCGCGTAGACGCAGAGCTGAAATTACTAAACTATCACACAGCGAAAATGCAATCTACTACAGTGGATATGGCCGTGACTGATGATAAGCAAACGTTGTCACAGCGCCTGGAAAAGATGGCAGAAGAGAACGAATAACTATACTATTGTTTACTGTTAGTAGTGGCCACTGCTTTTGACAGGCAGTGGTTTTTTTATGGATTAATGGCGGAAGAAATAAAGCTCGTTAATGAGTTAATGACGGAAGAAACCCTAAAAAAACAGAGTTAATGACGGAAGAAACTAGTTTCCGGCGGAAGAAACCCCACATTACTTAATAAATGTAAAATAATATCTAGTTAATGGCAGAATTAATGAGTTAATGGCGGAAGAAACTATTTTTCACATTCGCGTTAAAAAGTAATTAATGGCGGAATTAATTCACGAAATTGCCGAGTTAATGACGGAAGAAACCCATTAATGGCGGAATTAATCCAAAAAATCAGGAGTTAATGGCAGAATTAATGAGTTAATGGCGGAAGAAACCAATTTAAACACTTATGTTAAAAAGTAATTAATGGCGCCATTAACTCCAAAAGAGAAAAAGAAAAAAAAGAAAAAGAAAAACATTCCCCCCATACCCCCTATAAAAAGAAAAATAAATAAAAAGAAAAAGAGAGTTGCGAATCGTGCATATGCGCGCGCGAGGGATAAACCCTCTATTTTGAAACAAACAAAAAAAAGAAAAACCGCTGGAAGATTTTTTTCATATCTTTGCAGCGGTGTTAAGGCCGATTCATATTTGCCTTGTATGCCCCCTAATTGTTGCATCGGTCGAGCACTTGTGCAATCGTTAGGTTTCTTTGTTGCTATGAGTGTAGTGTTCGCTTTCGCATTTTGGAGTAAACTTTATGCTCATAGTGACTTTTTTAAAACCCCTTCCCCTTCATGTGCTCATAAACGGCCACATTTCCATTATCCATGTTTACGATTTTGAATTGTACTATGGCACGCATGGGAATTGTATCCGGTAGTGAAGAAATCAAACGCTTCATCACAGCATCCAAGTTTGCACAGCCAATGTCCTCGAAGCTCGTCAACAATTTGCCTTGATAAAAAGCTGCGGCACGAATCATCATCTTCGGAGTCACACGAAATTGCAACGGCAAAGGAGCCTCCAAATGATCATACCGCGACATCTTAGAAGGCTTATCAGAGAATAAAATAAAATCCACAACCTTCTCATTCAGCTCCCACGCAGGAGAAAAATCTATTTTCACATAAGTGCGTGTCACTGTTCGCTGGCTGTGATTCATAGCAAACCCCACTTCCGCTATGTTTGCACCACAATCATTCTGAGCAGTAGTTGCCCATGTATGACGGAATGTGTATACACAATACCGCTTCTCCTTCGGTATCCCCATTGACTCGCATATCTTTCTGATTCCAGTATTCACATTTGCACAGAAGCTGTCACTGGTCGTATGGCGTTTTGGGAAATTAAACAGATACTCATCATCCTCATCGGTTGAAGCATATTTCTCGAACAGTGGCTTAAGCACTTCCGGCACACGCATCTCAAAATAAGCACCATCCGTACGGGTGCGCATAGTTTTAGCCCGCTTGTAGTGAATAATTCCGTTGTAGTAATCACTCTTTTTCAGCTGATACAAGTCCACAGTGTTGATACCGGCTAGACACAAACACATCATAGCCACATCGCGCCCCAACTCCGGCAGTGGGGAAAGCATTTTCGTTGTTGGTAGCGGTGCAGCAAAGAAAGCTCTGCAGTCCTCTGCCGATATAGCACGCTTTTCCGGAACGTCCGCACGAGGTATTTTTGCCTTAATCCACGGATTGTTCTTAATACGCATCACTCCCGTATCGTAATCGTTATACTCCTGACAAGCAGCCTTAAACACCTGACGCATACAAACCGGATACATTTCCTTTGCTCTAGCGTTCTTTTCAAGAGTCTTAATCCACTTTATCACATTCACACTCGTCAAATATGAAAACTTAATCTTTGTAGTACCGAAATAGCGTTCCATGTTTTCAAGAGCAATTTTGTAGTTCCTTGAATTCCGCACGTGCCCATCGTCGTACATCTTGTGGATAAACTTTCGTGCATAATCCGAAAAACACAAATCTTCGTTAATCGACTTAAGATAAGCCACCACATTATCGCAGGTCCAGTTCATTGTATCAACCCTGTTCAGATAATCCTGGTATTCACAAATCTTGTTCATGCAATACTTGACCACGAACGGATCTGTCACCTCATTCCGAGTCATGCCAGAATCCGTCACCATCTTGTCCGTACGAATTAGTTTACATTCACGATTGTGAGTTACGCGAATGAAGACATACCTAAATCCGTCAGCACGTCTGCTTCTGGTAACAATTTTAAAAGTTGTCATAGCTCTTTTTTATATTAAGTTAATAATCAATTATTTATCGTTTGTTCAACATTTGTTCAACACATCCTCTAATTTTGTTCAACAATTGTTCAACATGAACGTACAATTCAGCATAAAATCATGTCGAATTGTACGAACTGTCAGAAAACGACAAAGGTGGAAAACCCTTGATTAAAAGGATTTTCCACCTAAGTGTTTTAGTCTAAGATATATCGGTCTATTCTTCCACCGCAGCCTGCGCCGCCGCAAGTCTAGCTATCGGCACTCTAAATGGTGAGCATGACACGTAATTCAAACCTACCTTATGGCAGAATTTCACAGATGAAGGTTCACCACCGTGTTCGCCGCAGATACCGCATTTCAGTTCCGGACGGATGGCACGACCCTTTTCGGTAGCCATACGAACCAATTGTCCTACACCCTTCTGGTCGAGCACCTGGAACGGGTCTACTTTCAGAATCTTCTTTTCCAGATAGATTGGCAAGAAAGAAGCAATATCGTCGCGAGAGTAACCGAAGGTCATCTGAGTCAAGTCGTTGGTACCGAATGAGAAGAATTCGGCTTCGGAAGCGATACGGTCGGCTGTCAAGGCTGCACGCGGAATTTCAATCATTGTACCTACCTTGAATTCAATGCTGTCGCCTACTTCTTCGAATAACTTGGCAGCCTCAGCACGGATTACATCTTCCTGTTCTTTGAATTCGTATAAGATACCGGTCAGCGGAACCATGATTTCCGGATGAGTTTCTACCCCTTCTTTCTTCAATTCCAAAGCGGCACCCAAGATGGCACGAGTCTGCATCTGAGTAATTTCAGGGTAGGTATTACCCAAACGACATCCGCGATGACCCAACATCGGATTGTGTTCGCAAAGGGATTCTACACGCTGCTTGATATATTGCAAACTTACTCCCATGGCTTCTGCCATTTCTTCTTGTCCCTTCAAATCATGGGGAACAAATTCATGCAAAGGAGGATCGAGCAGACGTACAGTTACCGGACAACCTTCCATAGCCTTGAAGATACCTTTAAAATCGGCTTGCTGATAAGGCAGAATCTTGGCCAGTGCTTTACAACGGCCTTCTGCATTTTCTGCCAGAATCATTTCGCGCATGGCTTTAATCTTTTCGCCTTCAAAGAACATGTGTTCTGTGCGGCACAAACCGATACCCACTGCACCAAAGCTTCTGGCTACAGCTGCATCGTGTGGAGTATCTGCATTGGTACGTACCTGCAACTTGGCGTATTTATCAGCCAATTCCATCAGGGCAGCAAAATCGCCTGATAATTCAGCAGCTTTGGTTTCCACCTTACCGTTATAGATTTCACCGGTGCTACCGTTCAAAGAGATGAAGTCGCCTTCTTTCAACACTACACCGTCTATCTCTACGGTACGGGCTTTATAATCGATATTCAACGCACCAGCACCGGATACACAGCACTTACCCATACCACGAGCCACTACAGCTGCATGAGAAGTCATACCGCCACGGGCTGTCAGAATACCTTCTGCCACAGCCATACCGGCTAAGTCTTCCGGAGAGGTTTCGATACGCACCATCACCACGCGCTTACCGGCAGCACGCCATTCGGCAGCATCATCGGCAAAGAATACAATCTGACCGCAAGCAGCACCCGGAGAAGCCGGCAAACCACGAGTCAGAACCTTGGCTTGCTTCAAGGCTGTCTTATCGAAAATGGGATGAAGCAATTCATCTAATTTATTCGGTTCGCAACGCAATAGGGCTGTTTTTTCATCAATCATACCCTGACGGAGCAAATCCATAGCGATTTTCACCATGGCCGCACCCGTACGTTTGCCGTTACGAGTCTGGAGGAACCACAATTTACCTTCCTGCACAGTGAACTCCATATCTTGCATATCACGGTAATGATTCTCCAACTTGGTCTGTAAAGCATCAAGTTCCTTATAGATTTCGGGCATCGCTTCTTCCATAGAAGGATACTTGCTGGCGCGTTCTTCTTCACTGATACCAGCCAGTTCTGCCCAACGTTGTGAACCAATCTTCGTAATCTGTTGCGGAGTACGGATACCGGCTACCACGTCTTCACCTTGCGCATTGATTAAGTATTCACCGTTGAAAAGGTCTTCACCTGTAGCGGCATCACGGCTGAAACAAACACCCGTAGCCGAGGTTTCGCCCATATTACCAAATACCATAGCCTGAACGCTTACGGCAGTACCCCATTCATCAGGAATTCCTTCCATCTTACGATAGAGGATGGCACGTTCGTTCATCCAGGAATTGAACACGGCGCAGATAGCACCCCACAACTGTTCATACGCACAGGTCGGAAAATCTTTACCGGTCTGCTGTTTAACGGCTGCTTTGAATTTCTTTACCAGTTCTTTCAGGTCTTCCACTTCCAGCTCATTATCCAAACGCACACCTTTCGCTGCTTTCACTTCTTCGATGATGGCTTCGAACGGATCAATTTCTTCTTTATTGGCAGGCTTCATGCCTAAAACTACGTCGCCATACATCTGCACAAAACGACGGTAAGAGTCCCACGCAAAACGGGCATTACCGGTCTTGCGAGTCAAGCCTTCTACCACTTCATCGTTCAAACCTAAGTTCAAGATGGTATCCATCATACCTGGCATGGATGCACGGGCACCTGAACGTACAGATACCAACAACGGATTCTCTACGTCACCAAACTTAGAACGCATCAACGTTTCAACATGAGCAATGGCTTTTTCTACTTCTTCTTTCAAGAGGGCAACTACTTTTTCCTGGCCCATCTCATAATATTCTGTACAAACTTCAGTCGTAATAGTAAAACCCGGAGGAACGGGAACTCCGATTAGATTCATTTCTGCAAGGTTAGCGCCTTTTCCACCTAAAAGGTTACGCATGTCGGCTTTTCCTTCTGCCTGACCGTTACCAAAGGTATAAACTCTTTTTTTGTCCATAATAAAAATTTAAAGTTTAATTTGTGATTTTCATGGCAGCAAAGCTAAGGATATTTCGCAGATTAGAAAATTAATTCTACAAAAAAAACACCATAAAATGCAATTTAGACATGGCAATATGGAATATTTCATCCGGATTGAAGATAGTAATAAAAAAAACACTATTTTTGCATCATAATTTATTAGATTGGTGTAAAAGTGGCAAGAAAGAGAAAAGAACTCCACTTACTAGAAAAGGTGGAAATAACGGATGTGGCTGCCGAAGGAAAAGCCATAGCCAAGGTCAATGATCTGGTAGTCTTTGTACCTTATGTGGTACCTGGAGATGTTGTGGACTTACAGGTGAAACGCAAAAAGCACCATTATGCTGAAGCGGAAGCCGTGAAATTCCATCAGTATTCACCCAACAGGGCAGTACCATTCTGTCAGCATTACGGGGTATGCGGAGGATGTAAGTGGCAAGTGCTTCCGTATGCCGAACAGATTAGATACAAACAAAAGCAAGTAACTGACAATCTTACCCGGATAGGAAAGATTGAACTTCCGGAAATATCTCCCATCATGGGATCGGAAAAGACTCAGTTTTACCGTAACAAACTGGAATTTACATTTTCCAATAAAAGATGGCTCACGGCTGAAGAAGTTCAACAAAATGTAGTATACGATCAAATGAATGCCGTAGGTTTTCATATTCCCAATGCTTTCGACAAAGTATTGGCCATTGAAAAGTGCTGGCTGCAAGACGATATTTCTAACCGGATACGAAATGCCATCCGTGATTATGGATACGAACATAATTATCCCTTCTATAACCTCCGCACACACGAGGGCATGTTGCGAAACCTGATTATCCGGACTTCATCTACCGGTGAACTGATGGTAATCGTGGTATGCAGAATAGACGATACCCATGAAGAGGAGGAGATGATACGCTATAGAGAGTTACTGCAATTTGTTGCAGATAGTTTCCCGGAAATCACGTCACTGCTATACGTTATTAATAATAAGGTGAATGATACCATTACCGACCTGGAAGTACATACTTTCAAAGGAAATGACCACATCTATGAAGAGATGGAAGGACTGCGCTTCAAAGTGGGACCCAAATCTTTCTATCAAACGAACTCTGAACAGGCCTATAATTTATATAAGGTAGCACGTAACTTTGCCGGACTTACCGGCAATGAGCTGGTATACGATCTTTATACAGGCACTGGAACCATAGCCAATTTTGTGGCTCGCAATGCACGGAAGGTAATCGGTATAGAGTACGTGCCGGAAGCCATCGAGGATGCCAAGGTAAACTCTGCCATCAACGGCATTGAAAATACGCTTTTCTATGCTGGTGACATGAAGGATATACTGACGCAAGAATTTATCAATGAGCACGGACGCCCGGATGTTATCATCACTGACCCTCCACGTGCAGGCATGCACTCGGATGTAATCGATGTGTTACTGTTCGCTGAGCCCAAACGCATTGTATATGTCAGCTGTAACCCTGCCACACAGGCACGCGACTTGCAACTGCTGGATGGCAAATATAAAGTGAAAGCTGTACAGCCTGTAGATATGTTCCCACATACTCATCACGTGGAGAACGTAGTACTGCTGGAAAGAAGAGATGAATAAGCTAGATGGATTTCTTAAAATTACAAGAATGAAAAACAACCGTACTACTGGCCCGGGCAGAAACAATATTGCCCGCGCCAAAAATCAGTATACAGACTTTCTGGTTAAGGAACCTACCGAACTGATGGAGTTTTTAGCCGCCCGCATGCCAGATGCCAGCCGCACTAAACTGAAGATGCTACTCAGCAAACGGGTAGTGTTTGTAGATAACGTCATTACTACCCAATACAACTTTCCGCTGAAACCAGGCATGAAAGTTCAAATCAGTCGCAATAAAGGGAATAAGGAATTTCACAATAAACTGCTTAAAATAGTCTATGAAGATGCCTACCTTTTAGTGGTGGAGAAAATGCAAGGATTGCTCTCGGTAAACACTGAACGTGAAAAAGAGCGTACCGCATATTCTATCCTGACTGATTACGTAAAAAAGTCCGGACGCAATAACCGACTCTACATTGTACACAGATTAGATAGAGACACTTCCGGACTCATGATGTTTGCCAAGGATGAAATGACCCAACATACGTTGCGCGATCACTGGAAGCAAATTGTATACGACCGGAGATACGTAGCTATCGTTTCGGGGAATATGGAACAAAATGCAGGGGTAGTTCGTTCCTGGCTGACCGACCGCACGCTGTATGTATATTCCAGCCCTACCGATGACGGTGGACAGGAGGCCATAACACATTACCGCACCATCAAACGGGCCAACGGATATTCTCTGATGGAGTTGATGCTGGAAACAGGACGTAAAAACCAAATCCGTGTTCACATGCAGGATTTAGGACACCCCATCATTGGCGACGGTCGCTACGGACTGGAAGAGGTTAATCCGCTAGATAGATTGGCATTACATGCTTTTAAACTGTGTTTTTATCATCCAGTAACCGGAGAACGCATGCAGTTTGAGACCCCCTATCCTGCTGAGTTCAAAAAGCTAATGCTGAAACGAGCGCCTGGTAATGAGCGATAAAGCATATATAAAAAAATGCTGCAACCGTTTAAATATACCGTTGCAGCATTTTTTAGTATCTGAAGAAATCTTTGTCAATCCATACAAAGCTCGAAATCGAAGCAGTCTCCTACCTCATCTTCAAAGATGCCATACAGATGTCTGCCGTGGAGACGCAAATCGTCCATAAAACAAACGCCTCGCTTACCATAATCCAGCACCAGATTATTACTATAGCGGTCTTCCCAATACCATTGAAAAGTATAAGGACCGTACTTGCGTCCGCAATCCGGACAGAATTGGATTTCCTCGCCAAAACCATCCGAACCAAAATAGAAAGAACTGATAAGATACAGGTCACCTTCACGAGCTCCTACTTCACCGGTCCAAGAGCGACCGACAATTTCCGATTCAATATAACCGGGGTCGTCGTCCTCTGAACATGCCATCAAACTCATGGCACATACGCATAAAAAAATCAACTTTATTGCCTTCATGAATCATCTATTTTTAATGTTTACAGCTGACAAACATACGAATTTTATCAGAAAAAACCGAATAAAACGACCAAAGAATCTATCGATAGTAAGGCTGATACTTTTTATAGAATACCATAAAGCAGACAAATCCTATACAAGCAAAAGGCACTCCTACTAATGCAGGATACTGATAACCACTACCTACAGCCAATCCGCCCACATAGGCACCAATAGCATTACCCAAATTAAATGCAATCTGTACACAAGCTCCTCCTAGCATTTCTCCTCCGGGTGCTACCCGAATGATAAGAACCTGCTCAGGAGTAGAAACTGCAAACAATGCGGCCGTACACATAGTCATCAACAGAGCAGCTACTACAGAGAACTGTGCAAAACAAAACAGTAAAAACAGAGTGACGGCTATCAGAGCCTGTGTCCACATCCCTACTTTACCGGGAGTATAGCAATCAGACATACGGCCGCTGACCAAATTACCGACCACCATACCAAAACCGGCCAATACCATCAAAGCAGTCATGCTATCGGCACTGAAACCGGAAACTTGCGTCAACATAGGATTGACATAACTATACCAGCAAAACACGCCTCCGTTACCCAAGGCTGTGGCACAGAGAATAAGCCATGGAGCCGGCTTACGCAAAAAAAGAAACTGCCCCTTAAAACCGGTATCTTCTATGCCATCTACTTGAGGAATCCAACGATAAATATAATAGAAAGTAATTACAGACCAACTGGCTACCAGCAAAAAAGTTATTCGCCACGAAAGTGTATGGCTTAATGAAGTACCTAAGGGAACCCCAAACAAATTAGCTATAGTCATGCCGGCTACCATAATAGATACAGCCTGAGAACCCCTACCCTCATCTGCCAACTTACCAGCTACAATAGAAGCCACCCCAAAATAAGCACCATGAGGAAGTCCGGAAATAAAGCGGGCAAACAAAAGCATATAATAATCAAGGGAAACCGATGCGCACAAATTACCAATCAACATAAGCGCAACCAACAACAGCAAGATACGCTTCAGAGGCCATCGGCGCGCCAATACCAACATCGGTGCACCTACACAAACCCCCAGCGCATAAGCAGATATCAAATGTCCTGCCACTGGAATAGAAATTCCCAAATCACGGGCCACATGGGGTAAAATACCCATCATGGCAAATTCGGCAATACCCAAACCTAACGTGCCGAATGCCAAAGCTATTAAGCTCTTTTTCATAAAACTAAATTCTACCTAATTATAAAAAACACCATTGAAAACGGCTGCAAAAATATATTGTTTTAAAGAAGGAAGAGTTGATTTTCATCAAAAAAAATTAATTAAAAATTTGCTGAATTTATAGAAAGAATTTATCTTTGCCGCACTTAAACAGCCGTAAAAACGGCTTTCTAAACTATTTAATGTTTCACTAAAACTGTATGATTATGAAAAAAATTGTAGCATTATTATTTGTAGTAATGGCTGCTGTAGCTGTTAAAGCACAAGTGTATGTTGGTGGTACTGCAAGCTTCTGGCACAATGATGATGCTGACTTAACCACGTTCACTTTGGCTCCTGAAGTAGGCTATGAGTTGAATCACAAATGGTCTATAGGAGCATCAATCATGTTCTCACATGCAAAAACAGACCACAGCATTGACTTAGGTCCTATCGAAGTGGAAGGTAAAACCAAAGTAAACGCTTTTGCTTTTGCTCCCTATGCTCGCTACAACTTGCTGGATAGCAAAGTGGTTCGTTTGTTTATAGAAGGTGGTTTAGGCCTCTCTAGCGTAAAAGTTAAAGGTTATGATTCTGAAGCAGGTTTTGAAATCGGTTTAAGACCGGGTATTTCTATCAAACTGAACAAGAACTTCAGCTTCATTACCAAATATGGCTTCTTGGGTTACAGAGATGACTACATGCTCAATGATATGCAAGGCTATGGCTTCGCATTGAGCAGCGAAGATTTGTCTATCGGTTTCCACTACGCATTCTAATTAATTATTGAAATTATATTTATAGAGCAGCACAGGAACTCGCTTCCTTGCTGCTCTTTTTTTTGAATATGCCATTAAAATTCGCTAAAGTGACTCAAAACTGACAAACAATATCTACCTTTGTAGGAAGAATGTAAAACGAAAAAAAGAAAGGATATGAAAAAGATGATGAAAGGAGTACGCTTTACTCCAAAAGGATATTCTGACGAAGTAGAAGCTAAAATACAACAGTATAAAAAAGATGGCTATAAATTACCGCAACGCCATCTGTTGCGTACAAAAGAGCAGATAGAGGGCATCCGTGAAAGTGCTAAAATCAATACGGCCCTGCTAAACTACATCGCTGAAAATATACATGAAGGAATGTCAACTGCTGAAATAGACCATATGGTATATAGCTTCACTACCGACCATGATGCCATACCGGCTCCCTTCCTTTATGAAGGATTCCCTAAAAGTGTATGCACAAGCATCAACGATGTGGTGTGCCACGGTATACCTAGCACCAAGGAAATTCTACGGAGCGGAGATATTGTCAACGTGGATGTATCTACCATTTATAAAGGTTACTTCTCTGACGCTTCACGCATGTTCATGATTGGTGAAGTAAGCCCTGAGATGAAACGTTTAGTACAAGTCACCAAAGAGTGTCGTGACTTGGGAGTTGAAATGGCTAATCCGTGGGTAAGATTAGGAGATATCGGTGCAGCTATTCAAGAGCATGCCGAAAAGAATGGCTTTAGTGTGGTGCGCGACTTATGCGGTCATGGCTGCGGCGTAAAATTCCATGAAGAGCCTGATGTGGAACACTTTGGAAAGAAAGGTACAGGCATGCTGTTGGTTCCTGGCATGACATTTACGATTGAGCCTATGATCAATATGGGAAGCTACGAGGTATTCATTGATGAAGCCGACGGATGGACCGTATGCACTGACGACGGACTGCCATCGGCACAGTGGGAAAGCCAAATTCTCATTACAGAAACAGGACACGAAATCTTGACTGAATAAACATGGAAGTACTATTGGTGCTAATAGGACTATTGGTAGGATGTGGCATCGGCTACCTCATTTCCGACCGAAAGGCTGCTTCGCTGAAGGCTGAAATAACCAGCCTAAAACTCCAACAAGATTTGCTGGTACAGCAATGGCAGCAGGAAAAAAATCAGCTGCAACAGCAACATGATAAAGAAATCTGCTGGATGAAGCAGAAAGAAGAGGAAAAAGAAGCCATGTATCAACGCATGAAAACGGAATTTGAAAATCTCTCTCACCGCATCTTTAGCAGTAACGCAGAAGATTTCACCCGAATGAGTGCCGAGCATCTGTCTCATTTGTTACAACCTTTAGACAGTAATCTGAAGACTTTCAAGCAACAAATAGAACTGGCATATTCCACAGAAGCCAAAGAGCGCTTTTCATTAGGAGAACGAATCAAAGAGCTGGTGGCACTGAATAACCGTTTAAGTGAAGAAGCAAACAATCTGACCAAAGCTCTCAAAGGTGATTCAAAGGTACAAGGAAACTGGGGAGAAATGATTCTGGAAAGACTGTTGCAAGCTTCAGGACTTATAGAAGGAGAGCACTATTTTAGACAGGAATTCTTGAAAAATGAGCAAGACGAGCCTCTAATCAACGAAGAAAGCGGACAAAAGATGCAACCGGATATCTTGATCCGCTATCCAGATGACAGAGAAATGATTATAGACTCCAAGGTATCACTTACTGCCTATAGCGGATACATGGCTGCCGATGATACAGAAGAACAAAACCGACAGAGGAAACTTCACTTGCAATCTGTGCGCACTCACATCGAAGAATTGAGCCGCAAAGATTATTCGCGCTATGACAGCAAAGCACCGGATTTTGTCATGATGTTTATTCCTACCGAAGGTGCCTATCTTTTGGCCATAGAAACCGATCCGCAACTGTGGGAATATGCTTATAACAAAAAAGTGGTACTGATGAGTCCCACTAATCTGATCAGTGCCTTAAGGCTTTCCCTAGACCTTTGGAAACGGGAATATCAAGCTAAAAACGTGCAAGATATTATCAACCGAGGCACAGCACTCTACGAAAAAATAGCTGGCTATTGTGATACTTTCCTCTCCATCGGGGAACGTATACAATATTTACAGAAAGACTATGAAAAAGCTCTGAACCAGCTATCAGAAGGTAGAGGAAGTATAATAAGGCAAGCCGAACAACTGAAAGGCATGGGCTTAACCCCCAAAAAGAAGATTTCGCAGAAACTGGCTAAAGAATATCAGTCGACCGAACTAAGCAAACCTGATACTAATCAAGAAATATAAGTATAAATGAAAGTTTTAAAAGAACGTATTTTAAAAGACGGGCACTGTTATCCGGGAGGTATTCTGAAAGTAGACAGTTTCATTAATCACCAGATGGATCCTATTCTTATGAAATCGATGGCAGTGGAGTTTGTTAGGAGATTCGCTTCTACCCATATCAACAAAATCCTAACCATTGAAGCTAGTGGCATAGCACCTGCCATAATGGTAGGTTATCTACTGGAATTGCCCGTAGTTTTTGCCAAAAAGAAAAAGCCCAGCACAATGGAGAATATGCTGACAACTTCGGTCTATTCATTTACCAAACAACGGTCATATGAAGTATGTGTCAGCAAGGACTTTCTTCATCCGGGTGATAAGATTCTCTTTATTGATGATTTTTTAGCTAATGGCAATGCTGCAAAAGGAATTATTGATTTGGTAAATCAGGCGGGTGCACAACTAGAGGGTATGGGCTTCTTGATAGAAAAAGCCTTTCAGCATGGTGGAGATGAGTTGCGACAGATGGGCATACACGTAGAATCATTGGCTATCATTGACAGCTTGGAAAACTGCACTATAAAAATCAGATAAGCGACTGAAATATCTCCGACTATAAAAATTCCCCCTGTTGCAGCTGATGAAGTGCAACAGGGGGAAGAATATCTCAAAATGGGTGTTTAAACACACCACAGTTTTTTTGGATTAGTCAAACCAGCGAACGTAACAGAAATCCTGACGGTGAGGCAGATCTGCGTTCTTCGGGAACATACGGTATGCTACCTTGAAGCTACCTGCATTTTCCAATTTATGCTTCACTTCAAATGTATATTGCGTACCTTCCTTCTTAACTACTTCAAACGGTTCAACAGAATAGATATGCTGCTTGCCATCGGCTGCAGTATAGGTTGTTACCAATTCCAGACCAATCGCATCATTCAATCCCTTTTCATCAATTACGTAAGTGATTGTATATTCCTTACCACTTTCGATAGAACCTTTCAATAAATCTTCTGTCTTGCTGCAAGAAACAACTTCTATGCTATCCCATTTCTCTACAACTTCTTCCTTCCAAGCTGCAATTTCCTTGGCTTTGGCATAATCATTGGCAGCCAACGCATGGAATCGCTTCGCTTCTTTGTTATAGAATTTGGTGAAATAGTCATCTAACTGACGCTTCATAGTATAATGCGGAGCTACCTGAGCAATGGAGTTCTTGATAGTCTTAATCCAACCTTCAGAATAACCCTTCTTGTTGCGTGCATAGTACAATGGCAAGATTTCAGTTTCCAAGATGCTATAGATAGTAGCTGCATCCAATTGATCTTGATGTTCCTGATTCTGATAAGTACGTTTTTCCGTCAAAGCCCAGCCAGCACCTTCACGGTAACCTTCCAGCCACCAGCCATCGAGTACAGAGAAATTGACAACACCGTTCATCAATGCCTTTTCGCCTGATGTACCGGAAGCTTCCAACGGACGTGTCGGTGTATTCAACCAGATATCTACACCAGAAATCAAGCGACGAGCCAAGCGCATGTCGTAGTTTTCCAAGAAAATAATCTTACCCAGGAATTCCGGACGACGAGAGATTTCAATGATTCTCTTGATAAGACCTTGACCAGCTCCATCGTGCGGGTGTGCCTTACCTGTAAACAGGAATTGTACCGGATAATCAGGATTATTAACAATCTTAGACAAACGATCCAAGTCTGTAAACAACAAATGTGCACGTTTGTAAGTAGCAAAACGACGACCGAATCCAATCAGCAATGCGTTGGGGTTGATTTTGTCCAACAAAGCTACAATACGAGAAGGATCACCCTGATTCTTCAACCAAGTTTCACGATACTGCTTGCGAACATAGTCAATCAGCTTGTTCTTCAGCGTCATGCGAGTCTTCCAAATTTCTTCATCGGGCACATTATAGATAGCCTCCCAAATCTTGGCATTCGACTGGTCATACCAGAAGTTTTCATCAAAGTGAGCAGCATATAATTGCTTCCATTCTGTAGCACTCCAAGTAGGGAAGTGTACACCATTAGTCACATAACCTACGTGCATTTCCTCAGGGAAATAGCCTTTCCAGATGGGTGCAAACATTTCCTGTGACACTTTACCGTGCAGCCAGCTTACACCATTCACTTCCTGAGAAGTATTGCAAGCAAAAACAGACATACAGAAACGTTCACCCTTATCACCCGGATTATTACGTCCCAAATCCATCAGGTCGTCCCAAGTAATGCCCATACGCTGAGGATAGCCACCCATATACTTACCGAACAGACCTTCATCGAAATAGTCGTGACCGGCAGGAACCGGAGTATGAACAGTATATAATGATGATGCACGAACCAGTTCGATAGCCTGATTGTATGTCATACCTTCTTCTACGTAGTCACAGATACGCTGTACATTGATCAGAGCAGCATGACCTTCATTACAATGATATACATCTTTCTTGATACCCAATTTCTTCAAGGTCAGCATACCACCGATACCCAACAGAATTTCCTGTTTCAAACGGTTTTCCCAATCACCGCCATACAACTGATGAGTAATAGAACGGTCGAATTCACTGTTCATTTCATTATCTGTATCCAACAGATACAGTGAAATACGGCCTACATTAACTCTCCACAAATAAGCGTGTACATAATAATCCAGATAAGGAACATCTACAATCACTTGTTTTCCGTTCTCATCCAATACACGATCCAAGGGCAATTGGCCGAAATTCTGTGCTTCATAATTGGCTATCTGCTGACCATCCATTGACAAGGTCTGTGTGAAATAACCATAACGATACAAGAAACCTACGGCACACAAATCAACGTTGCTGTCAGAAGCTTCTTTCAAGTAGTCACCAGCCAAAACGCCCAGACCACCAGAATATATTTTAAGAACATGATTCAAACCATACTCCATGCTAAAGTAAGCTACAGAAGGACGGTTCTTATCCGGCTCTACATCCATGTACAGACGGAATTTAGAATATACATCCTCCATTCTGCGAAGAACTACTTCGTCTTTTGCAAGTGCTTCGAGCTTAGCATAGCTCATACGTTCCAACAGAAGGACAGGATTCTGTCCAACTTCTTTCCAAAGAGCAGGGTCAAGGTCTTTAAACAATTCAGTAGCCTCGTAATTCCACGACCACCAAATGTTACGTGCCAGTTCTGACAATTTCTCCAATTCTGCCGGAATGTGAGACTTAACATTCACATCCTTCCAATTTGGAGTGTTTACATTACTAACTTTAATCTTCATTGTATTAATAACTTGATTGATTAATAATTCAGAGATTAGCCCAACTGACGTTTCTTGGCATTTCTTAATGCCACGTCATAGGCTTTATAATAATATTTGATAAAGTGTTTCCACAAAGCTTGTTCAGCCACCAGAGCAGCCTTTTTACGGATAGACTTTACTTCAGCCTCAGACTTAACTGAGAAAGCAGAAATCGTATCTTTAATACCATCGGCCACCTCCGAGTAATTGTAGTCTGAACGATGCAACACTTCCACGCCATCGTCTATACCACACTGATGCTTCAAGCCATTTACCCATAAGCCAAAGCCAGCCAGATCGGTTGTGATAGTAGGCACATGAAAAGCCACACTTTCCAGCGGAGTATAGCCCCAGGGCTCGTAATAAGAAGGATAAACGCTCAGGTCTTGTCCAATTAATATATCATAATAGTGTTTATTCAATATGCCATCCTTGCCATCCAGATAGCAGGGCACAAAGATTACCTTTACCTTATCCTCTTTCCGATTACTCATACCCAGGTATTTCAACATATCCAGCACCTGATCATGAGTCATATTATGTAACCAATGTGTGATAAGCGGACAAGACAGAGGCTCTGTAAAATTACCCTCTTTCTTTTTCAGACGACCCTGCAAATCTTCGCGAGGTTCGCCTACCCACCCGGGCACGTTGACAAAAGCCAAGACTTTCTTCTTTAAATTTTTGTCGCGATTCAAACGATTCAGCGATTCCAGAAAGACATTGATGCCCTTGTTCTTGAATTCATACCGACCGCTCGTACCTACAATCAAGGTATCATCGTCCAAATTATCACCAAGCAATGCATTGGCTACTTTCAGCATCAAAGCGCGTGCACGCTTACGCTTACCGGTAAATGTGGTACCCTTAGCTACAAAATCATCGTCAAAACCGTTCATCAAAATCACATCAGCTGGCTTATCCAACAATTCCACACACTCACGGTTCGTAATTTCACTTACTGTGGTGAAACAGTCCACGTAATGAGCCGTTTGCTTCTCGATAGAGTGCTTAGACTGCATATTCAATTCTTCAGCCATCTGATCGCCGTTATAGGCAAACAGATAATCATACAAAGGCTTATTATTTCCAGCAATAGAACGACCTATAGAAGTAGCATGTGTAGTAAAAATAGTTGCTATTTCGGGTACTGCATTCTGCAGATACAAAGCCCCCATACCAGTCATCCACTCATGTGCCTGGTATACTACTTTATCGTTTTCTGTTAAATTATAACGATAAAAGCTTTCTACAACCTTACCAGCTGCGTACGAGAACATGGAAGCTTCATCATAATCACCGTATGCATGCAATGAATCCACTTGATAGCGGTTCCACATATCTGCATATATCTCATTTTTCTTTTCGAAGAACGGTTGGAAATCAACCAGCAATACGATAGGTTCACCTGGAATGTTCCAGCGGCCCACACGGACAGAAAGTTGTTCTTTCTCCAATGCGTGTTTTTTCCATGCCACACAAAGATTATCAGATTCAATAAACAAAGGGTTTTCTTTCCCCTGCCAAAAATCCGGTCCTATGAAAAAAAGTTTATCGCGGAATTTTGCTTGCAAAGTATTTGCCCTTGTAGACAAAACCGTATAGATGCCTCCTACTTTATTACATACTTCCCAACTTGCTTCAAAGATGTAATCGGGGGTCAATAATTCATTATCCATAAATGTTATTATATATCCATCTTTATTTCGCTTGCAAAAGTACGCATTATTCTTTGAAAAATAGCCTTTTAATAAAAAAATCTGCAATTATTCGTATAAAAATCGTTTGCATGGTAATGATTACTATGTACAATAAAAAATCCCCGGATTATCTGTTGATCCGGGGATTTTTTTACTATAAAAAACAGGCTATTATACCATCAAAGCTGCAACCAATGCCAAAATAGCATAAAATTCCGGAAGAGCAGCATAGATCATCGTGTTTGTCTGCACATCATGTCCTTGTGAAATACCTACAATACCATTGGCACATACCTGACCCTGACGAATGGCCGAGAACAAGCATACCAAACCAACTCCTAAGCCAATACCTAGCATCAACGGACCGTCGGTGGAAAAATCGCGTCCCATAGACATCAGAAAAGCTACGAAACCATACAACCCCTGCGTAGCGGGAAGTGCGGACAAAATCATATAACTAGCCGACTTAGACGGATCTTTTTTCAAAGCACCTTCGGCTGCATTTCCTGCAATTGTTGTACCAAAGCAACTACCAATACCGGCCAGACCTAACATCAAGCCTAAACCGAGATAACCTAAAATTTCATTCATAATGTTTTCTTATTTTGATTGTTTCTAATTTTATTTTACTTATTTATTCAGTCTTTATTGGCAAAAGGAGCATATTCTTCGCCTTTACCGTCGTATCCTGAATTCTTGAAATACTCAACAAATGTCAGACGCAAAGGATGTACAAATGCACTCAGACAAGACATGGCAATATTCAGCGTATGGCCAAATACCAAAATCAAGCCACAGAACAACCATCCCAATGCCGGACCTGCCGCATCATTTACCATAAAGGCCAACTGATTAAATACACCTCCCAACATACCGCCTGCCAATCCTAATGCATACAGACGTATGTAAGAAAGCACATCACCCATCAAACCGGTAGCCATGTTATAGGTATCCCACAGACCTGCCCCAATGTTGACAAATACATTGCGACGCAGATTGTTCAATAAATAGATTCCTATCGCCGATACACTTCCTATGGCTATAAACGCCCAGGTAGACACCTCTTCAGAAATAATCTGGAAGAAAGACAAACCGCCTGTGCAGATAAAACCTACTACCAACAGCAGCCATCCCCAAGAACTGAGAGATTCTTTAAAACCAAAGCGAACCGTTTCACTGACAGCTTTTACAGTCATGGCAATACAAATGTGAACCACACCTATCAGCAAAGCCAGCAACATCTGTTTATCATACGATGTCTCGCCAATCTTGCCCACGACCATGAATTGCTTGACGCTTTCCGGTAAATTCACGTCCACTAGACTCATTCCGAAGAAAGTGCCCAATACAGCTCCGATAACGGTAGTAAATACACCCAGCGTCATCACCAGATTCATCATACCGCTCAATGACTTGGAGAGTTTCTTCTTCAAGAAAAATCCCAAAGCAATCAGCACCAATCCATACCCTGCATCGCCCATACAGAATGCAAAGAAGAGCGAGAAAAACGGTGCCAGAATCGGGGTCGGGTCGAACTCAGCGTAATCAGGCATACCATACATCTTCGTCAGCACTTCATACATGCGGGTGAACGCATTGTTTCGCAGTTTAATCGGAGCATTATCCTCCTTGCGAGCTGCTCTGACTTCATAATAGATACCACTCTGTTCTAGCAGTTTTTTCACATCTGCCTCCTTATCTTCAGGAATCCAGCCTTCCAGCAACAACACAGCCCCATCGGCCATCCGTTCACTGTTCAACTTAACCTTCCAGAGTTCCATTTCACCTTCCAGTTTCAAACTGCCCTTCTCTAACGCACGATAATTGGCTTTAGAAAAAGCTGTGAGTGCAGCATTCGTATCGGCCAGTTCTTTCAGCAGTTCTTCGCGCTGCCGCCCCAGTTCAGAAAGGCTGAAAGTAGGTAAACGCAAAGGCTCCAGTTCCAAATCTACCGATTGCGGAGTGACCGTCACAAAATAGATATGACCGGCACTTTCATGAATCCGTACTACTTGGTACCGATCCACCCAATCTTCATTGAATTCTTTTTCCGAACATGTATAAAACTGTATATACCAGCCGCTATTCTTTAGACGCTCCACAGCATTCCAGTCAAAGTCGCCCCAGATTTCCATCTGAGCCATTTCTTTGTCTATCACTGGCAGACGCTGATTCAACTCCTGTATACGAGTCTGCAAATCTTCATATTCCTGCACAATTTCATCGGCCGGAATCTCCCTCGTGATGGTATTGTCAGGCTGCTTTTCAGCACGATTATACATATTCATCAACGTATTCTTATAAAGATTACGTTTTTGTAAAAATCCTTGCAGTGTATTATCCAGTTCACCACGTTGTCTTTCCACAATATGTATCACACCCAGCGCACGAATCTGTTCCAGAAATGTTTCATATTCCTTATGGTAAATAAGGAAAGTGAGCTTCTTCATTTTCGTAATCATGCCTCAGCCTCCTTTCTTTTCTCTTGATGTGACTTCATGATTTTCTGTGATGATTTCGAAAGATTTTCTTCATCTTCCATAAACCGTTTAATCTTACGCAGGGCATCCTGATAGCCAGGAATCTGTACTTTTTCAAAAAGATTCACCTTCTGAGTGGTCTTTTTGCGCGCATGTTCCAGCAGATTAAGTTTAGCCACGGTAAATTCCCGCTCAATAGCTGTATGAGCCAGTTCCTGCAAGAGGCGCAAACCGTCGGCATACCATTTGGGCGCATTGAATAAGCTGTACGGACGTACCTCAAAATCTACCTTCTCCAGTAAAGGTACCCGTACGCCTGCTATTTTCTTCACTCCCAAATGTACATCGCTGACCTTTATCAATGAGGCATCAAACTCATTCCAAAGGGCGAACATGGCTTCGTAAGCTTGGATTTCCTTTTCCAACCTCTCGCCGAGTACAGCTGCATCCTGCTTACAGCGCTTCACTTCCATACGCAACGCACTTTCCTTATTCTTGATGATAGGAAGCGTACGAACCCGCACTTTCAGTTGTTTTTCCAACTGCTGAAGAGAGGTTTTATTATATTGAAACTTAATAGCCACTTCTTTTAGTGATTAAAAATTATTGTTATATGATTAGTTAGCCTCGCTTTTCCAGAACTGGTCTACCAATTCCTTCTTGATATTCACTTCTTCAGGCTTAAAGTATTTGCCAAAGAGTCCCCAGGCCACATCAAGCATTTCAGTAGTATTGAGGTTGACATCAATCGCAAGCAATTGGTTAGAATAGTCTTTGGCAAAAGCCAAGGTTCTTTCGTCATAATTGGTCAAATCAAATCCGTTTTCCAATTTAGTCTTGGCATTGGCCGCATCGGCATACAGACGGACAGCAGCATTCATCACCTGCGGATGATCCTTACGGGTCTTCTTACCGGTAACCAACTGTTTCAGACGAGACAAAGAACGGAATGGGTCAACGATTACCTTACCGATGTCACTGTCACGACGCAAGAACAACTGGCCTTCGGTGATATAACCGGTATTATCGGGTACAGCGTGTGTAATGTCTCCACCCGACAAGGTAGTAACCGCAATAATGGTAATAGAACCACCGCTGGGGAACTGCACAGCCTTCTCGTAAATCTTAGCCAAATCAGAATACAAAGAACCGGGCATTGAGTCTTTCGAAGGAATCTGGTCCATACGGTTAGACACAATGGCCAAAGCATCGGCATACGAAGTCATATCTGTAAGCAATACCAATACTTTTTCATTATGCTCTACTGCAAAATATTCGGCAGCCGTCAAGGCCATATCCGGAATAAGCAAGCGTTCTACAGGCGGATTCTCCGTCGTATTCATGAAACTTACAATACGGTCCAGCGCACCGGCATTAGAAAAGACATTTTTGAAATAAAGGTAGTCATCATTGGTCATACCCATACCCCCCAGAATAATCTTATCTGTTTCAGCACGCAATGCCACATTAGCCATCACCTGATTGAACGGCTGGTCAGGGTCGGCAAAGAACGGAATCTTCTGACCGGAAACCAACGTATTGTTCAGGTCGATACCTGCAATACCTGTAGCAATCAGTTCCGACGGTTGTTTGCGTCGCACCGGATTTACTGACGGGCCACCGATTTCCACCTCCGTACCTTCAATTTCGGGTCCCCCGTCAATCGGGTCACCAAATGCGTTGAAGAAACGTCCGGCAAGCTGCTCACTAACCTTAATCGTAGGAGCCTTGCCCAAGAACACCACCTCTGCATTGGTAGGAATACCTTCCGTACCCTCAAACACCTGCAAAGTCACCTCGTCACCGGCCATCTTCACCACCTGTGCCAATTTGCCGTTAACGGTTGCCAACTCATCATAACCCACCCCTGTAGCTTTCAGCGAACAGGTAGCTTTGGTAATCTGAGTAATCTTGGTATATATTTTTTGAAAAGCTTTTGTTGCCATTTTCTTAATTTCCCAAATTAGAAGAGTTATTATTTAGCCTTACGTTCCTCCACCAAGTCCATCAACTGCTGGTGGAACTGATTATATTCATCCGACTGGAACTTAGAATAGTTCATCTGCTTGCAGATATTGATCATCTTCTTGAAGTAATCCATTACTTCATTAAAATTATCGAAATCAAAGTCTGTATGACAGATATCTATTACCATATTCAAAATTTCCTCCTGACGTTCCATCGGAGTTACCGCATCAATTTCGTCAAAAGCATCCTGCTGCAGAATCACGAAGTCAATCAATTCAGATTTCCAGAAAATTTCATGATATTCTACCGGTACACCGTCATCACCCAAAATATTGATTTGTTCGGCAATTTCCTTACCACGTTGCAGACGCGTCTTGATTTCATTGACCTTGCCTATCCACTCTCCATTGATACGCTGAGCGATGTAATTCTCGAATTCCGGATACTCTATGTATTTAGAATAAGAGTCAATCGGATTCACAGCCGGATAACGCTTCTTGTCGGCACGGTCTTGCTCCAAGGCATAGAAGCAGCGGGCCACCTTCTTGGTGTTTTCAGTAACCGGTTCTTTCAAGTTACCACCGGCCGGAGATACCGTACCAATAAAAGTAATAGAACCCGTTTCACCATTGTTGAGCACTACATATCCTGCACGCCCATAGAAGTTAGAAATAATAGAAGACAAGTCCATCGGGAACGCATCAGGTCCGGGCAACTCTTCCATACGGTTAGACATTTCACGCAAAGCCTGCGCCCAGCGCGAAGTAGAGTCAGCCATGAGCAACACCTTAAGTCCCATGCTCCGGTAATATTCCGCAATGGTCATGGCGGTATAAACCGACGCTTCACGAGCCGCTACAGGCATATTCGAAGTATTAGCAATAATAATGGTACGCTCCATCAGCTTGCGTCCGGTATGCGGGTCTACCAATTCCGGGAATTCAGTAAAGATTTCCACTACCTCATTGGCACGTTCACCACAAGCCGCAATGATTACGATGTCTGCTTCCGCCTGTTTGGAAATGGCATGCTGCAGCACCGTCTTTCCTGTACCGAAAGGTCCCGGAATAAATCCTGTACCTCCTTCTACGATGGGGTTTACCGTATCGATTACACGCACACCTGTTTCCAGCAATTTGAAAGGACGCGGTTTTTCCCGATAATTCGTCATCGCCCTCTTCACCGGCCATTTCTGAATCATGTTTACCTTTATTTCCTTTCCTTCCTCATCCTGCAACACAGCAATCGTATCTTCGATGGTATAGTCACCTTCCTTAACTATCGATTTCACGGTACATACCCCTTTCTGTTCGAAAGGCACCATGATTTTCAGCGGTTGGAAGTTCTCGTCCACCTGGCCCAACCAGGCAGCAGCTTCCACCTTATCCCCTGCTTTTGCCAAGGGAACGAAATGCCATTTGCTTCCTTTATCTAACGGATAAGTATACTGACCGCGTTTCAAGAACACGCCATCCATTTTATCCAAGTCGTTCTGCAACCCGTCATAATTCTTCGAGAGCATACCAGGACCCAACGTCACTTCGAGCATGTGTCCGGTAAACTCGGCTTCAGCACCCACTTTCAATCCACGCGTGCTTTCAAACACCTGCACATAGACCTGAGTGCCCACTACCTTAATCACCTCGGCCATCAACTTATCACCGCCGGTAGAAATGTAGCAAATTTCATTTTGTGCTACCGGTCCGTCAACGACCAGGGTCACCATATTGGCTATAACGCCACTAACAGTTCCTTTTGTTGCCATATATTATTTGATTTATTTTTTATCTGAATTCTGCAGGAATCTGCACCTCGTCTTTCAACGAAGCAATCATGCTACGGAACAATTGGCTCCCTCTTTCCTTGTCCAAAGAAATCCAACGCTGTATCATTTCCAGCTTCAATAAAAAGACGAACAGACGTTCTGCTGTAAAATAATTAAAGAAGGTGGCATCTTCCATCCAGTTCCATCTTAACTGATCGATTTTCTTTTCTCGTTCCACCAATTCCTCTGTCTCGCTGATTTTCATCAATCTATCTAAGAAATCCACTTCGCCCGACAAGCCAAAATCACGTGCATTTGAAGTCCGTAAAGCTTCACACACCGTAGTATCGCCGACTATAAGCGGAGAAATTTCCATTTTATATTTCCGGGCTGTCAATGCCACCAGAATATTATTGACCGTCAAGTTAAATTCAAACCACGCAGCTACAAAGGCATTTTTACATCCCATAGCATACGCATAATATAACGAAGCCAATTTGTTCTCAGGCAAATATCCTTCTTCGGCAGATGACTGAAAATAATCAACAATAAATTGACTCAGATAAGCAGGGAAAACCTTGTCAGATACAGAATCTCCTTCTTTAAGCAAGGCGATAAACTCTGATAGTTCTTCAGCCGAATAATTACCACGCTTATCAATGGAAGCATCCTTGTCTTTCAAGAGTTTCAGCACATTGGCATTGTCAAACTTCAAATAGAACAAATCAGCCAATCTACGGTCTCCTTCTGAAAGAAATGGATAAATTTCCGACTTAAAATCAGCTACTGTATACGTCAGCTTATTATCTTCCAAAGCAAGGTCTGGCAAACCGGCTACTAAATAATAGTACTTGCTCATAATCTTTGGAAGTTTTTAAAACAGCATTTCTACTAATTGCGGACGTAGGAATTCCTTGAAATAATTCATAAACTCTTCTTCGCCAAAATTTACCTTATACGAACCATCGGCAGGCGAAACTGTGAAAAGTGTTTTGGTGCCATTCACCTGTTCTATCTTAATGCCCTTATCCAACAATGATTTAGCTTTTGCTGCAAAATATTTCTTCAGGGATTCAGCATCGGCAGCACCAATAACAATGGGTTCATTCTCGCTCCACTTAGAAGCTAAGGCTACTATGAATGCATTCAGAAAATCTTTGTTAGCAGCAAATGCCTTTACGTCGGCATCTACGAGTTGATTTGTAACCAGCGTGGCAATCTCTGATTTCAACGCATTGATGGCCTGCCCAGCAAAAAGTTTCAGTTCCGACTTCGTATTTTCAGCCAGTTCACCTGCGGCCTTACGGGCATTTACCAAAATAGTTTCTGCCTCTTTATGGGCATCTTCTACAATCTTCTTTGCGTCTTCCTGAGCCTTTTCGATAAGTTTCTGTGCTTCCACATTACCTTTTTCTACACCCTCACGGTAGATCTTATCGGTCAGCTCTTGAATTTTGTTTTCCATATTTCCAGGAGTTTATTATAATTATTTACATTACTATTTCACGTAATTTTTTTCCCTTTATTAGATTCATGCCAAAAGTACAAAAAACCATTTGATAAATAGCAGAAAGAAGAGACTAAAATTTACGAAATCTCGAAAAAAATCATTTTGCAAGGCGCAACAGCTCGCAAAAGGGGAATTTTTGAAGATTTCATTGCACACGCATCCAAAAAAGCACCCAGGAACTTTCAAATAGAAACAAGGAAAAAAATCTCCAGAATCACAGCCAAACGAAAGCATTCGGACAGCAGAATGAAAGAAGGAGAAAAAGTGTGTGAAGAGGAGATTACAAATAGAGCGTAAATAGCTGAGGAAAACACGCCTAATAAGAAACAGGCGACGGGAGGAAATACAAGGGAGAAAAACAAAGGGGATGAGAACACTGAATCACCACGTGATAGAACTGCTGAAA
>CALADS010000048.1 GCA_937890825.1 uncultured Bacteroides sp. | reverse complement strand
TCGCTGACAAGATGCGCCTGGATAAGCGCCAGCGCATTGGATGAAAAAAGTTTGCGATAATTAGTATGCTTATATGGCGTGAATTGGGGTGAATGGAAATTTGGCGTTTGTTTATCGCTCTAAAAAATGTGGAATTATGCCCTCATGGCGATAAATAAGGTAAATGAAAGGCGATAAATCTCCTGTATTTATTGGGGGGTAGCATCCGATGAATATGGGAGGTTTTATTTTATGCTTGCGCGAGATATTGAGATGTTTATTGAGTACTGCGGTTTGAAAGGACTGAGCACGAAAACTATTAACAGCTATGAACAGACACTTCGGATCTTTATGAAGTACATGGATGGGCAGGGGATTCTGCTGACAGAAAATATCACCCATCTTGCGATACAAGGCTATATAAAGAGCATCAAAGAACGAGGGAAATATACGGTTATTACCAATCCGAACAGTGGCAACTATCCAGAGCGGAGACTTGACTTTGGGAAGAACGTTTCAGATGTGACCGTAAATAACTATCTGCGAAACCTGCGAGTTTTCTTCAACTGGTGTGTGGAAGAAGAACTAATTCTCCGCTCGCCTGTCAAAAAGGGCGATTTCGTTAGAGTGGAACGTAAACCATTGGAGTTCGTTTCGGATGAAGACTTCAAGCGTTTGCTGAAGAGCATGGATATTTCAAGCTTTAGCGAATACCGGGATTGCATCGTCATGCAGCTTCTACTTGATACGGGTATGAGAGTAAATGAGTGTTTGTTGATCAATGTGCATGATCTGGACATTGCGAAACGATGCATTAGTCTCCCGGCAGATAATACAAAGGGCAAGAGGGCGCGCTATGTGTTTTTCTCGGACAAGATGGCAACACAGCTTCAACGCTGGATAAAGTACAAGGATCGTTATCGTGACAGTGATTTTCTGTTTTGCACCAATAAGGGAAAACGTGTTCAGGTCAGTAACTTTGAGGCCAATGTTCGCAAATATGCCAAGCGGATAGGACTGAGCAACATTCACCCTCATGTATTCCGCAACAATTTCGCAAAGAGGTTTCTTATGAGTGGAGGGAACATTTACACACTTAGCAGACTGTTGGGCCACAGCAGTGTCACGGTTACAGAACAAGCCTATTTAGACATCACACAAGACGACCTTGCTGAAATGTACCGAAAACATAGCCCACTTAGCAAAATTCTTTAATTTTTACCAATCAAATTCTATTCTAGATTAAACGATTTACTTCGACTTGGCATAATTCATCAGCAAGAATGTTAAAAGGGGCACGCATACGACCGTTTTGGACAGTATTATCCTTTCTGAACAAAATTAGAAAGGAAATCCCTGTCCATGAAAAAAATGCGGAATGAAAAACCAGAACTCTCAAAGAAAAGCTCCTTCTACATAACTAAATACCGCTACTACGAGCTGAAAAACTTTTGCTTGCAGTACCCGGACTGGAAAAAGGCTTTAGAACAAGTCAACGGGTGGGAATCGAGCAGCCACGAGGTTTCTGGGATTATAAGAGGAAGCCTCCCGGAAAGCTCGACAGAGCGGCAGGCTATGATACGAGCCTACTATTCGATGCACATTGATATTATCGACCGCTGTGTAGCAAAGCTAGAACCTGCTATTGCACCATACGTATTAAGAGGTGTGACGGAAGAGGTGTGCTATGATGCACTGAGAGCCAATGGGTGCCCATGCTGCAGAAAAACGTACTACAAATTTTACCATTATTTCTTCTGGCTCCTGAGCAAGGAACGGCAATGACGCGAAAAGTTCAAGGCGCTTTATGGAGGTGATTGTAATGGTAAATATTGCAAAACGAGTACATTTTTACTTAAAGTGCAGAGCCGATATTGGTAAACGCATTGAACAAGAGATGAGAACAATGCTGGTAGGAATTTACCATACAGAGTATTTTGATGCGTCGGAAAGATTAAGAAAGCTGACGGGGGCAAAGCCTGGTGAATTCAAACCATGTATACGAGTTTTATTTGACTGTACATGTGCCGAGGACGAGTTCAATAAATTGGTGAAGCACTTTGAAGAAGATAAAGAAATAATAGACATTACAATACTGTAAAAGCTGAGCCGTGGAGAAATCTGCGGCTCTTCTTTTTCAACGCGAAAAGTTCTGCCTCTTTTATGGAAGGAGGTGAGAACCATGAAATCATTTCTGGCAAAAAGCGATAGACAGCTCGGCATTTGTATTCGTATGCTGAATGATGAAGGTTATTATGACCTGATGATTCACAGCGAGAAAAATGCTAAGAACCGGATGGAAATTCTCGTCTACATTAAAGCAGACGAAGATACGTACGAGCGGCTGTTGAATCGCTACTTGACGTTGATTTCCTAATCACCATTCTGCAGGGCAAAAGATCTGAAACATGGTCTTTTGCTTTTTGTCTGGCTGTGATATACTGAAGAAAAGGAGGCGAAATTATATGCTTGTACATTCCAAAATGGCTTGCCCCGAAAAAGTCAATGGCAAATGGACTATAGTTGTGAAAGAATATGACGAGGAAATTCCCGACCTCGGACGGCATGAAATGATGTGCAATAAATGTGGCAACAAAAGCTATCCCGAATGTTGTTCAACGTGCCCAGTAGAGCAGGGAAGAATCAAGCGTGAACAGAAAATCGCCCAAGAGAAAATCGCCAAGCACAAGGTTGAGATCGATATTTTGGCTGGGCTGGTACGAGATGGCCTTCTGAAAGTTGAAGATGCTGCGCCACGTGTAGAGATGACCGTGGAAGAGTTTAAAGCAACGATAAAAGATTGATGTTTACCCATACAGGAGCGTGTGAGAAATCACAGGCTCTTTCTTTTTTTTTGCCTGTTCGTGAAATTTTCATTTTCCTTTATGGAAGTAGAGGGTATATTGGAGGATGATACTATGAAAGCTAGATATGTCATTGGAAAGAAACTTTTAGGGGCTGTACCTTTTATGAAAGCTGGCAGTGCTGCAATTTGCTTGGTGGCGACAACCATGGAAGCATATGTGGCATACATCAAGCTGCAAAAGGCAAGAGAATATTTGGATTCTGACAAGACAAAGGGCAATAAGTAAATTAAAAACACGCCCTCTGCTTTTTGTTCGCGAACTTTTCGTATTCTATTATGGAAGGATGTCTTCTGAAAATTGAAAGGAGAATTTATTATGAGGAGACGAGTAAAGACTAGCTACGATCGGGGATATGTGAACGCTATTGACAAGATCCGCGTATTCATCGAGAGCAACCAGAAAGTCATGTACATTGATACGGACGAGTACAAAACCGCTCAAAGTGCACGCGCGGCTTATGCCAATGCAATCATGTTGATTCGGGCAAAGGGAATTGTGAGACCGGCTTGCAATCATAACGACCTGTTCTTGATTAGAAACGACATTTAAGGCGTAAGGGAGCCGTGGAGAAATCTACGACTCTTTTTATTTTCATCATGCACACGACCGGTTTATCCATTATTCTATTACAAAGGAGATTTGAAAATGTACATCATCATTGGTCTGGGGCTTATCTGTGCGACCATCGGCTTCGTGGTTGGTTCTGCTGTCCGGTGGAAGATTGACTACGAGGCTGAAACGATCGGCTCTCTTATCGTTGCTCAGGCTGACGAGAACGAGAACCCCAGTCTGTTCCTGAACTTGGGCGGGGAATCCGTGGACTTTGCCGATAGACAGTATGTTGTTCTCAGGGTGAACAAAGTGAGTAAGCTAAAGTCGCGAGAAAAACATACTGTTTAATGGAGAAAAACTCCAAATATTGACTTGAAAAGGAGATAATCAAAATGGAAGAACTGAATGCAGTCCAGAACGAAAAGTTGATGGACGAAACGATTAAGCACGAGCTTGAACGAATTAAGGATCTGACACCGGGAAGCAATGAGTACAAGGCTGCCTACGAGTGCGCTGCAAAGTTCTACGAAATTCGCGTTAAGGAGAAAACAAACCTGGCTGACAAGAATGCACGAGAGGATGAGCTTCAGATGAAGACAAATGAACTCAGAATCGAAGCAGACAAGGCAGAGAAGGCTTGGAAAACCGAAGTGGCGAAAGTCGTAGCTGGTGTGGCATCGACCGCTCTGGGGGCATTTCTGATGATTTACCATGACCGGTTCTGGGCAATTTGTTCGGCAGGCGGTGTGCAGGTGTTCGACGACCGTTATCGGGACGGCAAGATGATCTACAAGGATTACGGAAAAAAGTCTGTATAAAGGAGGGACAGGAGAGGCTGCGGAGAAATCTGCGGCTTCTCTTTCTTTTATGAGATACCATAATCTACCGCCTGAAAATTGGACGAACTACTATGGTCAAACGTACCGGTGCAATCACCCGGTCTATCGCATCAGTACATTATATTTGGACCATGAAAAGGGCCTTTGTGTCATCCAACAGCGTTTTAACGAGAAAACGAAATCCACCACATGGAGCGCTATTGATCCGTGGCTGAACGATAAAATCTATCTGCATGCTGGATTCAAGGAATACTTTGACCACCATGCAAAGAAGAAAGATGTGAATGGCTGCTATCCCACCGTCACAGTCCGGCAAATCATGTGGGCCTTACGCATGAAACCATTGAAAAAAGAACGCTGGGAGACCGTGTTTGATAGGAGTTTGATCTGAGCACATGTAAAGAATCGTAGGCTCTTTCTTTTTATAGCCCCATTTGGTATAATATGATAGAGGGAGGTGTTTTAGGATGCCTGTATTATGTATGTTCTACGGGATTATTGTCCGGATGTATCGAGAAATGGGCGGCAAACATAATATGCCTCATATCCATGCTGAGTATTCTGGGCAAGAAGTTGTTGTTGCATTGGACGGAACTGTTCTTGAAGGAAAGATCCCGCGTAGTCAGATGAAACTCTTGGATGCATGGATGGAGATCCATAAAGACGATCTTGCGGCGAACTGGAAGCTGCTGAGCAATGGCGAGCAGTTTTTCCGCATTGACCCCTTAAAGTAAGGAGCGTGATTTTTGGATGCCGCAACCAAGACTAACGAAAGTTGAGCCGATTACTCAGATGAAATTACGCCTGTACTATGAAACCGGAGAAGTAAGGCTATTCGATGTTGCTCCCTATGCTACGGGTTCGTGGTATGGCATGTTGCAAAACGATGGATATTTCAACAGGGTGGAATTATTGCCCGACGGAAGCGGTATCGAATGGCCGGAAGGTCAGGATGTCGCACCCCACGAGCTATATGAGAATAGCATTGCAATAAATAAAACGGCTTGATATTTTGCGAAAGAGCTTACGAGAAATCGTAGGCTCTTTATTTTTGTAAACCACAATATGGGAGGCAGTAACTATGTCAAATGCAAATATGTTCAAGGCTAATCATATTATGAATGATTTTGAAAAACTCGCAGATATTTTCAAAATTGCAGTGCTTAAAGATAGAACTGTAATGAATATCCTGTGTAAAAATTCCACTGCCCAGCTTAGTTTTACTGGTAATGTTTTCTCTTGTAAAGATGCTTCCGGCAATCCTATGAAGCTTGAATATACAGTGATGGTCAAAAGAATCAAGTAAACGCGAAAAATTCTCCGTGCTTTATGGGATGAAGGCCCATTCTCTTTTTCATTTTTATTTTTGGAGGTTGAACGATTATGGAGGACATTATGCTGATCCGGTCAAGTTTTCTGCGCCGCATCATCTCGCAGGTCATCAACAAGATACTGAAAAAACAGTTACCCGGTACAGAGGTACAGCTGGGCGAGGTTCAGGCGAACTGGAGCGAAAAAGAGCAGAAGCTGAAGATCCATCTGGTGGTGGACGCAGAGATGACCAAGGCGCAGCTGATGGATATTCTCAAGAAGGCTGATGTGATCTGACGCGATATTTTCAGTGTGCTTTATGAGATGGTTAGTCTCAGAATTATATTTTGGAGGTATAAAACTATGGAAGTACGTAAAACTTGGAAAAATTGGTATCGTTATGTTGCTGGTGTGACCGGCGGCGGGATTGGCGCTATTGCAGGACTTGCAATCGCAGCATGGGGTGTTTATTACCTCGGCTTCGATGCAGGCGGAAACTGTGAATGTAACTATCTCAGCCAGCTCATGCACAAGCATATGGGTGATGAGATGTACAAGGAAGTAGCAACTTCTATGAACGACGAAATCAACCAGAATTTTGAGAAGATGAATCACAAATAAATAAGGCGAGAGCCGTGGAGAAATCTGCGGCTCTTTCTTTTTCAAAATGGAGGTTGAACAATGAAACTGACGAAAACATGCGCGAAATTCCTGCGCAAGCACGGCGGAACCATTCTGGCGGTGGCGGCATCTGTAGGCGTGGTGGCAACGGCCATCGAGACCGGGCGGGCGACTACGAAGGCAAAGCATCTGCTCGAAGTGGACGAAGCCTTGCGAAAATACAACGAAGATGAGCAGGGCGTTGTGGAGGGGCCACTGACAAAGAAACAAATCGTTCGGATATGCTGGAAAGCATATGTCCCGGCCGCAATTCTGGGCGGGGGCACCATCGCATGTATCATCGGCTCCGATGCACTGAACAAGAAGCAGATTGCGAGCCTGACCGCTGGCTATATGGCACTTGGAAAGGCATATCAGGAGTACCGCAGGGAGGTTGCGCAGCATGTTGGTGCCGAGCATGAGAAGAAAATCTATAAGGATGCTCAGGCGGTACTCAAAAAGCCTACCACGGATATGGTTGAAGATAAGTTGCTTTGCTATGAGCCTATCTCAAAAAGATATTTTCATGCCACCGAAGTTGAATTGACAGATGCTTTTTACAATGCGAATCGGTATTTTGCATTAAACGGCGAGCTCTCTATGAATGACTTCTGCTCTTATTTGCCGGGTCTGGACTTCTCACCAGAAATCGACCATCTTGGATGGTGCGCTGATTACCTTGCAAATGAGTGGGAATATTACTGGATCGATTTTAATTATTGCAAGCAGACGACCGACGACGGCCTGGAAGTTTACTATGTAGATGCTTTTCAGGAACCGATCAAGGAGTATCTGGACTATACAGGAGATTGATATTTATGAAGAACATCAACTGGTGGAAAGTTGCATCTATGGCGATGCTGGCAGCAAGCGCAATCATGGGCTTCGGGCATGACCTGATCGAGGACCAGAAGACCGAGGACGACCTGCGGGATATGGTTCAGGAAGAAGTTCGCAAGCAGCTGTCGGAAAAGAACCTCTAATCGCGAAAATTTCCAACGCTATTATGGAGAAATCCTAAAAGAATTGGAGGTAAAAATTATGTTCGATCGCGAATACTTCGAGCAGGTGGATTCTGAGATGCTGGGTGCCTTAAAGGTGCTGGGGCGAGCGATGCTTAGTGCACTTGATGCGCTGATTTGGTACTTGCTCCTGCAACCGATTCGGCTCTACAGCTGGTTGACGGATGACCCTGCTCCGGTAAGAAGGAGAGGAGCATACAAAAACCGCCATTGTGCGGAGGATAAGCTCTACTAAGAAGCAAAGGGCCGTGGAGAAATCTGCGGCTCTTTCTTTTATATTTTACGGAGGTATGAAAAATGAACCTGAAAACATTTGGCAAGAAAGTGGGAAAGGGTATTGCAAAGAACCTTCCCAAAATCCTGGTCTGCGGCAGCATTGCGGGCATGGTCACGAGCGTGGTTTTCGCCGTCAAGGCAACTCCCAAGGCGATGATCCTGCTCGATGAGAAGAAGCGGGAACTTGGCACAGAGAAGTTGGATGTAAAAACTATCGTAAAGACGGTTGCTCCGGCTTATATTCCTACGGCGATTTCCATGGCAGCATCTGCAGGCTGCATGATTGGTGCCATGAATGAGAACGACCGGCGCAATGCAGCTCTGGCAGCCGCATATTCTCTGAGCGAAAGCGCCATGAAACAGTATCAGGAGAAAGTCGTGGAAACCATCGGCGAGGATAAGGAGAAAGAACTTCGCCAGACCATCACCCTCGACAAGATGGCAAAGCAGCCGGAAGAAACGCCGATTATTGTACCGGCAGCCCGCGACGCATCTTATGATCAGCTGGTCGAGTGCTATGAAAGCTTCTCTGGAAGATATTTCAAGACGACCGTAAACGCGCTGGATCGGGCGATGAACGGCCTGAATAAGCAGCTCCTGAGCGATTTTCGTGTGAGCCAGAATGACCTGTTCGATTATCTGGGACTGGAGCACACCAAGAACGGCGACCTTTTGGGCTGGGATACGGATTCCACGCTGACCATTGAAACATTCTACAGTTCCAAGCTGGACGAGGACGGAATGCCTTGCATGGTTCTGGACTACAGCACGCCTCCGAAGTGGCTGGGGTACTGATTCGCGAAATTTTCACCGACTGTTATGGAGGTATACTCCAACATTTATATTTTAATTAAAGGAGAATCACTATGGAAAACGAAATGATGAACAACATGGACGCTATGACTGAGAACCTGACGGATGCAATGCCGGAGGTCGATAACCTGGTGCCCAGTGTGGACGAGAACCATGCGGAGATGTCGAGCGCATCTGGTAGCTTTGGCAAGACGGCAGTATTCATGCTGGCTGGTGCCGCAGCTTACAAGGGCGCTGAGCTGCTCTGCAAGCACGTACTTGTTCCGCTGTGCTACAAGGTAAAGAACTGGATTGACAGCAAGAAGACGAAGGACGAGCCCATCGAAGCAGAAGTGACCGAAGTGGTGGAAACCGACGAAGAATAATCTGTTGGACAGCCGCAAGGGAGCCGTGGAGAAATCTGTGGCTCTTTTTATTTTTACAAAGGAGAATAACTATGGAAAAGAAAAACGTCAAAAAGTTTAACTGGAAAAAAGCTGCAGTAATCGGTGGCGTCTTTGCTGCGGGTGTGGCCGTTGGCGTTGCAGGCGATAAGGTCTACATCAAGATGCTGGTCGAGAAGGGCTACAAGACCATTCTGAAGGCGTATCGACTCCATGTTGACCCTGCTGTTACTGACAAGGGCGTGAAGAAGGTCTTCATTTCCATCACGGACAAACTGACTGGCAAGACGTTCGGCACCACTTGGAAGCCTGAAACGGCTAGGGAAATCGGCAAAACCATCCTCCGGTACGCAGAGGAGGGTATGGCCAATGGCTAAAATCGAAATGCCTTCCAGCAGCATCAACTCCACTGGCGAGCCGTCTAAGAAACAGTTAAAAAAGGTCACGACCGGTAAGGTGACCATCAAGCAGGAGAACGAGATCCAGAAGCTGGCGCATAACTTTCTCGCAGAAGACCTGCAGACGATTCGCGAAAAGCTGTGGACGGATTATATTCTACCCGGTATCAAGAACATGGTGTGCTCTGCGGTCAATATCGCACTGTTCGGTGTGGATCGTTCCCGCACCAATACGAGCGGATATTATCAGCAGCATAACAGCTATAGCAGCTACTACGCAAATGCAAACCAGAGCCGTCCTCCGCAGAACAACTATCGCCCGAACCGGCTGGACTGGCAGAACATCACCTTCGATAGCTATGCCGATGCAAATGATGTTTTGAACGAGATGGGCCATGCGCTCCACGAATACGGGCAGGTCACGATTGCTGATTTTTACGATGTTGTGGGAATTACCCGTGATGCTCGTGACTATCAGGACTGCAAGTATGGGTGGTATGACCTTGGACCTGCATCTATCAAGGGCGTTCCGGGCGGTTACACTATCGTATTTCCGAAACCTGTTCCTCTGAACTAATTGAAAGGACTGATACTTTATGAAAAAGGAAGAAATCATGACTAAGGCAACGCAGATGTTGTCTAAGACTGCATTCAAGCTGAAGAAGGCAAGCCCGACCATCATGGTGGTTGGTGCTGCTATCGGTGGCGTAACTGCAACCGTTTTGGCCTGCAAGGCAACTCTGAAGGCGCAGTATATTCTGGCTGAGCATAAGGCCAATGTGGAGAAAATCCACGAGACTAAGGATAAGGTGGATGCTGGGGAGATCCAGCTGCCCGAAGGTGAGACCTATACTAAGGAAGACCTGACGAAGGACATCACCACGACTTACATTAAGACCGGCATGAAGCTCGCAAAGGTGTATGCACCTGCGATTGGTCTGGGCGCTGCATCTCTCGGTTGCATGTTCGGCAGTCATCATATCATGACGAAGCGGAATGCAACGCTGACGGCCGCCTACATCGCGCTGGAGCAGTCTTTCAACGGATATAAGAACCGCGTCGCCGACCGCTTTGGCGAGCGGGTACAGCATGAACTGGAGCAGAACGTTAAGGCCGTGGAAGTTGAAACCAAGAAGGTCGATGAGAACGGTGTAGAGGAGGTCATCAAAGAGTACAAGGATATCGCTGAGCAGGCAGATGATCCGTGCACTCTGATTTTCGATGAAACTGTGGACACGTGGGAGCGGGATGCCGACATGAATCGGAACTATCTGCTCCTCATGGAGTCTGCAGCGAACAAGAAACTGCGTTCTCAGGGACATCTGTTCCTGAATGAAGTGCTCACCATGATTGGCACACACGGCGGTCAGTCTCTGCGCACTCCTACTGGCCAGGTCGTTGGCTGGGTATACAATCCGAACGACACTTCGCTGCACAACCATGTGGATTTCGGCCTCACGAGCTTTGAATCGAGCAATGAGGCACTGAAGAGCTTCCTCCGTGGCGAGGAGCGTTCTGTCATTCTGCACTTCAACTGTGACGGTATCATCATCGACAAAATCTAACTGATATTTTGGAGGGACAAGCTATGACCAGATACGTAAAGACTCTTTCCTATGTATTTGCAGCCATGGCCGGAGTGTGCTTCGTATCCGGTCTGGCAGTCCTTTCTGAGTGAAAGGATATTTATGGACGGTTTGGAATCGGTGTTTTTATTCCTCGATTATTTGACCGACACGAAACGAAAGCGGCATCTGGTTGGAGGGGTCCTCATGAGTGTTTCGCTCTTTTTTGGAGGACTGGCCTTCACCATGATGACGATTAAAGGAGAAGAAACCAATGAAAAAACTGATGCGTGATGCCTTGATATTTGTAGGTGGATTTGCTGCTGGTGTTGCCACGATGCACTTTCTGATGCGCGATACTTACAAGAAGCAGGCAGATGTGCTGGTCGAGGACGCTCGGAACCATTTTAAGCAGCGTGAGCAGGAACTGGATATGACCATCGAGCAGCGGTCGAACGAAAAGGCGTACGATCTCGTGAGCGGCCCGTATCGTCAGGAGGAAGATTCTGAGAAGCCGACCCATGAGCCGATGGAGGCTATTGAGATCATTCCGAGCGACGAGTTCGGTAACGAGGACGATTACGAAACCAGCTTCCTGACCTACTATGCAGACGGCATCCTGACTTATGATAGTGATGGGAGCAGGGTAGAGGACATTGAAAAGGTGATTGGCCCTAAGGCTCTGGATAATTTTGGAGCAGAAGAGCCTGATCTTGTCCATGTCCGCAATCACAACTACCGGAAGGACTACGAAGTTCTGAAGGTGCGCAATAAGTATGCGGACTTGTATCCTAACTCCGGAGAGGAGTATGAATGATATTTAACGATATGACCAGTCAGTATTTTGACTGGCTGCGTGAAACGGTTTGCGGAAGATGGGAACCCAGAAACCTTTCTTTCCACAAGCTACTTGCGTTTTTATTTCAGCAAGACTTTATTCCGTCCTGTGAGATGGATGCGAGTCGTGCTGAAGATGGGCAAGACCTGCGCTACCGATTCGCTCAGGAAAAAAGTATCCCATATGCAGCGTTGAACAGTGCAACGAGCGGGATGCCATGTAGTATGTTGGAGATGATGGTGGGGCTTTCCATCCGCATCGAAGAGCATATCATGGCAGATTCTGAAGCAGGAAACCGAGTGGGACAATGGTTCTGGGGCATGGTTGTCAGTCTTGGACTGGTAGCTATGGATGATGCTCGGTTCAACGAGGGTCGCGCTCAATTTATCATCGACCGTTTCAATCAGAGAGCCTATCAGCCAAATGGAGCTGGTGGGCTCTTTACTTTAATAAGCCCGAACGTGGATATGCGACAGTTAGATATTTGGTATCAGCTGATGGCGTACCTCAACGAAAGCAACATGTGATGGTGTATGTGTCGAAAATATGCATCCCGATGGAAGGTGTAATAGAGCAAGTTCTCCATGATTCCGTCGTTTTGATGCGAATTACAGCATGTAGGAATACCGAACACATTGGTCGGCTGATTTTGGCAGACCTTAATTATTGGAGGAAAAGTGACTATGAATAACATTTATTACGAACTCGCACAGACTCAGCTGGCACTGGATGCCGCCCAGAAGGTGATTCGCCGCCAGAGGGGCAAGCTTTTCGGCAAGAACCTGATGCTGGTAGGCACCATTGGTCTGTTCTGGGCTGCCTACAAGATGCTGGATGAAAGCGAGAAGAAGCGCAAGGCTGAAAAGGAACGCGCCGATGCTGCCGAAGCAGAACTCGCAGAGATGCAGTTTGAAAAGGACATTTGCTGCGATGGCAAGGCGAGTGTCACGAAAAAAGATGTCTGATACAGACCTCGTAGAAAGGAGGAAGTCAGTTACCAATGATTGATTTCCTGATGATTGCAACGCGCACGGGAAAACGCGGTGTAATCGAAATCTATCCCAAATTCATCATCAAAAAGTCCAAGGACTTGATGATTCGGGGTTCTGATTTCTACGCTATCTGGCTGGAAGAGCGAGGATTGTGGAGCGTTGACGAACAGGATGCACTTCAACTGATTGACCATGAGTTGGATATTTACACAAACGAACACAAGGAGCATCTGGATAATTACCGGGTGCTCCACATGTGGGACGCTGAATCGGGCATGATTGACAACTGGCACAAGTATTGCCAGCGTCAGATGCGGGATAACTACCACACTCTGGATGAGCAGCTGATATTTGCGAACACTCCAGTCAAAAAGGAAAGCTATGCGTCCAAGAGACTCCCTTATGTGCTGGAACCGGGAAACATTGACGCCTATGATGAGCTGATGCAGACACTCTATTCTCCAGAGGAGCGAGAGAAAATCGAGTGGTGTATCGGTTCTATTGTCAATGGCGATTCTAAGACGATTCAGAAGTTCATGGTTCTCTATGGTCCGCCCGGTAGTGGTAAATCCACAGTGCTGAACATCATCCAGAAGCTCTTTACTGGATATTATGCAGCATTCGATTCCCAGGCACTGGGTTCAGCATCTAATGCGTTCTCACTGGAAGCTTTCAAAGCGAACCCTCTGATCGCAATTCAGCATGAAGGTAACCTGTCCAAAATCGAGGACAATACTCGTCTGAACTCGTTGGTGTCTCATGAGACCATGATGGTCAATGAGAAGTTCCGTAGTGCTTATGCCAATCAATTCAAGAGCTTCCTGATTCTCGCCACAAACAAGCCTGTCAAAATCACCGATGCGAAGTCCGGTTTGATTCGTCGATTGATTGATGTGGTGCCTACTGGCGAGAAAGTTCCCCAGAAAAGATATTCTGAACTCTACGCCAAGACCGACTTTGAGCTTGGCGGTATCGCATGGCACTGCAAAGAGGTCTATGAGGCAAACAAGCATCTCTACGATGATTATATTCCAACGAGGATGCTTGGTGCTTCCAACGACTTCTATAACTTCATGCTCGACCGGTATTATATTTTCAAGAAAGAAGACGGAATTTCCCTAAAGCGTGCATGGGCGATGTATGACGAGTATAACCAGCGGGCAAAGGTTGTCTATCCATATTCAATGCGTGCGTTCCGTGAAGAGCTGATGAACTACTTTGCGGACTACAAGGAACGCGCTGAAGATGTGAACGGCGAACGAGTGCGGAGCTACTACAGCGGATTCAAGGCAGACAAGTTCAAAGAATTTGCCGACCCCGCACCTGCAGAAGCAGCTTCAAAGGAGGAGCCGTCCAAGTCATGGATTGATCTGAAACCACAGCATTCGCTCTTTGATGATATTTGCAAGGACTGTCCTGCGCAGTATGCGAACGAAAATGGCACTCCTACGCAAAAGTGGGAGAATGTCAAAACGATGCTCAAAGATATTCTTACTTCTAAGCTCCACTATGTCAAAGTCCCTGAAACCCACATCGTCATTGACTTTGATATTCCGGGCGACGATGGCAAGAAATGCTTTGAGCGAAATCTGGAGGCAGCGTCCAAGTGGCCTACTACCTACACAGAACTGAGTAAATCTGGTGCAGGAATCCACTTGCACTATATTTACACAGGGGACGCAAGCAAACTGAGCCGTGTATACGATGAGCATATTGAGGTTAAGGTGTTCACCGGAAATTCTTCGCTAAGAAGAATGTTGACCAAGTGCAATGATATTCCGATTGCCAAAATCAGCAGCGGCTTGCCGTTGAAGGGGGAAAAAACAATGGTCGATGTGAAGCAGATTCAAAATGAGAAGCACCTGCGGGTACTCATTAAGAAAGCCCTCGCAAAAGAAATCAGTCCCTATACTAAACCCAGCATTGACTTTATCGCTCATATTATGGATGAAGCCTACGAGAGTGGGATTCCTTATAATGTGGACGACATGCGCAATGCGATTCTGGCCTTTGCCGTAAACAGCACGAACCAGGCCGATGCCTGTCTGAAAATCACGGCGAAGATGCACTTCAAGTCAAGAGAGGATGTTGAATCGCAGGTTGATGACGGTGAGAAAGCACCCATCGTATTTTTCGACAGCGAGGTGTTTCCGAACCTCTTTCTGGTCAACTGGAAATTTGCCGGTGAAGATAAGCCGGTGAATCGGTTGATCAACCCTAGCCCTACGGATATTGAGAAACTGACGCAGTATCGTCTGATTGGGTTTAATAACCGCAAGTACGACAATCACCTGCTTTGGGCCTGTATGCTCGGTTGGAATACGGAGCAGCTGCATGCACTGTCGAACCGTATTATCAATGATCATATGGGCTTCTTTGGTGAAGCCTATAATCTGTCTTACACGGATATTTTAGACTTCTCGTCGAAGAAACAGAGCCTGAAAAAGTTCGAGATTGAGTTGGGTATCCATCATCAGGAGCTTGGCTTACCTTGGAACCAGCCGGTACCAGAAGAGAAGTGGGAACGGGTTGCGGAATACTGTGACAATGACGTTATCGCCACCGAAGCAGTGTTCAACTCCAAAGACCGTAAGGCTGACTTCGTTGCTCGTGAGATTCTGGCAGATGTTGCTGGGATGACCGTCAACGACACAACCAACAGCCTGACTACGCGCATTATTTTCGGCAAGGAAAAGCACCCTCAGCTGGTCTATACAGATTTGGCTACGGGTAAGTCCGATTCGGTGGTGGAAGTCGAGCCTGATATTCTGACCGATAAGAACATCATCAATGCCTTCCCGGGTTATAAGTGGGTCAGAGGCAAAGATGGTTGGATGCACAATATGTTTCGTGGTACTGACCTTGGACTGGGCGGTTATGTTTATGCCGAACCCGGTATGTACTATAACATCGCTCTGCTGGATGTTGCCTCTCTGCACCCGCACTCAGCCGTCGCTCTGAACTACTTTGGCGACTACACCAAGAACTTCAATGACCTGATGGATGTACGTATCTATGTAAAACATGGTGAGTATGACAAGGCCAAGAAGCTCTTTGGCGGTAAGTTGTCCAAATATTTGGATGACCCCGCACAGGCGAAAGCGTTGGCGCAAGCTCTGAAAATCGCTATCAACTCGGTTTACGGTCTGACCAGTGCAACCTTCGATAATCCGTTCCGCAACCCCAAGAACGCCAACAACATTGTGGCGCTTCGAGGGGCTTTATTTATGCGCACTCTGCAGGACGAGGTGCAGCAGCGTGGTTTCACGGTAGCGCACATCAAGACGGACTCTATCAAGATTCCGGACGCTACACCTGAAATCATCGACTTCTGTATGGATTTTGCGAAAAAGTACGGGTATACGTTTGAGCATGAGGCTACATATGAAAAGATGTGCCTTGTGAACAACACCGTTTATATCGCAAAGTATCTAGATGCAGATACAGCAAAGGCACAGTACGGTTATATTCCGGAAAAGAACGAGAAGAAGGGCGGTCATTGGACTGCGACTGGTGCTCAGTTTCAGGCGCCGTATGTGTTCAAGACACTTTTCTCCCACGAAGATATTGTGTTCGACGACCTTTGCGAAATCAAATCGGTATCCAAGGGCGCAATCTACCTCGATAAAAACGAGGCTCTGCCCGAAGACGAGCACAATTATATTTTCGTGGGGCGTGTTGGTCAGTTCTGTCCCATCAAACCCGGATGCGGAGGAGCGCTGCTGATGCGTGAAGCGGGTGTCCGAGACGACGGTGAAACGAAATACAATTCGGTCAATGGTGCCAAAGACTACCGCTGGCTGGAAAGTGAGATGGTCTATAACCTCCATCTGGAGGATAGCATTGACCGCTCTTATTTCGACAAGATGGTTGATGAGGCGGCGGACACTATTGCTCAATACGGAGATCTGGAATGGTTTGTATCGGATGATGGTGGAATGCCACCTTGGCAGAAGCCTGATTTGCCCTGGGGTGATATTCAGGACGAAGCTGCAAGAAATTATGAGGTGAGATAAATGAGAAAGAATGCTTGGAATTGGAACGCGTGCCCTGATTTGCCCCCAGTGATGCTTATGGCCAATCATGAACTCGCAAGGGCTATACACAAAGGAATGGCAATTGACTACTCCCGCCAGTCCACAGAGCAGACCAAGAAGAATGATATTGTGCGGCTTGGCATGTGCAATGTCAGCATCCGCAAGGTCATATTCAGCAATCCGGCAACGATTGTTCTGTGGTCGGATTGCACCAAGACTGTGGTGAAGTGTGGGCCTGATGATATTTTCGATAAGGAAAAGGGCCTCGCTATGGCTATTGTGAAGAAAATGGCAGGCAATGATAGCCGATTCCACAAGGTCTTTAAGAAGTGGTGTAAGCCGGATGAAACCAATGAGGATGCTCTCGCTTATACCAAGGCGTTTAAAGAGCTGGATCGGATGGCTGCACAGACCAAGGATAGTATCGCGGAGTTGCTGGCAAAAATGAGTGCGGCGATGCGCTAAAGAAAAAGAGTAAAGGAGTTTCTATTATGAAAGCAAAGGTAAACATTGACAATACCCGGTTTATTTTCGACACCAATTTCTCCGGCGACCCGAACCGCAACCGTTACGGCTCGTCCCGGCGGCGTGTGAACGTGGTCATCCCTACGGAGGAGCAGGCTCAGCAGCTCATCGAAATGGGGCTGAACGTCAAGCAGACCAAGCCGAACCCCAACTACACCTACGATGAGCCGTTCGTACCGACCTTCTACGTTCCGGTAACGGTCAACATGGACTCCAAGTGGCCTCCGCAGGTTTTCTGGATCACCACCACTGGCCGCAAGGTTGCATGCAATGCCGAGAACATCGGTCAGCTGGATTATATCCGTGTGAAGAATGTGAACCTGCAGGCTAACCTGTATGAGAACCGGAACAACCCCGGCCAGTACACGCTGTACGCGGATATTCTCTACGTGGAGCAGGATGCAGATGCCGACCCGTATGCATCCCGGTATGAGCAGCGTGAGATGGTGAGACCTGACGATCCGAACGACTTGCCGTACTAAGGAGAAGCACATGAAGAGACTGTTTATCAGTGTTCCTATGCGCAACCGCACGGAATACGCCATTAAAGCATCCATGGAGCAGATGCATAAGATTGCAGAGGCTGTCTTTGGTGAAGAACTGGAAGTTATCCCGACTTATTTCGAGGATGATCCTCCTGAAAACACCAACATGGCTCTTTGGTATCTTGGTGAGAGCATCAAGATACTGTCGGAAGCCGACCGCTTTATCGGCATTTACGATGAGGATAAGGGCTATCGTGGCTGTATCATCGAGAATCTCGCTGCAAAGAACTACAACATCCCATCCTATCTGGTGAACGTCAGCTATGTTGCTCCTGATATCATCGAGCAGAAACGTCGTGATGCACGCCTCGCAAACCTCGAAATTTATTAAATGATATTTCTGAGTGCAGGAGTTAGTCTTCCGTTGAATGGTCCAGCCGGTGAGTGCCCACGTCGCAAATAGCGTTCTCAGAGGCAGCAGCTCAGACTTATATTTTTAATAAAGGAGAAGAACTATGAAAGTATTGCGTATCAAACCGATGTGCCGACCGGAGGTCATCGACATTGATGGCTCGTTGGAATCTCTGCAGAAAGAGGTTGGCGGCCTGATTCAAGCAACCTACCCGTGGGATGACAAAGTTGCTCTTATTTGCAATGATGAGGGCAAACTCATGGGCTTGGAGTTCAACCGGCCGCTCTATAACGCTAACGCTCAGATGTACGACTATGTGGTTGGTACATTTCTGATTGTAGGCCTGACCGAAGATGACTTTGGCTCTCTTTCGGATGAGATGATCGAGAAATACACCAGGATGTTTCGCCGCTGTTATGGTCTGATTGAGGACGAGGACGGTAAAAGATATTTTGTGCGTATGAAGCCGAAGCAGTAATCGCGATATTTTCGGGAGCCGTGGAGAAATCTGCGGCTCTTTTATATGGGTTATTCGCTAGGGCGAGCATGACAGGTTCGAATCCTGTATGGCCTGCAAGTGTCCGAAAATACACATAAAACAAAGGAGTATCAGGATGAAAGAAAAACGACGTTGGAAAGTCTTTACTTACAAGGGCAAAGAGGTATTCGCATATACGATATTTGGCGAGGGCGCAGATGTGAAGCCATTCATGTTCACGAAGAAATGAGGTGATTATTCTGATGGCGGGAGTTCAGCTTTACGACTACCAGCTCGAAGCAGTCCAGAAAATGAGGCTGGGCTGTATTCTGTGTGGTGGGGTGGGAAGCGGAAAAAGCAGAACGGGGCTGGCATTTTATTACCAGATGTTCGATGGAAAGCTCAATACAGAAGAGTATGTTCCGATGGTTGAGCCCGAAGACCTTTACATTATTACAACAGCTCGGAAACGCGACACAGGGGAGTGGGACGAAGAACTCGCTCCCTTTTTCATGTCTACTGATGAGAGTTTTGACCTTTACAACCACAAAGTCGTAATTGATTCTTGGAACAACATCGGCAAGTACATTGGCGTCAAACGCGCGTTCTTCATATTTGATGAACAGCGTGTTGTGGGCAATGGCTCGTGGGTGAAGGATTTCTTACGCATTACGAGGGAAAACGACTGGATTCTTCTGAGTGCCACGCCTGGCGATTGCTGGACAGATTATATTCCGGTGTTCATTGCAAATGGATTCTACCGGAACCGGACACAGTTCAATAATGAGCATGTGGTCTATAGTCGCTTCTCAAAGTACCCCAAAATTGACAGATATTTGAACACTGGCAGGCTGATACGTCTGCGGGAACGGATTCTGGTTAATATGGACTTTGAGCGGAAGACAATACCGCATCATGAGAACATCTACGTCGAGTTCGACCAGCGCAAGTACAAAGATATTTGCATGAGCCGGTGGAATCCATGGGAAGGGCGGCCTATTGAAACAGCAAGTGAGCTCTGTTCCAGCCTGCGGAGGGTGGTCAATGTAGATGAATCTCGGCAACAAGAAGTGCTTGATATTTGCATGACACACCCGAGAGTTATCATCTTCTATAACTTCGACTATGAGTTGGATATTCTCCTAAATTTGCCATATGGCAACGGTGTGGAGGTGGCTCAGTGGAATGGACACAAGCATCAACCGATACCGGATACGGATAAATGGGTCTATCTTGTACAGTACAACGCTGGAGCAGAAGGTTGGAACTGTATCAAGACAGATACCATTATTTTTTATAGCCAGAACTACTCCTATAAAGTCATGGAGCAGGCATCTGGGCGCATCGACCGGCTGAATACACCTTTTAAGGATCTCTGGTTCTACCACCTAAAGAGCCGTAGCGGTATCGATGTGGCCATTTCCAGAGCATTGATGCAAAAGAAACAGTTCAACGAAAGGAAATTCTATGGAGCATGATATTTATGATTCTTTAAGGCTTACTGCGACGACCTGTGAGAAAATAGCAGATGTCTTAAATGCGATTGCAGAATGCTTCGAGAAAGTAACGGCTTGTCTCATGGACTTGATTGAAGAAATTAAGAGGCAGCCATTAAAGTTGATTCTGCAGAAGCTGTGCCCTGACTACAAGGACAAATGCAAAATCCGATGGCTGGATATTCCCAATAAAGTTATGCAAGGAAGAATCAGGAGGTTTTGTTGATGATTAAAGACTCTGGCGACCGCACCGAATTTGAAACCGGTGCCAAGCGTGATATGCACGCAGGGAAGGGCCGTATGGATTTGCTTCCATGGTATGGAATCATGGAGGTCAGCAAGCACTGTGAAGAGGGAGCTCTGAAATATGGTGAGCATAACGTGGATAAGGGTATACCTCTGCATAGTTTACTGGACTCAGCTTCTCGCCACCTTGCAAAGTACATGGTCGGAATGGACGACGAAGATCACCTGCGCGCAGCATGCTGGAACCTGCTCTGGGCACTGAACCAGCGGACGACGCATCCGGAGTTGGATGATAGGTTTGTGCCAAAGATGAAAAGCTCGAACGATGAACAACTTATCACAGTTGTCTGCAGTTCCTGTGGTAGTCATTTTGAAGCGCCGACTGGATGGTGGGTTCGCAAAAAATTACAGTATACCAATATTCCAGACGGAGCGATGACGACTTGCCCTCATTGTGGGAATGTAACAATCGTTCGGGAGGTGAAGCCTAATGAATGACTGGATGCGCGAAGTGGACTATGCAACCTACTGCCCGAAGTGCAAGAACTTCAAGGTACTGGAGACAGACGAGCCCTGCAACGAGTGCCTGACGGAGTGTGCACGAGAGGGCACTGTCAAACCTGTGAAGTTTGAGGAAGCTCGAAAATAAAAGGAGAAAAAGGTATGGAGTTTCAAGCGATGATGACTGGTGCATTAGAACGGATGCAAAAAATGCCGTTGGAAGAAACCCAGCTCGAAATGATCCACTTTATGGATGCTGTAATCGACCAAGCACAGTTGGCTTGCCTTGAAGAAGATAACAACCATAGACAAAGTATTTTGAAAAAGATTTGTACATTACTTGGGAAATGCAAATATAAGGTAATCTGGAAAAAATACAGCGAGATGCCGTTGGAAAAACTTGAGCTGCTTATGGAGGAGCTATAAGGCCGAGTACATTGGAGGACTAAAAATGTATGCCACAAAAGTATGTACAGATGAACTGAGAAATGAAATCGTAAAGGTGGAAGCTCAGCTTCAGATGCTGAAGGATAAGAAATATAAAAGCGCATCTGATATTACCGAAATAGCGATGCTGAGTCGATACCATGACGCATGCTTGTATTCATGGATGGACAAGGAGAAGCTTCAATGAGAAATATGTCAAAGAAAACCTGGAAACTCCGAGTTCGGAGCTACATGACCGAGATGCAGAAGCTGGATATTCTGCTGAAGCACGCTAAGGTTCCGCATACTTATGGACGTCGTTGGCCAGAGATGGACAGACCGGACTATCAGGAGTATCTTCCGGGCGGACGACACGATGGTGGTGAGCAAATTATTGCATATGATGCTGCTGGAGATCGTATCTGGGATGGCATTTGGGGCTGGGGTTCCTATGGCTTTGAGCAGGGGCTTATCGAGGTGATGGGTACGCAGCTGGTTGGCCATGATGATTTTGAGGGCTGGCTCACGGCTCGTCAGATTACAAAGATGTGGAGGTGTAGAAATGCTGCGAAAAATCGCTGAGTATGTCAAAAAGATATTCCGCATGGAGCCGATTCCGACAACGGTTAACACCCTGCGGGAGGCTTTGCGGGATTTGGAAGTGGCTCGGAACCACTTTGACAACTGCGACCCGGAATTTGTAACTGCTGCTATTTTTGAGCTGAACGCTGCAGAGTGCCGGGTGGACGCTGTGAGGAGGGCTATTGCATGAGCACGGATCTGTATAACCAGATTTACCGATGTAGGAAGTGCGGTAAGGAGTTCTGCCCGGTGACGACACATGGAAGAGCTGCTGCGGGCAAGGACATGAACGAGTTTATAAGGCGTGCGAATGGAACCCCAAAGTACATATCTGAACGAATGGCACTGGTTCCGAAATTGTACGCACAGCATAACTGTGATAACGGCGACATCGGTGTAGCTGACTTTATCGGATATGAAAGGCAGGAAATCTAATATGGACGAATTTTTCAAGAAGATGTGCTTTTATGCTGGACAGCTGGCATGTCTAGTTCTGATTGGGTGTGGTATTGCATTGACGATATCGCTCACCATGTTGCTCATGCGATTCATGTGGACCGTTGTGTGAGGTGGCGTAGATGGATGACGGAAGAGTATCTTACAAGGAAGCTGTAGAAGCTATACGGCAATTCGGATACCTCGGAATTGAACGAAATGAGGATGTTGTGATACTGTACGCGGATGATATCCCGTATGCTTCAGTGAAGAATACGAATTATCCGCTTAGAACTTGGGATTATGAATGTCATGACTGGATCACTTTGGAGAATTGCAGGACAATTGATGATGTTGTTTGGCACTTTAATAACGGCGTTTGTACATTAAATGAAGCGCGTGCATGGTGCCTTGTAAACAATTATCCCCAATCTGAACTTTCAAGACGAAATGAAGACGGGCATTCTTCGCCCGCCATGCGACATCAGAAAAAAGAGCCATGGCCGTATCGTCTGGTGGCTTTTCTGAACGAAGTAATCGACATGATTCTAAACGATATTTTGGAGGACTTCGTATGAGTGAAGACTTTGGAACGATTACCATACTTGCTCCTAAATGCCAGAAATGTCTAAAAGTAAACTCCTGCGACCACAAACAAAATGGCTCATCTCGGATTTATCATCCCAACGTTGGCAAATGATATTTCCAAGTCTATTCGTCAATCCATGAGAAATAACTATAGAAAGGACTATCTGAAATGAAAATCGTTGAACCTAAGTACGAAATCCTCACTGATATTTCTGAGGGTGGCATCAAGGAGCTCCAGCAGATCGAGCGGGTGGCCCGGGTCTGCTACAAGAGCGAGGATAAGATCACGCCGGATGGGGAGTCAGCGAAGAAGCTGGTGGGCTTTCTGGTGAAGCAAGGGCATGAGGCCATGCTTGAGCATTCTCAGCTGAGCGTGCTGTTTACGTGCGACCGTGGTGTGGCTAACGAGCTGGTGCGGCATCGAATTGCGAGCTTTGCACAGGAGAGCACCCGGTACTGCAACTACTCGAAGGAGAAGTTTGGCGGGGAAATTGCTGTCATGCAGCCTTTTTGGATGCAGGATAGTTCTGAGGAGTTTATAAGCTGGGTCATGGCTTGCAACACGGCAGAAAAACAATACTTACACATGATATACGATCTGCATCTCCGTCCCGAACAGGCTCGCTGTGTGCTGCCGCTGTGCTTGAAGACCGAGATCGTGGTGACGGCCAACTACCGTGAATGGCGCAACATCTTCAAGCTGCGTACTCCTGTGGCGGCCCATCCTCAGATGCGGGAGCTGATGTGCCCGTTGCTGAAGGAGCTGCAGAGCAAGATCCCGGTGGTGTTCGATGATATTTACACGTACTGGCCGAAAGATGATTGTACAAGAACTGAAAGCGAGGTTGAATAACTATGAGAAATCGTATTGTTTGTGTTGCTGTATGTTGTATGATGCTTATCAGCTGCTTGGTTTTTTGCAGTTGCGGCAACTATCGAGCGTTCGATACTGTCTATACCTATTCCTGGGCACAGATTAAGCTGCCTGATGGGACTATTATTGAAGGAAAAGTGGATAACTGGACCGATTACGAAGGCGATCAGTTGCAAATCACGATTGATGGTACCCTGTATCTGGTGCATGCAGCAAATGCTATTATGAAAGCCTAAGGAGATAAGTTCATGATGACTACGTATGAATTTGTAGATACCATAGGCGTGCCTGTATGGATGAGCGGTTTTGATGCTCTCATCGATGCTATCGATATTCTCAAAAACGCTCTGCAGGACAACGAATCGCCAACCGTTGTGGACATTAACCGAAAGCTGTGCGTGAAGTATCACACGAGCGCCATTGCGATGGACAGACTTCTTCGTCGGGCGGTAGACTATGCAGTGATTCGGAAGCAGACGCATGGGCCGCTTTATTACGAGGTGTTGGGTGATACTCCTCGGCAGGCAATGCCTTTGAAACAGTTCTTGTATATCTCTGCGCGATATTTGATACGGGAGGAGGTGTAATAAGTGATGCATGATATTTGTGGCATTGGCCAAAAGAGTATCGACGATGGTAAGGTTTGGGTGCGCATTCGTGGCACCAATCCGACTGTTCAAAAACCCGTGAGCGAAATCCAGTATGACGCGATGATTCCTGCTGTAATCTTCCGGTACAAAGGAGAACGTTGCAGACGGATAGTGGCCATTATCAACCTTGACATCATGGTCAAAGACTGATATTCTTGGGACAGAAAGGGTGTGCTCTGGATGAGATTTTCTAAGGACTTGAAGGAAATTATCATGATGCGCATGGCATTGAAAGAGAAGAAACGGCAGGAAGAGGAAGAGGAAGCTGAGAGAAGGCGCTACCTGTTCATTATGCTGCTCATCTTTGCAGCACTCATGACATACGTTTCTGTCATGGCAATGTTTGAAAATTTAGGCATCATCCGCTGAAAAAGGGAGGCTCTGGAGCAATTTCAGGGCCTTTTCTTTTTGATGTCAATAGTTGTCAAAGATTGTCATGGTGTGAATTTTTGACCATTTTTCTCGTGGAATTTATGTCAATGGTTGTCAATGCGTGAAAAAATGGCGATTTTGTGGCCAAAAACCCACTTTGTGGCCAAAATTTTTTGCAAAAATGGCCACAACTTTTGGCGTAGATGCGTTGAAAATATGCCATTTGGCCAAAAACCCACTTTTTTTCTTAATTTAATAAAAAAATTAAAAATTTTATATATAGTAGTTGGAAATAAAAATGGGTTTTTGGCCACAGCGAGTTTTCTGCTCGAATTGGCCAAGAGGGCCACCACTTTCACCTTGTAAAAGAATAACAAAAACTATATAATTGAGTTACGAGGTGCAAAGTTATGAAAAAGCGTGAAATTCCGTTTATGGCCCAGTATGAGAATGAGTTTGGCTATCACGAGTGGACTACGTTGGACAGTGCAAATAATTTGGTGCGCTGCTATTACAACGGCGATACAGAACTTCATGTGAAAGAGCCCTGGTGCGAATGTAATGGCGTCAGGATGAGAAAGGTACGAAATCAGGAAAAGTGGCGTTGTCCTATCTGTGGCAAGGTCTATGATATTTCCGACATTGACTGGCCCATGCCTTATTGGGATGATGAGACTGGCCTGAAAAACGATTATGGTGAATATATGTATCCGAATGCAGAGAAGCGAGCAGGTCCTCCTGAAATGTACGAGGAAGCTCCCTTTACTTGGTATCTGTAAGGTGAAAATTTGAGGATTGTCACGATTGTGGCAGTCCTTATATTTTTACCCTTTCTAAAAGATTGACGAATATTACCAAATATCCCCGCGTAAATTTCTTGCTCTTTTATGGGAGGAACAGTGTGCGTAAAACATGCTGTTCCTCTTTTATTTTTGGAGGTTTGTATGTTAGAGAACAAATTCAAAACAGGATTGGTGAAAGACCTGAAGAAACGCTTTCCCGGCTGCATGGTCGTTCATCTTGACCCGAATGAAATTCAAGGGATTCCGGATCTCTTGGTTTTATATCGAGATAGATGGGCAGCACTCGAAGGAAAGAAGACAGGGAAGGCATCGCATCGTCCAAATCAAGACTACTACGTAGCCAAGATGAACGAGATGAGTTATGCCTCTTTTATTTATCCTGAGAACAAGGAGGAGATACTGGATGAACTGGAACGATCATTCACGACTGCAAGGCCAGCACGCTTTTCTGGGGGCGAGTAAGTATCATTGGATCAATTATGATGCTGCCCGGATTGCAGAGTCCTTTGTAAACTATCAGGCGAAGGAGAGAGGAACACGGCTTCATGCATATGCTGCAGAAAGCATTGCATTAGGACAGAAGCTTCCTCGGAGTAAGAAGACGCTCAACTCCTATGTCAACGACGCAATCGGCTTTTGCATGACCCCGGAAGTGGTTCTTTATTATTCCGAGAACTGCTATGGCACAGCCGATACAATTCATTTTGCAAACAACTTCCTGCGCATCCACGATTTGAAGACCGGTCTGGTACCGGCACACATGGAACAGCTCTTCATCTATGATGCGCTTTTCTGCTTGGAGTATGGTGTTAAGCCTCGCGATATTCAAATCGAAAACCGTATCTACCAGAACGATGATATTTGGATTGTGAATCCGACTTATGAGGACATTGATCCTATCATTAGAAAAATTATCGAGTTCAACAAAATCATTACTGAACTGAAGTTAGGAGCGACAGCATGAATCCGGTAGAGAGAGATATTCGAGGATATTTCGGTATCGCACCGGAAGACAGTATCCTGGAGCATTATGGTACCAAACGTCACTCAGGCAGATATCCGTGGGGTTCTGGCGAGAATCCGTATCAGCGCTCAGGTGATTTTCTGTCACGTGTTGAGGAGCTGAAGAAGAGCGGCATGAAGGAGAAGGATATTCTCCAGACCATTAACGATTCTCTCCCCGAAGAATATAAGATGGGCGCTACCGAGTTTCGTATGGCACAGCGCAGAGCCATTCATGAACGCCAGCAGCTCAAATACGACCGTGCACGTGCTTTATCGCAAGACGGTCTTGGCCCCACAGAAATCGGTCGTGAGATGGGCTTATCTGAATCCACGGTTCGTTCGATGCTGAAGAACGTCAAGCCTGATAAATATACCAGAACCAAAGAAATTGCCGAGATCCTGCGTAAGGAAGTCGATAAGAAGGGCATGATCGATGTTTCCGAAGGTACAAATCTGGTTCTGGGCGTTTCGGAAGGTGATTTGGATGATGCTATATTTGTTTTAGAGGCAGAGCACGGATATCAGCGTTATGGCGTTGGCATTCGTCAGCCAACAAATATTAACCAGCAGACCAACATCACTGTTCTGGCAAAGCCAGAATATGACCAGAAATATGCATATCAGCATCAGAATGAAATCCAGTCTCTTGGCGAGTATCATTCTGAAGATGGTGGCGAAACGTTCAAGAAGCTTCAGCGCCCCAGCAGCATGAGTTCTGACCGTGTTTGTATTCGCTATGGTGATGAAGGCGGTCTGGACAAGGATGGCGTTATCGAGATTCGGAGAGGTGTTGCTGACCTTAACCTCGGAAAATCGCATTATGCGCAGGTTCGTATCATGGTGGATGACAGTCATTACCTGAAAGGCATGGCTGTATATTCTGACGATATTCCTGAAGGTTATGATGTGGTGTTTAACACCAACAAGAAATCCGGCACTCCGAAAATGAAGGTCTTAAAGCCTATCAAAGATGACCCCGATAATCCTTTCGGCGCATCTATCAAGGCAAATGGTCAGAGTACCTATATTGGTGAGGACGGAAAAGAACATCTGTCGCCCATCAATAAGCTGAAAGAAGAAGGCGATTGGGACACCATGGCAAAGAACCTTTCTTCGCAGTTTCTGTCCAAACAGCCGGTCAAACTTCTGAAACAGCAATTGGATCTTACTATTGCCGACCGCAAGGCAGAATATGACGAGGTTATGCAGTATGACAATCCGACGATTCGGAAAAAGCTGTTGCTTGATTTCGCAGATACTTGCGAGGGCAACTCGATGACCCTGAAAGCATCTTCTTTCCCAGGTCAGGCGACAAAGGTTATTTTGCCACTGTCCAAAATCGGTGAAAGAGAATGCTATTGCCCTACATATCCTGATGGCACTCAGTTGGCATTGGTTCGTTTTCCTCATGCAGGAACCTTCGAGATTCCTATTGTAACGGTCAATAATAAGAATTTGTCCGGGCGCAGGAATCTCGGCAATGTGCAAGATGCAATTGGCATTAACGCAAAGGTTGCAGAACGTTTGTCGGGTGCTGATTTTGATGGCGACACGGTTGTAGCAATTCCAAAGTCAAGCAAAGTCGATATTAAATCCACCCCCGCTCTGAAGGATTTAAAAGACTTCGACCCTAAGATTGCATATGCTGTGCCTGAAGGAAATCCCAATGGTGTGCGCCTCATGAAGAAAGAGGAAAAGCAGAAAGAGATGGGGATTATTTCCAATCTTATTACTGACATGACTCTTCGCGGCGCACCCGAAGGCGATATTGCTCGTGCCGTCAAGCATTCCATGGTCGTTATTGATGCGGAAAAGCATAAGCTGGACTATAAACGTTCTGAACGTGAAAATGGCATCCAGGAGCTAAAGCAAAAATGGCAAATCAGAGTGCAAGAGGACGGCACTGAAAAATATGGCGGTGCATCCACGCTCTTATCCAGAAGAAAACAGACCGTTCGGGTGCCTGAGCGCAAAGGAAGTGCTCGAATCGATAAAGAGACGGGTGAAAAAATATATAAGGAGTCTGGGCGTACTTTTATTGACCCCAAAACGGGCAAGAGAGTACAAGCTATGACGGAAGTAAGTCTTATTTCCATGCACCCTAACGCACGAGACCTATCCTCCGGCACCATTCAAGAAAATTACTATGCCGATTTTTCAAATGAACTGAAGGCTTTGGCTAATCAGGCGCGGAAAGAGGCGGCAAATATGAAGGGTATCCAGAAAAGCCCTGATGCTGCCGAAAAATATAGAGCCGAGGTTGAGTCTATTAACGCTAAGCTCAATGCGGTTATTGGTAATAAGCCGAAAGAACGGCGTGCTACCATTATTGCAAACGAAAATATAAAGGCCAAAGTACAGGCTCAGGGCTTGGACTATAAGAAGGACAAGAAAGAAATCAAGAAGATTGCCGCTGTTGAGATGCAGCGCGCACGCGATTCGGTTGGTGCAAGCGGCAGCAAGACAAAGATTACGTTCACAGATCGTGAATGGGAAGCAGTTCAAGCTGGTGCAATCTCTGATTCCAAGCTGATGAAGATTTTGAACTCGTCAAAGTCGGATGAAATCATCAAACGAGCAATGCCAAAAGCAAGTACAACGTTGTCTTCTGCTAAGTTAGGCAAAGCACAAGCAATGTTGGCAAACGGCTATAGCTATGCAGAGATTGCAAAGGCTTGCGGCGTCCCTGAATCAACGATTTATGATAATCTTAACAAGTAAGAAAGGCTTTGAACTATGATTCGATGCTTTTTAACCACTGTTGACAACCCGTACAGTCCTTATGAACAGTTTGAGGACTGGTATCGGTTCGACACCGACAAGGGTTATAACTCGTCTGGGCTGCTGATGCGGATGGCTTACACCTCTGACCAGCTCACGGACGCAGAAAATGCGTATGAAATTGAGCAGGCTATCGACCAAATCGTGGCCAATGATCCGCTCAATATCTACAAAAAGCTCAAACTCGATATCAAAGATGATGCTCCTGGAGAGCAAACAGCGTAAAAGGGGTATAGGGGGGTGCTTGAAAAATACACCCCCTCCCCAAATCGCGCCGGTCTTTGATTTTTCCCCGGAGGGAAAATTGAGAATTGGGTTTTAACTACTGCCGAGGTTTCAGGGTGTAGACTGTGCCTCGGTGGTTTTTGTAAGAGCTTATGGGAGGGTGCTCTCTTCAAACAACCTCCATTTGTCGTTTGTTCATTTTTCTTCTCCTTTCAAATGATTAGAAAGACACCACAACCGGCTCCCATAAACTCTTACAAAAGCCATTGAAAAGTGTGGGAAACAGGCAAGATTCTAGTATAAACTAAATCAAAATAGAATAGAAGGATGACAAAAATGAGGACAAAGAAAGCTGCTTCTGAAGACGTGGCTCCCATGCGGCCAACATTGTCCCCAGAAGTACGAGAAAACCAGATGATTTCCCTGGCAATGGATCTGGTGGAGAAGCGATTGCGTGAAGGAACGGCATCTTCGGCTGAAACGACCCATTTTCTGAAACTGGCTACAGTTAAGTCAGAACTGGAAAAGAAAAAGCTGGAAGCAGAGAACACCCTCCTTCATGCAAAAGCCGATGCTATTCAGGCAACTAAGGATAATGCTCTTCTTTACAAGGAGGCAATCAAGGCAATGCGTGAATACGGCGGGGTGGAAGATGGCGATGAATCAGAGAACATATACTGAGCTCTGCCAGTATGCGACCTTTGAAGACCGGTTCCATTATTTGCAACTGCATGGTGCTGTTGGGCACGATACATTTGGATTTGACCGGTATCTGAATCAAGACTTTTACCAGTCTAGAGAGTGGCGGATGTTCCGTGACAAAATTATTGTTCGAGACATGGGACGCGACCTTGGTGTTCCTGACCATGAGATTACGGACTGGGTTGTCCGAAACGGAAAGCTTATCCGACCACGCATCATCATCCACCATATAAATCCTATCACAAAAGAAGACGTGCTGGAGCACCGAGAGTGCTTACTTGACCCCAACAATGTTATTTGCGTATCCGACCGGACGCACAAGGCTATCCATTATGGGGATGTCAGCATTCTGGAGCCAGTATTCACAGAACGAAGACCGGGCGATACCTGCCCATGGAGGAAATGACATGAATAACGAAGCTATGATGAACCGTGCAAAGCAGTTGGTGGTGGACTATTTCAACGCCCATGTGGACGTGACCGACGGTAAGAAGCTGACAATGGAGGATGTGTTCATCGTGTGGTTCAGCAAAACCTTGCAGAACTGGAAGGCGCTTGTGAGTACCACCATATCCGACGGCATGTACTATGAGCTCACCCACAATGGTGATAAGGGCGAGACTTATCTGGATGCCTACAAGAAGTGGGACAACAAGTGTATCCCGGACTAAGGAGTAACTATGGACAGCATTCTCACTTCTGTAAAAAAGCTGTTGGGTCTGCCTGCAGACTATGAGGCATTCGACCCGGACATCATCATGTACATCAACACTGTGCTAATGATCCTTTCCCAGATGGGGGTGGGCCCGAAAGAGGGGTTTTTCATTTCCGACAAAAGTGCTACATGGAATCAGTTCATTGCTGACCCGGTGAAGGTGGAAGCCGTGAAAGCTTATGTGGCAGTCAAGGTGCGGCTGCTGGGTTTCGATGTACCGCAAAGCAGCGTGACCAAAGAGGCTCTGCAGAACACCGCATCCGAAATGGAGTGGCGGCTGAATGTGGAGCATGACCACCCGGAAGAGTAAAGCGCTTACCTTATTATAATAGGAGACTAGAAGATGGCACTGTCAAACACGGCCACGCCGATTTATTATGGCCGGTTTCGAGAGGCTGTGATTCGGGGTGAAATTCCGGTATGCCGAGAAGTCTCCATGGAGATGAACCGGATTGATGACCTGATTGCAAACCCAGGCATCTACTATGACGATAAAGCAGTTGAAGGTTTTGTCAAGTTCTGCGAGAACGAACTGACCCTTACTGACGGCGGAGACCTGAAACTGTTGGATTCCTTCAAGCTTTGGGCAGAAGAGATATTTGGCTGGTACTACTTTGTGGACCGCAGTATCTATGTGCCCAATCCCGGAGGACATGGTGGTCACTATGAGCGAAAGCGTATCAAGAAACGGCTTATCACGAAGCAGTATCTTATCATTCCTCGCGGTGCCGCCAAAACCATGTACGACGCATTCATTCAGAGCTACTTTCTGACCGTGGATGTATCGACCACCCAGCAATGCACCACAGCACCAACCATGAAGCAAGCAGAAGAGGTCCTTTCACCGATCCGTACAGCACTGGCTCGGTCGAAGGGACCTCTTTTGAAGTTCATGACGGAAGGAAGTTTACAGAACACGACCGGCGCAAAAGCAGACCGTGTGAAACTGGCATCGACCAAGAAGGGCATCGAGAATTTTCTGACGAACAGTCTGTTGGAAGTGCGCCCGATGACCATTGATAAGCTGCAGGGTCGAAGAGACCGTGTAGCAACTGTTGACGAGTGGTTGAGCTGTGACATTCGGGAAGATCCCATCAGTGCGCTTGAACAGGGTGCATCGAAGAACGAGGACTATCTCATTGTCGCGACCAGTTCAGAGGGAACCGTCCGTAATGGTTGTGGTGATACAATCAAAATGGAGTTAATGGACATCCTGAAAGGGGAGTACATCAACCCTCATGTGTCCATCTGGTACTACAAGTTGGATTCCATCGATGAAGTTACAAACCCCGATATGTGGCTGAAGGCAAACCCGAACCTAGGACAGACTGTCAGCTACGAAACTTATCAGCTGGATGTAGAACGTGCAGAAAAAGCGCCTGGTTCCAGAAATGACATTCTGGCCAAGCGCTTTAACATTCCTATGGAGGGGTATACCTACTTCTTTCCGTATGAAGAAACCCTGCCACATCGCCACCGAGATTACTGGCAGATGCCTTGTGCTCTCGGCGCAGACTTGTCGCAGGGTGATGACTTCTGTGCGTTTACATTTCTGTTCCCAATGGCGAACGGCTTCTTTGGCGTGAAAACCAGAGATTATATTACCTCTTATACGCTGTCGAAACTTCCGCAGGCAATGCGTCAGAAGTATGACCAGTTTATGCAGGAAGGCACGCTACAGGTATTTGACGGCACAGTGCTGGACATGATGCAGGTCTACGATGACCTCGACAACTTTATTCAACAGAATGACTATGATGTCCGATGCTTTGGGTATGACCCTTATAATGCCAAAGACTTCGTAGAACGCTGGTGCACAGAGAACGCGCCGTTTGGCGTGGAGAAAGTCATTCAGGGTGCAAAGACCGAGAGCGTTCCTTTGGGTGAGCTAAAGAAGCTCTCCGAGCAGCGGAAACTACTCTTCGATGAAGCACTCATGCAATTTGCAATGGGCAACTGCATTGCTCTGGAAGATACGAACGGTAACCGCAAGCTGCTGAAGCGTCGTTCTGACCAGAAGATTGATGCAGTGGCTGCCATGATGGATGCTTACATTGCATGGAAGCTGAACCGAGAAGCGTTTGAGTAAATCAAACGACCTTTTGGTAGACTTCGCCGTTCGGACGAAGGTAAAGTTCCGTAGAAGTAGAAGGCTTGTCCAGTGCATCCTTGACCAAGACAAGAAGCGGAGACTCTGGCTGCGCATTCAATGCATCAGATAGTTCCAGAATTTTGTGCTCACTCGCGGATACATCGCCTTTGAGCAGACCTTTCTTTTTGCTTTCGATTTCCTTGTTGATCTTATCAGAGAAGGTTTTCAGTGCACCAATCATACGGTTTTGACTGAGCGCAAACAAAGGTTTCGCATCAGCTTTGATATTCGCAAGGTAAGACTTGTTCCAGTTTTGCGCATAATAAGCTTCCATAATGGTGCTGATTGCGTACAGCTGGGAAGCAAGGTCAATGCCCTGTTTGTTTTGCAATACGGTTCTGGCCTGATTTTCGTTGGTTTTTGCACCAACAGAATCTTCCAACTGCTCCGTGTAGAACTCCATGTCAGCCACAGCCTTGATTTTTGCACGTTGCAGGTTGCCGATGGTAGCCATACGCTGCGGTTCACTGAGCATGATGGTCGAATAATTTGCAAGCGCATACTTGACAAATGTGAGTTCGGACAGCAATTCCGTGCGTTTGGAAGCCTGAAGAAATACCAGAAGGTCGTCCAGCTTTCGATTGACTTCTGTTAACTTGGAACTGATGTCTGCGAGGAAATACTGTCCTGTGGCAAAGGAAGCAACACTGAACATCTGAAAAGCAGCAACTGATGCGGGATCAACTTTATACAGAGAAGCAGTGCCTGCAAAATGTCCGGTGGCATCCACCATCGTTGTGGACTGACCGCCCTGATTCAAGTTCAACAATGCGCCATGGATGCCTTTTGGAAAACGGAGAACATACGTATTGGAAACAGCGTCAGCTGCAGCTTGCGCAGGAACCAGCTGCAATAATGAATTGGCAGCAAGTCCTGCCTGCTCGGGGAACTCGACCTTTTTAAAACGAGTTGAATCATCGAAATCGGGACGAGATTCGCAAGGTAAAATCTCGTAATTGAAATCTGCGGGACGCAGTTGAGAATCAGACATAGTTTCAGACCTCCTCCACACATAAAACAAGCGGATAGCCCAGTATAACATGGAGGGGGTATGTTTGCAATGCTTATAAAGAAGGAGGATGAAGCTTGTACTATAATAACCAAATTTGGCACTGGGGCGTAAAAGGTATGAAATGGGGCGTAAGGCGCTACCAGAATGCTGATGGCAGTCTGACTGATGCGGGTAAACATCGCTACTCAACCGATGCGGCTGCAAATGCCAAAAAGAAAAAAGATAACCGTCTGCCCGAAGAGAGTCTTAATGACCCGAATCGCTGGGTCAAAGAAGATCTAGAGCGGACAAAACGTGTGGTCGATTCTGGCAACCAGATGGCTGGTAACTTGAAAACGCTGAATGACAAGTCCATGCGGATTCAGGCGCGCAGAACGCCTAAGATGGATCTGAGCAAGATGACCGACCAGGAGATGCGGGAACAAATCAATCGCGCCATGCTGGAAAAGCAGTACGACGATATGTTCAACCCGAAGAAGGTTTATTCCGGTCGGGAAGCCGTCAGCGATACTTTGGAGATTGCAGGAAGTGTTCTGGTCATTACGAGTTCGGCTCTCGGTATTGCATTGGCCATTAAGGAGCTGAAGGGGTGAGTAATTCAAAATGGAATTGTATCACCACGGCATCAAAGGCCAGAAGTGGGGCGTAAGGCGTTACCAGTATGCTGACGGTACGTATACCCCGGCAGGACGGAAGCGCTATGGTGTAAGTCAGAATGCAAGCCGAATGGAGCGCATGGCATCCACAATGGAGATGCGAGTAAAAGACTGCGTGAATACTGCTCGCACGCAGGTGACGGGTCGGCAGTATGTTGACAGATACCTGAAGAAGGGCACAACTTTCTCTCGGATTCAGACTTCCAAGGACTTCGAGAATTTCGCGTTCTACGCCACCTATAAGAAGGCCGACAGTGACAAGTACATGGGGCTCTTCGGAAAGAATCTGATGACACGAGCCAACTACGATGCTAAACAGGCAGAAAAGCGGGCGAACGCTTCCGGCAGCGAAGCTGACTTAGCAACGGCCACCGCTTTACGCGATAAAGCCAACAGCATGAAGGTCTATCAGCTGAAACTGGAAACAGTCAAGAAGCTGAAGGTGCCTTCTGATGAGAACGCCAGTGATATTACGGCTAGACTGCTGAAAGAGAAAGAGTTCAAGCAGAATCTTGAAGCATCCATAGCGGATTCTAAAGAGAAGATGCGCAGACCGACTCAGCAGGTGCTTTTTAAGCAGGCTGAGAATGCGTTGAAGAAAGACCCGGCTATGCTGACTGCATCTGAAAAGGTGGCCATCTATAAAGCTCTAAACCTCTCTCTGACGAATCATAATGCACAGGAAGTGGCGGCACAGAGCCGTTTCTATGCAGAACTAAGCAAGAAAGGTTACAATGCGTTGCTGGATTATAACGACAAGGATTATTCCAGCTATCATGCAAAGCGCCCGATGATCGTGTTTGATACAGATTCTGTCCGCTTGCAGTCGGTGACAGAGACCAATCCGAAGGTCGTGGACAAGCTGTACATGCGCTACAATGCAGAGCGAATTGCAAAAGAAGTTGGAGCGAACACAATTGGTTACGTTTCCAAGCTGGGCAACAAGACGGTTTCCGAGTGCTCCGCTTACATGGAACGCAAGATGAACGATTATTTGAGTTAAGGAGGATAAACAATGTGGCAGTGGACTGATGGAACCTGTGAACTCTACCACTATGGCGTAAAAGGCATGAAATGGGGAGTACGTAAAGTGCGTCCACAAGGTGGTATTTCTGGCATGATTCGGCGTAAGCAGATGGCAAATGCCAGCAGCAGTCGTAATAAAATTGAGGCTCGCCAAAAGCAGAATGATGCTGAACTTCGGGAACTTCAAGGCTATGCAAAACACCCCAGTAAGATTGGGAGTTCAAGACTTTCAACAGCTATTCGCAATCATCAAATCAAAAAACTTCAGAATGAAAAAACAAAACTCGATAGCAAGAAGAAAGATATGGATAGTGTTCTTTCGGAACTCAATGCTATTGATAAATACCAGCGAGAAAAGAGAGCCTCGCATGGTAAGAGCTATGTAAATAAATATATCGCAAAAGCGGCCAATGGATGAAAATGGATGGACACCAAAGTCAAAAATGAATATTCCTTCGCAATATGACGGCCAGCGAAGAATAGCAAAGAAACTTGAGAAGTACGCAAAAAGGTTTTGAGTTCAGCAAGCGCATTGGCTTAACAGCTGATGCGCTTTTTCTTTTTGGAGGAAAAATTCAAAATGGAGATGAACATTGGCTCCAGGCTGAAACACGCCTGGAACGCCTTTCTCAACCGGGACCCTCCCGGAAGCAGATATTATGGTGGCGGCTACAGTTACCGCCCTGACCGGATGCGCTTTTCCCGTGGGAGTGAGCGCACCATCATCAACGCCATCGATAACCGCATTGCGCTGGATGCAGCATCCATTACGATCAACCACGTAAAGCTCGATGAAAATAATCGGTTTGATTCGATTATTGATTCGGGCCTTAATTATTGCCTGAATACTGAGGCCAATGCCGATCAGACCGGCCGAGGCTTGATTCAGGACATCGTGATGACCTTTCTGGAAGAGGGCGTTGCAGCGGTTGTGCCAGAAAAAACGAACTTTGACCCGCGTTATAGCAACAGCTATGAAATCTATTCCATGCGCGTTGGTGTGCCTGTGGAGTGGTACCCGAACCATGTGCGTGTGCGGATGTTCAACGAGCTGACTGGACAGAAGGAGGAGATCACCTTCCCGAAGAAGATGGTGGCTTTGATTGAAAATCCGTTTTACGCAGTCATGAATGCTCCGAACTCCACTATGCAGCAGCTGGTGCGAAAACTGGCTTTGCTGGATGTGGTGGACGAACAGGCTGGCAGCGGAAAGCTGGACATGATCATTCAGCTGCCCTATGTCATCAAGAGTCCGGCGCGAAGGGAACAGGCCGAACAGCGCAGGGCTGACATTGAACAGCAGCTTTCCGGCTCCAAGTACGGTATTGCCTATACGGACGGCACTGAGCGAATCGTGCAGTTGAATCGCAGTCTCGAAAACAACATTCTGAAATCCATCGAATACCTGACGAACATGGTATACAGTCAATTGGGTGTGACACAGGAGATCCTGAATGGTACCGCGGACGAGAAAACGATGAACAATTACATGAATCGCATCATTGAGCCAGTCATATCGGCGATTGCAGACGAGTTCAAGAGGAAGTTCCTGACGAAGACTGCCCGGACGCAGGGTCAGAGCATCATGTTCTTCCGTGATCCGTTCCGTCTGGCACCGGTGAGCATGATTGCAGAGATGGCAGATAAGTTCACCCGCAATGAGATCATGACCCCGAACGAGTTCCGGCAGGTGATTGGTATGAAGCCCTCGAAGGACCCGAAGTCCGACCGGCTTGCAAACCGTAACATTGCCTCGGCTGACGAGGGGGTGCCCATACAGGGCGAAGAAACTTATGCTGACGAGCAGGGTTACGACTATGCAGATCAGCAGGAAGGAGTGTGAAAAATTCAAAATGGCAATCAATTTCGATTATGACTTTTCTGGTTGGGCGACCAAAGCCAACGTGAAGTGCTTTGATGGCCTGACCATTGCGCCGAATGCGTTTAAGGAATGTGATGGTCAGGTAGTTCCTGTTGTGTGGAACCATGATCATTCCAGCCCCGACAATGTGCTGGGTCACGCATTGCTGCAGAATCGCAAGGAAGGCGTGTACGCTTACGTCAAGCTGAACAATACGTCCAGCGGACAGACCGCCAAGGCCTGCGTGGATAATGGCGATATTGATGCAATGTCCATCTTTGCAAACGGCGTCCAGAAAGCAGGCCGAACCGTAATGCACGGCATGATCAAGGAGCTGAGTCTGGTAATTGCCGGATGTAACCCCGGTGCTCTAATCGATGAAGTCGTGAAGCACAGTGCAGATGGCACCGAAACAGACAGTTCCGAGGCCTATATTTACACCGATTCTGGTTTGAGCCTGAAGCATGGGCTGGACCCGGACGATAACCCGCTGGAAGACGAAGCGCTGCAGCATTCGGATGATTCCAGCGAAACCGACAAGGATAAGAAAGGAGAAAGCAAAATGGCTGATACCAATGAAAAGACCGTCAAGGAGGTATTTGATACCCTGACGGAGGAACAGAAGAATGTTGTTTATGCGCTTATTGGCGCTGCTTTGGATGATAACAAGGAAACGGAGGATGAAACTATGCACCACTGCTTTGAGAACAACGACGGTCCCGTACTGAAGCACAGTATGGACGAACTGAACGCTGCGATGGCAGACGGTAAACGCTGCGGAAGCATGAAAGATGCCTTTATTCAGCATGGCATTGATGACGTCGAATGGCTGTTTCCCGATGACCACGTGCTGGATACCCCGCCTCATATCATTGACAACGACCAGACCTGGGTGGGTAAGGTGATGAATGGCGTGCACCACATTCCTTTTAGCCGCATTAAGAGTATGTCGGCTGACCTGACCGAGGAGGATGCACGAGCAAAGGGCTACATTAAGGGAAACTTTAAGAAGGAGCAGGTATTTGGTCTTCTGAAGCGTTCTACCAGCCCTACCACGGTTTATAAGAAGCAGAAGATGGACCGGGACGACATTGCAGATATTACCAGTTTTGATGTGATTGCATGGCTGAAGAAGGAGATGCGCACCAAGCTGAACGAGGAGCTGGCTCGCGCATACCTGATCGGTGACGGCCGCAATACTGCTTCTGATGACAAGATTAACGAGGGTAACATCCGTCCGATTGTTAATGATGATGATTTCTATACCATCAAAGTTCAGGCGGCGGTTGCCTCGAGCGCAGACACGGTGACTAAGATCAAAGCGGCCATGAACGCAAGCCTGAAGGCTCGCAAGGATTACAAAGGCAGCGGTAACCCCACTCTGTTTACCACCGAGGACAATCTGACCGACATGCTGTTACTGGAGGACAAGATTGGTCATCGTCTGTACAAGAACGAGACGGAAGTTGCGCAGGCGATGCGTGTAAAGGAGATTGTGACGGTGCCCCAAATGGCAGGCATGAAGGGTAGCAAGGGCGGCGAGCTGTTTGGCATTGTGGTGAATCTGGCAGACTATACCGTAGGCGCAGATAAGGGCGGCGCTGTGAATATGTTTGAAGATTTCGACATCGATTACAATCAGCAGAAGTATCTGATCGAGACCCGCTGCTCCGGCGCTCTGACAGTGCCCTTCAGCGCAATGGCCATTGAGTACAATGTTACCTGATATAAAAAGGAGTAAACTATGCTGAAACCTTATTACGAGACCGGCTGTGACCTGCATGTGGCAAACTATGTTGCCTACCTGCACACGGATAAGAAGCTGTATGAGGACGAGGGTCACAAGACCCAGGTAAAGAAGGCAGACGTAGAGAAGGCTTTTAATCTGGGCCGTCTGCTGGTGAAGGACAGTACCAAGACCTATCTGCCGGTTGCCATGCTGCCCACCGGCGTGGTAGTGACGGATGGCACTACTCCCACCACCTGTACCATGGCAGAGTAAAAACAAAAGGCTGCGGTTCGGTAATACGAATCAAAATGGAGGGGATGGGCCATGAAATGGAGCGGAAAAATCGGGTTTGCACAGACTGTGGAAACTGCACCTAGCGTATACACAGAGAAAATCACCGAGCGAAGCTACTTTGGAGAGGTGCTGGAATTTGCACGGCGTATGGAAGACGGTGGACAGGTCAACGGAGATATTACACTGGGCAACCAGCTGAGTATTCTTGGCGACCCGTTTGTACAGACGAACCTATATGCCATGCGGTATGCGACCTTTATGGGGCAGCGTTGGAAGGTGACAGGGGTGAAAGTGCTGCATCCGAGAATGATCCTGACCTTAGGAGGGATATGGAATGGAAGCACGCCTGCGGATTGATGCGCTTTTGCGGGAATTGCTGAAAAACAGCTGCGGTCAGGTGAATTTATATTACCAGCCGCCTGCAGGATACCAGCTGCGTTACCCCTGCATCGTGTATACCCAGAGCCGCATACAAAACGGTCATGCCAATGACGGCGTATACATCCAACACTCTTTTTACACGGTTACCGTGATAGATACCGACCCGGATTCAAAAATCGTGCAGGCCGTATCTGTACTGGGAAAGTGCAGGTACGACCGGCATTTTATTACAGACAACCTATACCACACAACCTTTACACTGTACACATAAGGAGGCACAGTATGGCAAGACTGATTTGGGATGCAATTGGTGAGAAGTTTTATGAGATGGGTACGAAGATGGGCGTGCTGTACCAGATGAAGCCGGACGGCGGCTATGAGAATGGTGCGCCTTGGAATGGCCTGACGGCAGTGACTGAGAGTCCCTCCGGTGCAGAGGAGACCAAGCTGTATGCGGACGACATTAAGTATGCGTCTCTGCGCAGCGCGGAGGAGTACGGCTATACCATCGAGGCCTACACCTACCCGGAGGAGTGGGAACCCTGCGATGGTTCTGCACAGGTGGCAGCAGGTGTGACCATTGGCCAGCAGAAGCGTAAGCCGTTTGGCTTTAGCTGGGTGACTACCAAGGGCAACGATGTGAGTGATGAGGTGGGTCAGAAGATCCACCTGGCATGGAACTGCACCGCATCGCCCTCGGAAAAGAATTATGCTTCCATCAACGATAACCCGGATGCTATTACTTTTAGCTGGGAGTGCTCGGCCTCCCCGGTAAATGTTACCGGCCACCGCCCCTCCTGCCACATGGAGATCGATTGCTCCAAGCTGAAGGAAAAGACGGTGAAAGCTATTCAGGACAAGCTGTGGGGCAACGAGAGCGGCGAAGCCACGCTGCCCAGTCCGGATGAGCTGATCAATCTGATCACCACCAATGAGGCCAGCGAATAAAGAACTGAGAAAATCAAAATGGAGCGGCTGTTGAAGCCGGAGTGAAAGGAGAAAAACGATGTACAAGAAGACCATGGAGACCGTAGACTTTGGGGGCACCAAGCGCACGGAGGATTATTATTTTAACCTGACCGCAGCGGAGCTGATGGAGATGGAACTGACCACCGACGGCGGTTATAAGGAAATGATCGAGAAGATCATGAACAAGCAGGACGTGAAGGCTATGGTGGAGATCTTTAAGACTGCCATTTGCAAAGCCTATGGTGTACTGAGCCCGGACGGCCGCAAGTTTGTGAAAAACCAGAGTGTTCTGGAGGACTTTATGTCCACTCAGGCATTCAGCGATCTGTACATGGAACTGCTGACCGATGACAAGGCCGCCGCAGAGTTCTTTAACAACGTGATCCCCAAAAATCTGGATACGCCGACAGCCGCAGAACCTGCCCAGCCGGGTCTGGCCTTGCTGCAGACTGCAGGTGAGAACCGCTAAGTAAAAAAAGAAAAACAGCTTTGCGAATAAGTGCTGCTGTTTTAGGAGAATGCCTGTAAAACAGACATTCTCTTTTTTTTAGCAAATGTGCCAGGGAGGACAAAGAGATGCTGGTATTGAAGATAGAGTCAAGACAGCTGTGGGACCCGAATACAGAGGAATTTGTTTATATAAACGAGACTGAGCTGCGGTTGGAGCACTCGTTGTTGGCCCTGGCTAAATGGGAAAGCAAATGGCATGTGCCGTTTTTTACAGCCAGCGGGGAACTGACCATGGAGCAGCAGCTGGATTATATACGCTGCATGAACCTGAATGACGAAACTGACCCCGGGGTATACGCTATGCTGACGAAAAAACAGCTGCAGGCTATTACAGAATATATGGACGACCCAATGACTGCCACGTGGTTCCGAGGGGAGCCAAGACCGAACGAACCAAGAACCGGCAAGGTGTCCCCGCGCAAATTGCGCAGCAGGGGGACAGAAACGACGGCGGAAGTAATCTACTGTCAGATGTTTCAGTTTGGGGTGCCGAAAGAATGTGAGCAGTGGCATTTGAATCGGCTTATGACGTTGCTGCGTGTATGCAGTGAATCCCAGATGCCACCAAAGAAGATGAGTCCGGGAGAGGCTACTGCGCAAAGACAGGCGCTTAACGCAAAGCGAAAGGCGAAACTGCGTACACGAGGCTAAGCAATAGTATGCGGTTTTTCAAAATGGAGCTTGTGAGAGGGGAAAATGCCAAAGATCATTGTGTTTCGGCAAAAAGGAGATCTGCATAGGACGCGTCGATTTTTGAGACGGTGCTCTGAGCTGCGGTTGGGAGAGATACTAGAGGAATACGGGAAAAAAGGGGTGCAGGCACTGCGTGAGGCAACGCCTAAGGATACGGGTAAAACCGCAGAAAGCTGGAAGTACCACGTAGAAATGGAAGAGGATCAGTCTGTTATTGTGTGGAAAAACGACCACATCGTAGACGGAGTGCCTATTGCTGTGATCCTACAATACGGACACGGAACCAGGAACGGCGGATATGTGGAAGGGGTGGACTACATAAACCCTGCTATGCGACCGATATTTGAGGAGATAGCCCAGCGGGCATGGAGTGAGGTGAAGATAGAATGAGCCAGGAAGTAGACCAGCGCGTTGTTGAAATGCGGTTTAACAACGCAAATTTTGAAAAGAACACAAGAAAGACGGTTGCCTCCATCGATAAGCTGATGGAAAAGCTGCAGTTCAAAGGTGCAGAAAAAGGCTTTGAGAAGCTGGACAAAGCGGCAAAGGACGTGGATCTGGGGGTTATTGCACGCTCCGTTGAAACGCTGGAGGAACGTTTTTCCGCACTGAACGTTGTGGCAACAGCAGCCCTTGTGAACATTACGAACCGAGTCGTAAATGCAGGGGAGAAGATCGTAAAGAGTTTGACTCTAGACGGGATGATGAAAGGATTTGGGGAATACGAGACCCAGATCAACTCGGTGCAGACGATCCTGGCGAACACCGCAGACAAGGGGACGACCCTGAACCAGGTGAATAAAGCCCTGGATGAACTGAACCGATATGCTGACCAGACCATTTACAATTTTACCGAGATGACTCGCAACATCGGTACCTTTACGGCAGCGGGCGTGGGACTGAATAAGTCGGTAGCCGCCATTAAGGGTATTGCGAACTTGGGCGCTATTTCTGGTTCCAGCTCCCAGCAGGTGAGCACGGCTATGTACCAGCTGTCCCAGGCGCTGGCATCCGGAACGGTGAAGCTGCAGGACTGGAACTCGGTTACAAATGCCGGAATGGGTGGACGGATCTTCCAGAATTCGCTGATGGAGACTGCCCGGGTGCATGGCATTGCCATTGATGAAATGGTGGCGAAGGAAGGCAGTTTCCGAGAAACATTAAAGAATGGCTGGCTGAGCGCAGATATTCTGACCGAGACGCTGCAGAAGTTTACCGGTGATCTGGACCGGGAAGCACTGCTGGCCATTGGATACACTGAAGAGCAGACCGAGGCGATCCTGAAACTGGGCGAAACCGCCCGAAACGCAGCCACTCAGGTGAAGACGCTGACCCAACTGAAGGACACATTGGGAGAAGCCGTCCAGTCCGGATGGACGCAGACCTGGGAAATCATTGCAGGCGACTTTGAAGAGGCCAAGCGGCTGTACACAAAGATCAGCGATGCACTGGGCGGAATAATTGAACGATCTGCAGAAAATAGAAATGAACGGCTTTCGCAAGGGTTATCCAATGGGCTGAAACAGCTGCAAAATGAAATGGGGGAAAGTGCGGAGCTTTTTACCTATACGCTGGAGAATGTGGCACTGGCCAAGGGGCTTGTGACGGAAGACGCTCTTCTGGAAGCGGGAAGCCTTGGCGCTGCATTGGAGGGAAGTCAGGTAAGTGCTGACCTTTTGCGGGACAGTATAGCAGCAACTGTGATGGAGCTGAACCGGATGCAGAGCATGGGTGATTCGGAACTGAACGCTCTGGGTTATGACCGGAAGGCAGTGGAAAAGCAGATACAGGCATTTGACAAGCTGGGGCAAAAGATTGAAGAAGGAACCATCGACCTGGACGAATTTGCCAAGAAAATGGGGCAGATCTCGGGAAGAGGGCATCTGATCCAGAGTCTGGAAAATGTATGGACCGCGATCACGAAGATAACTGGGGCTGTAAAAGGCGCATTTGACGAGATATTTCCGCCATCCAGCGGAGAACAGATCTATACATTTGCGCAGCGGTTGGATGACCTGACCAAGAAGCTGATTATCAGCGATGAGACCGCCGAAAAAATCAAAATGGTTTTTCAGGGCGTGTTCAGCGTATTGAAGGTTGTAAAAAACGGAATCACTGATATTGCCTCGGCACTGTTTACGTTGTCCAGTGCCACTGCTCCTTTGGCAAAAACACTGCTTGATAAAGCTGCGGACTTTGGAGATTTTATATCAAAAAGTGTTTTGTCTATGCGGCCGCTAATAAACATTGGTGATAAAGTACAGAATTTTGTGGATTATATAGCGCCCAAATTATATGCTTTTGGTTCACAAGCAGATCTGGTGTTTGCTTCTTTTGCCGATGGTGCAAAAAACGCCTTTAACGGGTTGGACGTTGATAAGGTGAAAGAGTTTATTACTGGAGGGCTAGGAGTTGGACTTTTGGCTTCAGTTAAGAGCTTTTTTGATGGTATAAAGGCGACGGCATTTGGAGCAAAGGACATTGTTGATAGCGTCAAAGAAACCATCGTTTCTCTTGGAGACGCAGTGGATGTATGGAAGCAGACACAAAAATCCGAAGTGTTTTTCACAATAGCGAAATCAGTAGCACTTATTGCAGCTTCTTTAGCTGTGCTGGCGATGATGAAACCGGAGCGTCTTTTAGCAGCGGTAGGAGTGCTTGGAGCTGCTGTGACAGGTGTGATAGGGATATTGTATACGTTTGCTTCGCTATCTGGTACAGTGAAACAACTAAAATTTACAATACTCACGATCGGTATGATGGCTGTTTCTAGTGCGGTGCTCATCCTTGCTTCGGCGCTAAAAGTTATTTCGACGATAGATATTGATAAAATGCTGCCAGCGGTTAGTGCTTTAGGCGCCGTATTATTGGAGTTGTCTGCAGCAGCCACTATTTTATCAAGAGGCAATAATCGATTTATAAAAGGGAGTGCTGGACTGATTGCCTTTGCCGTAGGAATTCGGGTGATGGTACCAGCGATAGAGACACTGGGAAGTCTCAATGTAAAATCACTTGTAAAAGGCATTATGGCTCTTGGTGGAGTGATGGCATCAATTACCGTATTTGCCAAGCAAGTAAACGGCGCCAAATTTGGGATTGGAAAAGGCACTGGATTTGTGTTGTTGGCAGCGTCTATGCTGATTTTGCAGAATGCAATATCCAAATTCGGGACAATGGATGCTGCACAGATTGGAATTGGTTTGGGCGTAATAGCTGCAGTATTACTAGAGTTTGCTGTGGCCTTGAATGTTGTTAAACGGTCATTAGGTAGTGCAGTAGCATTAACGATTTTAGCCGCAGCAGTTAATATGCTAATTCCAGCATTTTATGGACTTGGAGGGCTGCAGCTAACCGCCATAGGAAAGGCCCTACTTACAATCGGCGGCGCTTTTGCCGTTCTTGGCGGTGCGGCATTTTTACTTTCGCCTTTGACACCTGTAATCGTTGCACTTTCTTTCTCCCTTAGTGCGCTGGCGCTAAGTTTAGGTGCATTGATGGCGTTATCCTCTGTCTCAGCGTTTATAGGCAATCTGGCTTCCGGATTAAGTCTTTTACAATCGTTAGACTTCCAGGTATTCCTCGATATTATTAAAGCGGCGGCATGGATGATTGTTGAATTTATTGCGGGGATAATAAAGGGGACGGCGGAAATTGCATCCAGTTTAGTGACGTCTATATCAATTATCATTTCTTCGCTTTGCGAAGCAATTGTATTGTCTGCACCTGCTATTGGAGATGCTCTTTATATTTTAGGAACCGTAGTTGTTGATACTCTAATTCGTCTTACCGTCTATGTATGGGAGAAAGTACAACCTGCACTGAATGATCTGTGGGGGAAATTTACCGGATGGGTTGATACAAAAACTGGGGAATTGCCTGGGCTGCTGAAAGAAAAGATAAGCGGAATGCTGCAATGGTTGAATCCGTTTGCACCATTTATGGACGAACTGAAAAATGGCGACAGCGTTATGGCCGGACTATACCAGATGCTGTTCCAAGGTGGGAAGAAAGCCACAGAAGGGCTTGCTGAAGGCGTGAGCGACCAGGAAGCTGCAAAAGAAGCCGCAGATGCCGCCCAGGCCAATGCCCAGACTGTAATTGACACAACTACAAAAACCTTTGACGAGCATTCGCCCAGTAAGGTGATGTATGAAAAAGGATATTTTGCTGCCATGGGTCTGGCGGAAGGTATTGCAGATGCCAGTGCCGCAGATGCCGTACGTAGAGCGACCAGCCAGCTGGCAGAGATCGTGCCCCAGCAGTTCTGCAAGGATCTGGATATCCACTCGCCTTCCTGGAGGATGCGGGCATTGGCAATGATGGTACCGGCAGGGATGGCGGAAGGCATTGCGGACGGTGCACCGTTGCCGCTGGCAGCCACAGGACGGATCGGCCAGATGTACGAAAGACGGCTGGTTGTTATGGAGAGCCCGCTGTATCAACTTGGAAAAAATGTTGGCGAAAGCGGTTCAAATGGCATTTCGGATGGATTTACCAATGCGTGGAACAAGTTTAAAAACGCTTTGGGATTGGATGAGAACTTTTTGAGCGGATATGATGAGATACGCAAACAGGTGGACGATGCGTTGGCGAATGCAGGAGAGGCTCCTGGAGGACAAAGTGGCGGCGGAAAAGGCAAGACCGCTGCAGAAGCGGCTGCAGAGAAATACACCGCAGAGCTGAAAGCCAACAAGGCCATGCAGGATGCGCTTACAAAAGAAGCAGCGCTTTGGGATTTGCAACATGGAGACGCCGCAGCGGACGAAGAACTGCTGGCAAAGCGGAGCGAGACCGCAGCAGAGAAGATCGAGCTGCAGACAGAGCGAGTGGCTATTGCACAGGCGCAGTTTGATGAACTGACCAAGAAAGCTGGAAAGAACGACACCAAGACCCGAGAAGCATACAACACTTTGTTGGATGAACAGGCAGAGCTGGAAAAGCTGAAACAGAGCAGATACGAGGATGTATGGAAAGATCTGCTGACCCGATATGAGAATGAGACATCGACTGCAGAAAGCGAATATGAGCTTTGGGCAACGATGTATCAGGACAGCGCTACGGTGACCGAGCAGTCCAACAAGCAAATGGAACTGGTAAACAAAAAGATCCATGCACAGGCCAAAGTATTAGCGGTAGCTGAAAAGGAATACACCGAGCTGAAAGAGGCGTTTGGGAAAGAACACCAAGACACTCAGACAGCTTACCGCAAATATTTACAGGAGCAAACACGGCAGCAGGAACTGATCAACGAGTTGGAGAAAGCGCAGCTTGATCAGTTTGACAACCAGATTGCCCGGTATGAAAAGGAAACGAGAATCCTGCAGAATCGGCATCAGATGCTGGATAAGATCTACGGAGACGGAGACCTATCCGGTCGGGAGGATGCCTACAAAGAAGCGGTGGAGAAATACGGTCAAGGCTCCAAAGAAGCACGAAAGGCTGCTACGCAGGGGACCATGAGCGCCATTTTAGGTGTGAGCAAGGCGCTGAGCAGTATGCGCTACAGTTTGAAAAACCTGACGGAGTACCAGAAAAAGTACGATCAGGTAGTGAAAGACAGTGGCGAAAACAGTAATGCTGCACTAGATGCACTGGCACAGCTGCAAGGTGAACAGTACAATCTAGTGGGATTTGCAGAGAACTTGGCAGATGCCTTCGACATGACCGATATGGGCAAGAAAGCCATGATGCAGCTGGGATACACCATCTCGAAAAACTGGAAGTCTATTCAAAATGGATTCAGCAGAGCATGGAAACAGGTTGAAAAGAATATGCCGCAAACGGTACAAAATCTGTCAATGGCTTTGAATCTTGCCATGAGCGAAGGCGCAGCAGAGACGGCGGCCAGCTTTATCCAGACCATCGTTGCTGCTGTGAGCGGAGACTATGCCACTGCAGTGGTATCCGCCCTGAATACTGTGCTTGGGTTCATGAACACGGAGTTTGGCAAAAAGGTCATGGATGGCTTGGGAAGCCTCATGATGGATGCCGTAAATGCTTTGAGCAAAGGCAGCGGAATCGGAAAATGGATCAAGTCTCTATTTGGTGGAGGAACTGCACTTGCCGGAGCAGCTGCACAGACTGGTCAGATCGCACAGAACACAGGCGCAATTGCAGGAGCAGTAGGCAACGCAGCGGCTGGTGCGGCCCAAATTGCTTCCAGCGGAGGGTTGTTTGCAAAGATTGCAGCCGGTGCAAAAGGCCTGATGGGCAGTCTGGCCGCAGCCGCAGGAGGAATTGGCGCAAAGCTCACAACATTGTTGGGTTCCGTTGCGGGAAGTCTGGGTGCAGCTGGGCCTGTGGGTTTAGCAGTGGCAGCCTTGGCCGCAGGCGGCGGTCTTGTTATTGCTAACTGGGATAAGGTAAAAGAGTGGTTTGGCAAGTTTGGAGACTGGATGGGAAAGACCTTTGGAAAGCTTTGGGAAGGCGCAAAGGGCTTTGTGAAAGGCGCTATTGATGTTGGTGAAAACATCCTGAGCGGGCTGTGGAACGGCGTCAAGAGCGTAGCCGGTGGTTTGTGGAACGGCATCAAGAGCATTGGCAAGGGTATTATTAGTGGGTTCAAAAATATTTTTGGCATTCACTCGCCCTCGACGGTGTTCGCCGGAATGGGCAGGTACATGATGCTTGGCCTGGAAAACGGCATCCTGAATGAAGGAAAAGGCGTATACCAGAGCCTGGAAGAAGTATCGAAAGCTGCATTGGACACGGCCTGGGATTGCGCACAGCGGCTTGCAAAGGCGACAGGAGAATCCATGGAATACCAGCCCACTGTACAGCCCATTGTAGACCTATCTCGTGCACAGGCAGGCGCAACCTGGATGGAAGAAAATCTGGCTGGCGGAGTGCGGAAGATTGGGTTTGACCTGGGACGGACCAGTCAGCTGGCAGAAATGATGACCCGCCGCGATATGGCACGGCGAGAAGCTATGTGGCAGAAAGACCAGCCGAAACCGGGAGAAATGTCGAACAAAGATATTATAGAGGCCATCCAAACCCTAGGGGGGCGTATTGATGGCGTATCGGAAGCGGTTGGCCGGATGAAACTGACGCTGAACGGAAAGAAAGTCGTAGGTGGGATTATCAATGACGTGGACGAGGGGCTTGGTAAGATAGCGCAGCGTCACAAACGGTAAAGGGGAAAGGAGCGGCAAAACATGCTGCAGGGATTTACCGAACAGGGTATAAAAGAGATACAACGGCATGGACTGATGTTTCAAGGTGTGGATCTGCGTGGAGAACTGATCTCCGAGAGCATCCTATGGACGGTAGACCTGAACCTGGTGCCTGTGAGACCGCTGACTATTGCACCCTTTGAAGAAGCGACCCAGTTTGACGATGTATCGGCTTATCATGGAAAGCTGGAGAACGCATTATACGCAGAAGCCCATACTTACCGGAACAGTACCGGGAGCTGGGATTTTTATTTTGTACACGACGGAAAGAACCGCTCCCCCTGGGATCAGTGCGCAGCAAGCGGCTGTGTAGGGGGAGTGGATATTTCCCGTGAATATGGACAGGGTGTGTACCATCTTGAATACTCGGAAAAAGCGCTTACGAACTATCCGGGATGGTACACACGGCCCTGGACATTTTCTGGAGAGATGCGCAAGCTGATGAGCATGCTGCAGGGACGAAGGGTACAGGTGAGTATGCCGGACAACAAGACATACCGAGGCAGATGCTGGGTGAGTAAGTTTGACACAGACGATACAGGAAGAATGACGGTGACCATTGCATATGACCTGGTGCCGCCAAAGAATTACCCGAAATAAATGGAAAGGAGGGCGCTATGGTAATAACGGGGCATGACATTCAGATAGGGGCATATCATTCGGCAAAAGATTTTCATCTGATTCCGGCAAAGAAATGTGTAGTACAGCCTCCGGCCGAGAAGGTTATATCGCTGAATGTTCCCGGAATGAACGGACAGGCCGACCTTTCCCACGCAGTGACAGGATACCCTGTATTTTACGAGAGGGAAGGCAGCTGGATATTTTACTCTGACTTGGACTACAACCGGATATGGTCTGCGTATCAGGACATAAAACAGAAATTGGCACTGCAATGCCATGACAACGTAAAGGTGATACTGGACGACGAGCCGACTTTTTACTACAAGGGCAAGGTATGGATGGGGTCGGAGCCGACAAGCTCTGGAAAGAAGACAAAATTTACGCTTCAATATCGTTTTTACCCATTCAAGTATCTGGTGAAGCCTTTGGAAGATGACTGGTTATGGGATGACTTTAATTTCGAGACAGACCTTGCGCCGCAGAAGATTGGAGACATGATCCTGCCTGCTGCAGACCGCAGCGTCCGGCCGATACGGCTTCCATTGACCGACAAGCCAGCAATCTTAGCGCTGAAAAACCTGACGGACACTCCGGTACAGTACATGCTGCGCCACAATGGCGAAGGAGGAGAGGTGCTGGGACAGGGGGTAATAGCCAAAACACCAGGACGAACGGAACTGCTGCTGAAACCGGCTGCATCTACCAGCGGAGGTATGGTAAACATTTATTACTTGACGCTGGAAAAAGAGCCTGGAAGTGAAGCGCACATTCAGGCAAACTACCGGCCTGGATACCTATGAGGAGGAAACTTCAAAATGGGATATAAGATCAGCATGGCTTTATGGAAAAAGGGGTTCGTGGAAAAGGAGTACGGAATCTGTTTTGCAGAGCCTTACATCATTTATGATTCCCGCGGGGACTCCATAGAAGGAGGCGAGGATCAGCCATGGGCCACAAACCAGAGCTTGCAGCTCAGTAAAAACCAAATCGGGAGCTTTGAGTGTGATATTCCTTACGAGTTATGGCATGAACAATACCACTTGAACAGGGACGACCTTGTGGAGCGGCTAACGTATATTCTTGTGGAAGAGGACGAATCAATATTATTTGTCGGATATCTGACCGAGAAGAGCCTGACTTTTGACCGGTCTATGCGGGTGTATTTCACCGAATGTCTTGGGGCGCTGGATGAAAGCGACATGGTACTGGACCCGAAGGAATATCTACTGACCTGTGAAGCAGACGGCAGCTATGGTGGGGAAGAAAAGCCGCCCAGTCTATACTACACGATTCTAGATAGGGCAAACATGGTAAATCCGATAGAGCCGATGCAATACGATGCACCTACAGTACAGAGAGCTGTAAAGAAGGACCTCTCGGACGATGGGCAGCAAATCGGGACGGCATGGAGCTTTTTGCAGAAATATTTTTTGGATGAGTACGACGGATATTTCTATGTGAAGTACGTGAAGGACGAAGCGCATCCTGGCTTTTTCCGCATTGTTGCGAGATATGAATTGGATATTGGCGATAAAACGGACCAGACGGTCGAATACGGGAAAAACCTGCTAGATCTGGACATAGAGCAAGGCTTGCCAAGCGATTTTTGCAACGAGGTATGTGCTTTGGGCACCAACACAACCACACGCGGATGGTGGATTTTTAAGCGCACCACAGTAACCCGAATCAAGGGTACGGCGGTGAACAAAGATTCCTGTCTGAAGTACGGAACCATAAAAAGACAGCTGTACGTGGATGGTAATGCGACCCAACAGAGCCTAGAGAAAGCGGCCAAAGAAGAACTGGCGAACCATCCGCAAGAATCCGAAATGAGCATGACTGTGACTGCCTATGACCTTGCAGACATCGGGATGCAGACCGACCGGCTGCGCTATATGAAAAAAACCCGTATAATATCAACGCCCCATGGGATAGACGGATTGTATGTATGCACGAAAGTGGACATCGACCCGGCTGACCCGGCAGGAAAGCAGTTCACCTTTGGTAATCCGCCCAAGAAACTGACCGACCAGCAGAACAAAGCGAGTGCATTGGCGGAGAACATCCGTGCAATGGTTGGGGGCGTGATTGGATATTTGAATACATAAGGAGAACATTTCAAAATGGCATTCAGTATACAGCAAATTGCGAAAGGCGTACGGGAAGCGCTATATGGGCGTGAGGTGCGGGAGTGGATCGCACAGATGGGCGAGTGGGTCTATCGCTGGATGACAGAGCAGATAGCGACTGTAAAGCGGTATCTTGAACAGATGATAGAGCTGAAAGACCAGGCGGCTGCCAGTGCGAAAGCATCTGAGCAGAGTGCAAAGAAATCTGCCGCCAGTGCAGACGCGTCCGCATCCAGTGCAGCGGCCAGCGACAAAAGCGCCGCAGATAGTGATGCTAGTGCAACGGCTTCGGCTGTAAGTGCAGAGCAGAGTGCCGCCAGTGCGAAGAAGGCCAAAGACAGTGAGATTCAGGCAAAGAGATATTCTGATAAGGCGAAAGACGCCATTGCGGATGCAAAAAACGAGTACAGCGGTGGATATTACAAGACCTACAATCTGGTGGCGCTGAACACCGAGTGGAAGGCTTTGGAACCGACAAGAGGACCATACCGCTACTACTGCGATATACCAGTAGCAGAACTGAGCGACCGGTACTCGCCTTTTTGCTCTACAAGTTTGGAAAGCTATGCGACTGCGACATTGGCCGGTGTGGCCAACGCTGTGGAAACACGGGCGCAGGCGCTTCGTCTGTTTAGCCGGAAGATTCCAGAAGAAGATATTCAGCTGGTGTTGACCTTATTTGGGGTTGGAACCACCTCGTTTGACTTGACTCTGCCGACGACTGGGTGGAACCAGCTGGAAGCTGCTATAGGGCCAAACCAATATTATTGTGACGTAGAGGTTCCGGGATGTCTGGAAGCCATGACCCCGATTGCTGCTACGAGCCTGGAGAACTTTGAAGCAGCGGTACCGGCAGGACTGGCCAGTGTCGTGGAGACCTTTGATGGGTTTGCACGCTTTTATGCAGTACGTCCACCAGAATCCAACATTGATGTAATGCTCTCGCTGATCAAGAAGGAAGACCCGGTAAACAAACCTGCGACCCGGACCGAGCTGGGCCTGGTGATGATCGGAGACGGTATGAATGTAACCAGCGCAGGTAGCGTATCCACCCGGGCGGCCAGCGACAAAGAATTTGCAGAGGCAATGAAAGATATTTTGGGTGAATATCTCTAAAGGAGTTTAAGCAAATCAAAATGGAGCCTTGAGAGATAGGGCGGAAAGGATAACATGGCAGGAGAATTGATCATGGCGACCCTTTCTCAACTGCAGAAGCTGGGAGAAGGGCTTAAACGAATAAGTGCAGATATCTCAGAACGGGTCCAGGTGCTGGAGCGTACAGGTGCACAGAAAAATCTGATTGAAAAGATAACGGTAAACGGAACACCGATGAATATTGGTGCGAATAAGACCGTGGATATTCCGGTGCCTACGAAACTGACCCAACTGGAGAACGACGCCCATTACCAGGAAAATGTGATCGAGCATGTCCAGGTGAATGGTATGACGCTGCCCACCGGGGAAGGAAAGAGGGTACATATCAGCATCCCCACCCGAGTGAGCGAATTTATCAACGACGCCGGATACCAGGCGAATGCGGTGGAAGGGGTGAAGGTGAACGGAGAACCCTTGACCGCAGACGAAGCGAAGACCGTGGATATTTTGGTGCCGACAAAAGTTTCGCAGGTGGAGAACGACCAGGGGTATCAGACACAGAGTGAAGTGAACGCCATGATACAAGCGGCTGCCAATGGATCGGCACAGATCACAGATATTGTGATTCCGTCAACAGGTTGGACACAAGCTCCAGTATCCGATGAAAGCACAGCGTTGAGATACACGATCGACGTTAATGTTGAAGGGGCAACAGAGATAGTGTATCCAAGTGTGGCGCTTCATAAAACAGATTTGGAGACCGCCAGTGCGGCTGGTTTATGTCCTGCTGTACAGGCCAGCGCTGGTACACTTCGCTTCTGGGCACAATTACCGCCAAAGAAAGACCTGGCTGCAACGGTACTACTGATGACGCCTGGCAACATGGTTGGAGTGGTTAGCAGTGGTGGTTATGTGTTGCCGGTGGCAACAGCGACTCGGCTGGGCGGCGTAAAAATCGGCTCGGGTATCACTGCTTCTGTGGACGGCACAATTACAGCGTCGGCAGGTATTTCGTCGGAGGAGGTCGTATCTGGCACTGACATCGAAAAGATGCTGGATGAAATCTTCCCTACGGATATTTGAAGTATAAAAGAAACAATGGGAGGTTTATATGGCTAACAACAAATTTGTAACTCTCGAAGCGCTCAAGACTGCGGTGCAGCGGGCGCAGACCGAGTGGGCGAAGGACATCGCCAAGACCGGCCACGCCCACTTTGAGAAGGTCGAGGCCGTCCCCGATGCTGGCACGGCCAAGGAGAATATCCTGTACCTGGTCATGAACAAGAAGACCCAGCACTACGACATCTACGCCAAGGTCGAGGGGGCTGTTGTCCTGCTGGATGACACCACCGTGGACCTGACCGGCTATGCCACCAAGGAGCAGCTGGAAGCCGTCTCCGGCGGGCTGGGCGGCACGGTCTATACGGCGACCAAGGAGGATCTGACCGCCTCGGATGAGAGCGTGATCACCGGCTACTTTGCACAGCACCCGGATGCAAAGCCCAAAAAGGGCGATGTGTTTGTGGTGGTCACCACCGTGGAGGGCAGCACCTATGAGCAGGCTGCTTACTTCTACGATGGCTCCAAGTGGGCGGCTGGCGTTTCCATTGCATCAGAGGCGGAAGCCAATGAAATGATCAAAGAAATTTTCGGTTGATGATAATTCAGGAGGTATTTTATTATGGCATACGATGTTAATAAGCTGGCTAAACTCGCGTCCCTGAAGGCTCTGGCTGAGAAGATTGTCTCTGACTTTGCCAAGAAGACTGAGCTGGCCCCCGTTAAGGCTGCCGCTAATGCTGCATTCAAGAGCGGCAAGGTGGAGGGTAACAAGATCAAGCTGTTCACCAGCACCGACAAGACCGGCGTTGCCGCCTTTGAGTTCGATTTCCCGGTGGAGATGGTGTTGGACCAAGCCAAGACCGCCTTTGTTCCCCAGTTTACCTGGTCGCTTGAGACCTACCCCGGCTCTGAGGACCCCGGCCTGAACGGCAAGCCGGTCATGGTGCTGGCTGTAAAGGGTAGTGATGGTTCCGTCACCTACTCCTTTATGGGCATGGCTTCTCTGGTTGATACTTACAAGGCGAAGGTTTCCGGTAAGGACGCATCCACCACCGTGACCATTGCCGGGTACGAGGTGGATGTAAAGGTCAACATCAGCAAGGCGGCAAACAACGCTCTGAAGGTTCGTGCTGACGGTCTGTATGTTCCGAAACCCATGACAACTGATGTTTCTGGTAAGGCAGACAAGGTGAAACCTGCTGTAAACGGCAACTTTGCTGGTCTGGACGCCAGCGGCAACCTGACCGACAGCGGCAAGAAGGCTGCTGACTTTGTGGCTGCTGAGGCTGGCAAGCGCCTGATGACCGATGCCGAGGGCAGCAAGCTGGACGGCATTGCGACGAACGCCACCAGGGCGGAGAAGTCCGCAACCAATGGCAACATCAAGATCAATGGCGTTGAGACTCAGGTTTACAAGGAGCCGAGTGATGTGGTGCATGGCTCTATCGCATCCACTGAGGATGTGACTGCTATGTTGAATGAAGTTTTCGGCGCTTAATTATTAAATCGTGTCGTGGGGGGACTGTCATGTGACGGTCTCCCCTTTTTTGTGAGAGGAGGCGTGATGAGTGATCGCACTTTTAGAACACCTGAAACTTACTGCACAGGGCGCAAAGGTGTGTGCATCCAAGCTTATTAGTGAATTATCCGCCGCCACGCTGGATGCTATGCAAGAAATGGAAAGGGCTAAAGCCGACCGTATATCTTCTGTATCAATCGCAATCCCCCCTACGGGTTGGGTATCGGATAGTGCCTGGCCAAATTACCCTTTGCGTTGCGATATTACAGTTAAAGAAGTGAAATCAGACGATTATGTGAGCATTACCTTGTCTCCGAATAGTCTCGCTGCCGCAGCTAAATGTGGCTTGTGCCAAACCTGTGCAACACAAAATGGCAAGATCAGTCTTTGGGCACAAACCGCCCCAACTGAAGTTTTAAACGCTTCATATTTGATTTCACAAGGAGAACAGAAACCAAAGGAGGGATAATTTTATGGCATGGGGACTTGTAAACGTTGGAGGTATTCATGAAATCCCCGACGCAATTAAGGAAGCTGTGAAAAAAGCACAGGCCGCAGCAGCTAATGCCGCTAATGCAGCAAAGGCGGCGCTTGAAGAAATGGCGGCTACGGGTGCATTTAAGGGAGACAAAGGAGACAAGGGAGATACTGGACCACAAGGCCCACAGGGTTTGCCCGGTAAGGATGGAGCTATGGGTGCTCAGGGGCCACAAGGTTTGCCAGGAGCTAAAGGCGAAAAGGGCGATAAGGGTGACAAGGGTGATACCGGGCCTCGTGGTTTACAGGGTATCCAGGGACCTAAAGGTGACACCGGCGCTCAAGGACCACAAGGCGTTCCAGGGGCAAAGGGTGAAACAGGCGCTACTGGTCCGCAGGGTCCGAGAGGTGCGACTGGTGCTACTGGCGCTCAAGGTCCGCAGGGTCCGAGAGGTGCTACGGGGCCACAGGGACCTGCTGGTCCGGTGGGTGTCAACATGCAGATCAGCACAACAGATTTGGTTGCCGGTCAAAGCGCACTTGCCAGTGGCTCGTTGTATCTTGTTTATGAATGAGGTGAATGAATATGGCAAAGAGAATGTATGTTGGCCGATCCACCCAAATTCCTATCTACGAAACGCGTCCTGTGGAGGTATCTAAGACCGTAAAAGTCACCCCGCAAAACAATGCCGAGTTTTTTACAACCAATAAGGGAAACTGGAACGACGGCGAATTTCATCTTGGAAATTGCACCACTACTGCAAGTACAATAGCAACTCTCGTCGCAAAAAAGGATATGACTGCCTCATTTACGGTTTATTATAATGGTGGATACGAGAATGATACTGACTACCCTGACTACGATAGCGAATGCCGGGTAAAAGTGAACGGCGCAGTCATTGCCTCGGCCACAAGTTCTTCAATTAATAAAGCTTGGAGTGGCACTATAAAAGCAGGGCGGACGATTGAAGTATATAACCACACGGGTTCGTCAATGTGTGAAGATGTTTTTCTTCGAGCTTTTTCTGTGACGCATACTGTCAAAGAAATGCAGCAGGTACAAGTCGGCTCTGAAACAAGAGATGCGGCTAGACGTGTGAGAAGGCAGTATGTTAGTGTCGACGGAAAGGCTAGACGTGTGCGCAAGGCATATGTCGGCGTAAACGGTAAAGCTAGATTGTTTTATTTGGCGAATCCAGAATGCGTTGAACATGGCGAGGCTCCTGCACTAAATTACGTTGGAACAAAAAATATCTCGGCAGCGTCCACGCCGGACTATGCGATTTTTGCGGGAGGAATGGACCCCCGGTCGTCATTTTCTGAGGTTAAGAGTGCCCGTGCATATAGTCGGTCTTTAACAATGCAGAATATTTCTAGTTTAAGTATCGAAAAAGGAAGTGGAACTGCATTGTCTTTTAACGGACGTGCTGTTTTTGCGGGCGGGTACAGAGGCGTGTTTATGGGTTATAAACACGATGACTATGTTGATACCTATGATAATTCCCTGACAAAATCGAGTCTTTCCCGTTTAAGAGAGACAAAAAGTGACTTGGCGGGTGCTGTTGTCGGAAATTATATGATCTTCGCTGGGGGAGTCAATGGTCCCCAACCTGCATCATATCCGTTATCCTCTGCTGATGCCTATAATTCTTCATTTACCAAAACGAGTATATCTTCTCTTGGTGCTGCACGATATGACTTGAAAGCTGCATCGATTGGAAATTATGCAATCTTCGCAGGGGGGTATAACGGAAGTTATTACAGTACGGTTGATGTTTATGATTCCTCATTGACCAGAACAACGGGAACCCCGCTTTCGGAACCAAAAGGTAATATGGCTCCAGGTTCAAATGAAGCTTATGCTATTTTTACAGGGGGGTACGGTTCAGCGGGTGGATATTTTCTGCTTACCGATGTTTACGATAAAAGCTTGACGCACACGACAATATCACGAAGCGTTAATGGTTCTGGTGCGGCCAGCGTTTCGATGGGCGGGAATATTGTTGTGTCAGGCGGCTATATTAACGATTCTAGCTCTGGATTGCAGGATTATTCGACTGGTTTTTATGTTTATGACAGCTCACTCACTCTTACTACGCCATACCGTTTGTCAGGAAAAAGAAATCAACACGCAATGGCTTATGTTGGCGATTATGCTTTGGTCGGTGGTGGATATAATGGCACCAGTTATGTATCCTCCGTCGAATATTTTAAGTTTATTCAATAAAAAGGAGAAATCAAAATGGCACGTTATGCGATTTATGACAATGAAAGTTCTGTACTCACTCCGATTGGCGAAGAACTGACTGCTGAAATGTGGCTCAACCGCTACCCCTGGGGTCGCAAGACGAAGATGGTTGTTGGCGGCGGTGTTATTAACGGCTGTGTTGCCTTTATCTTTGACGATTTTGTAGCCGAGATGCGCCGTCAGGGCTGTGATTTTGCAGGCTGTGTTACGGACCAGCAGTATTTGGATGCCATTGAGAAATTCGAGGATACCCCTCCTGTGGAAACTATCAGCGATCAGACCCGTATGGCAGATGCTTTGGAGGACCTGGTGGTGCTTCAGATGCCCGATGTAACTGAGCCGATGGCTGGCTTTGCACAGGTCCCGAGCGGCAAGAGCCCGATGCATGACACCCTTGAGCACCGCTGGAAGCAGGGGCGCATCAGCGAGGCTATGCTGCGCCTGTATGTCCGCAAAGGCTGCATCACCCAGACTGAGTTTGACGAGATCGTAGGCAAGGCATAAAAATGAGTCTTTAATGAATTGCAGATAGGAAGGGGGAGAAAAACGTGGCGTTTGGTCCTATGAGTGTTGGCAGCGAAGGTGCGTTGAACCTTATTACAGATCCGACATTAAGCAAGGAAAACGCATCCGCAGATGCGAAAGCCGTTGGCGATGCACTTGGGAAAAAGTTTGACAAAAGCGGCGGCACGGTAAATGGAAACATCCGATTTCCCACAGTAGGAGATACCGAGAGGGGCAAGAAGATTACTTGGGAAGGGACGAATAATGGCGCAGAAATCTACTACCAGACGACCGGTCAAGATAAAGGAAGCCTAGTCTTGAATTTGCTGAACGATGCCAACTGCTTGCTTCAGATTGCATCGGGAGGGGTTTTTCGTAGCTATTTTACACCATGGGATGGTAATTTTCATGGTAACGTAAACGGAAGAGCGGACACGGCAGGTATGGCTGATAAAGCTGGAGAAGTTGGAGGCTATAAGTTTAGAAGTCAAACCAACGATCCCGGTGCAGGCTCGGCACTAGAGTCCGGCGTTGTTTTATTCATATACGAATGATTTTCAAAATGGAGGACGTATGAAAACCTACGGCATTGATGTATCCCATCACCAGGGGAAAATCGACTGGGCGAGCACGGCCAGAGAGCTGCGCAGGGTGAATGGTGGCGCGGGCCCTGGTTTTGCCATTCTGCGAGTCGGGTACAGCGCACGGCATGGCAAGGGCGGGCTGATCCTGGACAAGCAGTGGACGGCAAATGTCGCTGGATGTGAGACCAACGGCGTGCCTATGGGCGCATATTTTTACAGCTACGATACTTCTGCCGAGGCTGCAGCCGCCACTGCCAGGCAGGTGGTGGACCAGCTGCGAGGGCATAAGTGGGACTACCCGATCTACTTTGATGTAGAGTACGAGCCGTTTAACACCGGCCGGGACGGCTCTGGCCGCAGCCGGGCTCAGGTGAAAGCTGATAACACGACGATTATCAAGACGGTCCTGGATATTTTCGAGCAGGCTGGCTACTATGCAGCTGTATACTGTAGTCGGGATTTCTTCCAGAGCTATACGAATCTTAGCGAACTGAAAGCGTTTGACAAGTGGGAAGCGGCCTACACGAAAGTGGACACCAGCGCCGTGCAGAACGGTCTGTGGCAGTACAGCAGCACTAACGCTCTTGATATTGCAGGGTTCGGCAAAAGGCTGGACTGCGATGTGTCGTACAAGGACTACCCGGCCATTATGCGCAGAGCACGCCTGAATGGCTTTTGAGAGGGGAGGGTGACGTGTGACAGGAGCAGAAGAATTTAAGCTGATTTTTGGTGGTGTTACGCTCTGGCAGGTTGTGGAGCTGGGCTTAGCTGTCAGCTTTGCGGCAATGATCTATCGCAAAGTCAAGAGCTATATCGTGGAAAGGCACGACGCCGAACAGGAGCGGGATGAGAAGTTAGCTCAGGCGTTGGACAGCATTAACAAGTATCCCGAATACAGAGCACAGAGCCTGAAAATCCAGGATGAGCTGCGGGGCGAGATTGCCGAGCTGAGAAGTAGCCAGCAGCAGACTGCCCAGCGGCTGCAGAAGATGGACGAGGAGCAGCGCACATTAAAGCGCAATGAGCTGCGGGATCGGCTGCTGGAAGCGTACCGCTATTACACCGGTAAGGGCGCCTGGAACATCATGGAGGCCGATGTGTTCTGGGAGCTTTTTTCGGATTATGAAAAACTTGGTGGAGATGGCTTTGTTCACGGTAAAATCGAGCCTGCCATGCGAGCGCTGCCGGTGCAAACGATCTCTGCCCAAGAAGATGACTGATAAAGAAAGGAAATGACTTATGGCAAACAAAATTGAAACTGGCACGATTGTGCGTACTGCACTTCTGGGTCTTGCCCTGACCAACCAGATTTTGAGTGCTACTGGGCACCCGATTCTCCCCATTGAAAATGCAGAACTTGAGACTTTTATCACTACGGGTATGACGGTTGGTGCATCTTTGGTGGCTTGGTGGAAGAACAATGCTTTTACCCAAGATGCTCTGGATGCGAATAAGCAGCTCAAGGCTTTGCGGGAGCAGCACCGGAAGAATGTGAATTGATATTTACGTACATTCTTCATTAAACAACACATAGAAAAAGACCCTGCAACAATCATACTAGCCGATAATAGGGCTGGAGTGAAAATTGCAGGGGCTTTTATTTTTCGATCATCTGTTGCTTTTTGGCCTAAAAACCGGTATACTTACAGTATGATAAATCATTTGGGACTATGCCTACAAATACAGGATAATTTCACCGAAATTTATTGCCTTTTTCTTTACTATGGTAAAGTGGTTGTTTATTGGATATATGGGCTTGCGATGTGCAATTATTAACGAATAAACGATATTTTCACCCTGAACAGCTATTTTGGTTACACCATCCATAACCTGCGGGGAAAACCCACG
>CALADS010000047.1 GCA_937890825.1 uncultured Bacteroides sp. | reverse complement strand
TGAAGCAGGAGAAAATCGATATGATGCAGAAGGTGATGGACTTGATGCAGGAAAAAATTGATGCCTTGGAAGGCAGATAGTCCGGATAAAAAGCAAACGATGAAAGTTCTGCGACTTGACAGAGCTTTCATCGTTTGGAGCCTTATGCCGTTTCAGCGGATGTTGGCATTGTGGAAGAACCTTATGGGTTTTATGAAAATATCTTAGGTGAACGATATGCTGATGTTTTATACCAATTAGCATCATGCTTATATCTGGAAATAGCAATAGATGAGCTGATACCATATCGTTCAGCCTCTTCTGCTATAGTCTTTACAATCTTGTGGGGTGAAAGGCTGTTACAACCTACTTTCAAGATGGCATTCCATATATTTTCAGGAATTAGCGCATTCCTGGCAAATTCATTCGCTTCTTTTTCTCTTGGGTCAGAAGAATATTCTACTCCCTCAATAGCAATAAATGCTTTTTGGCTATCAGAAAGATGCCGGTCAATGTGGCAGAGTTCATGTAGAATATCAAAAGCCAGCTTATCCATATCATTGTAGCGATAAGTTACAGTGATGACCGGATGGCCATTTGTCAGGGTCGAATAAGCGTCAATTGGTGCTTTCTCTAATTTTTTAACCTCTGCCAAAGAAATGCCGTAGCTATGGAGACACTCTTTGATGCTTTCTACAGTCATTCTTCTTTGATTAGCCATGGAAGCTATTTCTTCTGCAGCTTTCAAAGCGTTTCCTTGTTTATAATTATCAGGAGCTGTTATCTGAGAAATGGATAACCAATTGATAACAAGCCAGGTGAGCATATTCTTTTCGTCAATTTGCACCTTTTCACTGTGCTTGTAAAGTCCGGCAACCTGCATCTTCTGCTCTTGTATATTCAGCAGGTCAAAAGGGAGCAAGTCCTTTATCCATTTTACTCTATCAACAACCTTTGTGTAAGGGCAAAGCAGATGTTTGTATAAATGTTTTAGGTTTAGCATCTTGGAACATTTTTCCTCAAAACTTAAGGCTTCCTGCTCTTCTATGCTTCGCTGTTCTATAGCCTTACAATCATAGGTATAGCTGTTTTGGAGATTCATCCAGAACTTGTAAGGTATTCCCAGATGTTTCTCCAGTTTCATAGCCAAATCATCATTAAGGTTGCGCTTTCCCTTAATGAAAGCATTTAAGTGCGTGGGTTGCACACCTATTTGCTGGGCAAATTCTTTTTGTTTAAGGCCACGTTCCTGCAATTCTTCCCGTAGGATTTCTCCGGGGTGTATTGCCCTGGCAGGAACGGGATTGTTACTTCTTGTTGCCATAATGTGTGCTGTCTATTTCTATGAGTTCTACTTCGATTCCGTCGTCGGTTTCTGTAAACAACAGGCGTTCTACCATACCATTGACAATTCGAACGGAGCTTCTTGGCTCTACTTGGTACTTCAACTTCTCATAATGCAGAAAACTAAAGAGTTTTAGGTCAGCCGTAGAGTCTACATCGTGCATTGTTTTTACTACACGGATATATCCATCTATGAACTTTTTGTTTTTGCAAAAGCTTTTGTACCTCTTGTCTTTGGTTTTACCTGTTTCATACAATTCCAACAAAACTTCATCCTTGAATGTCACTTTCATGCGGTGAATGCTGTTTGTTGCTGCAAAGATACGCAGAAATTACCATATTTGGTAATTTATCCAAGGATTTTTTCAAATTCAGGGAGAAATACAACCAATACCCATTATAGGATAGGTATTTTGCAACAGTCCATTTGGCTGAATCATGATCCAGTAACTTTAAGCGTTCTCTGCTACGAGCCTTTGCTGCCACAGGGAACTTTTGGGACTTTCGACGTAATTTTCTGACGTTAGTCCATTGAAAATGCCAAGAAAGTTAAAAGCATTATGGATTCTAATAAAACATATCCGTAATTATTTTACGGAAGGAATTAAAAGCGTATCTTTGTAAGCAAAACAATCACTAACAGTAAATGCTATGTTGAAGAAATTTGCCGTAACAAACTATAGAGGGTTCAAGAATCGTATGGAATGGGATTTGTCGCATCCCAGCAACTATACCTTTAACAATGATGCCATCCGGAATGGTGTGGTTAAGAATGGTATCATCTATGGGCCGAATGGGGCAGGTAAATCCAACTTCGGATTGGCGCTGTTCGACATAGCCAATCATCTTTCACACAAATGGAAGAAACCTGACTATTACCTGAACTACGCCTGCGCAGCTCATTACGATGAACCGGTTGACTTTGAGTACACGTTTGCTCTTGATGGGCACGATGTGGTATATACCTATAGCAAGGTGGCTGCCGAACTAAAAGGGGAAATCATTCGGGAACAGTTGCTTATTGACGGCAAGGAGGTGCTGTTGAAGGATGGCGAGCGGTTGAACATTTCCGAAGAATTTGGTTTGACGGAAGTGGCCATTGAAAATCTGAAGGAGAGCGCCAACAACATCTCCCTGGTCAACTACCTGCTCGGTGCTGTTCCCCTTCCCAAAGGACATGCCTTATTGCTGCTTCGCGATTTCGTAGAGAATATGCTGTTCTTTAGAAGTCTGGACAACCGTGAGTTTATTGGTCTGAAGGAAGGTGGCAGTAACATCGAGGAGTACATCATCAAGAACGGCCTTGCTGATGATTTTGCTGACTACCTGCAAGAAGTGAGCGGACAAGTCTTTCAGTTTGCCTCCGGCATTCCGGGAGAAAATGTGCTGTATTGTCTGATGGACGGTCGGAAAATTCCCTTCCAATGGGTCGCTTCTACAGGCACAAAGAACTTGGAACTGCAATACTACTGGTTGAAGGAAATGGGCAATGCTTCGTTCGTATTCATCGATGAGTTTGATGCTTTCTATCATCACGAACTGTCTTACCAGATTTCAAAACGCCTGTTCGAGGGACCGAACCAGGTGTTTGTCACCACGCATGATACTTTCCTGCTGAGTAATGACTTGTTGCGTCCGGATTGTTTCTTCATTCTGAGAAACAATGAAATCAAGGCCATCTGCGACCTCACTGACAAGGAGCTCCGCTTTGGCCACAATCTGGAGAAACTTTATAGAGGCGGTACTTTTGGCTTATGATTCTATTTGTATTTGAAGGCAATGAACGAGAACCGCGCCTATACCGGACACTGGAGCGGCTCTATTTCCCGAGGGAGAACGATAATATCATCTGCTCTTTCGGGAACAATATCTATGACCTTTACAACGAACTGCTGGCCTATGGAGAGGGCGGTGACATTGTTTCCCTGATGCGCGAACGGTTGGCAGATGCAGGTGATGCCACACTGGATGGCATTCGCAGTTCGGATATTTCGGAAATCTTTCTCTTCTTCGATTATGACTTTCAGAACTCGCAGCTTTCGCTGGAAGAGATTAACCGAAGGGTAAGGGAGATGCTCACATGGTTTGATGACGAAACGGGCAACGGCAAACTTTACATCAACTATCCGATGATTGAATCCATTCGTTATACCCGGGAGTTGCCGGATGCGGATTATATCAACTATGTGGTAAGCCGGGAGGAGTGCAAGGACTTTAAACACATGGCACGCGATTTCTCTGCCTATAACAGTTTGGATCATCTCTTGTTTAAGGATGGCGAGGTCCCTACCAAAGAGAAATACATCAAAGTGAAGGATAACTGGTCGTACTTGAAGCAGATGAACGTCGCTAAGGCTCATTGGCTGATAACGGGTGAAAACTCCTTGCCTGTAAACAAATCAATGGTCAATCAACTTTCCATATTCGATGGTCAAGTGTCGCATTTCGTTACTCCAAAGAGTATGGTGGCTATCTTGAACTCTTTCCCCATCTTTATTTATGAGTATATGAAGTAAGTTCTCTGAA
>CALADS010000046.1 GCA_937890825.1 uncultured Bacteroides sp. | reverse complement strand
CCTTGGGCATCGATACCTCGGGGTTGATATAGGACTGGGTATCGCTGTAAGCTACTTCAAAGATGGAGGCTGCCATATTGGGATAATGGGTATAAACCACATCATACTGAGCGATATGGCGCTCTCCAATCAGGGTGATGGTGCCCAGCAACTCATTCTCGTCAAAGGAGGTTTTAATGGAGTCTGGCTCCAGATAAGGCTTGATGCGTACCATGTTGTCGGCGCACTGGTTGCCCATAATCTTGGTCGTTGAGATGTCCACCAACTTGATGTTTTCGGGCATGACGATGTGGGTGGTGACCTCACTGTTCACGTAGATCTTCTCCTTGGTAGCAGCCTGTATAACAAAACCGAGAAGACCGAAGAAAAGTAAAAATAATTTCGCTTTCATATTAGGTAATTTTTATGATTTACTGATTTGATTATTTATTGATTCCGTTACTTGTAAACTTGCTTACTCTATTACTTGTAACCTTACTTACTCTGTGATTAGTAAGATAGTTTACCTATTTTCATTCTTGACCTTTTACCTTGCTTCCTCCGAGTTAATCAGATAGACAATCGTGTTGTACTTGATTTTCGCTTTATTCTTGCGGATGTTGGACGAGATGGCCGAAGAAGCTGAGTTATAGACGTTTTGCAAGGCTTGCAGCGCCAGGGCTTCACCCGAGATACCGGAGCCATAGCCATCTTCCGATTCAAAACTAATGTTCTGTTGCACGGCACTGGAACTGGCATCCTTTACAAATTCACGGAAGGAAGATTCCGGTACATAGAACCCTTCCATGCCGTCATTGTCGAACACAGAAAGCTTCACGTTGATGAACTTATCACCGACCAGAATGCTGGTAATGGTAGCCTTCACACGTTGTTGTCCGAAGCCTGTCACTGTCCCATACAGGTAGGTGCCTTTCTTCAACTTGGTATTGCTAACGGTTATATCGTCCAGCAACTTGAATCGAAGTCTGGTTCCTTCCTTTGCCTTGGTGGTCTGGTCAATCATCGCCCGAATGAGCTTGGCTTCAACTACATCATCAGGAGAAGTCACTGTATGGAACTTCTCCGCATTAGTATCACCGGACTTGATGACAAGTTTGGGGCGGTTGCGTTCCTTTTCGGCCTGACGGACTTTGGCGATGGAGTCAGCCCTTTGTTTCTCAGCCAACTCATCCCGGTCAAAGCGCCCGATACCCAAACCGCTTTCAATGGCCTTCTGACGTTCGTAACTTCTGCGTTGGATTTCTTCCAGGTCTTTAGCAAATTCATCCTGTGAGGTATAGCCATCGGTAGGTGCTGATGAAGCGGTTCTGCTTCCATTGTTTGACCTATTTCCTGATGGACCATTATCCCCGTAGGCAAAGGCGTTGATGTGTCTTCTGGACTCGGCCAACGACCTCTCCAGTTCTTCCATTTCCTGCTGCTGACGGATGCGTTCCGCTTCCGCTGCATCCAGCTTGTTGAGTTCCTCCTCACTGTAGCCGTGCTCCAGTTCCTCGTTCTCTTTCTGTTCTTCACCGATGGCACCAATCGCAGTGAAGGCATCTTCGTCCCCGAAACGGCGCGACATCTCATACATCTTGTCTCCGGCTTCCTCCGCATTGGCTTGCGGCAGTTCCGTATTGATGCGGTCGGTGGCAACCGTCTGATTGGCATCTTCGCTGCCCCCGAACGTCTGCATCACGAAGTACACCAGGGCACACAGGGGAATGAACACTACTAACGGGAAGATGTACTTGGGCTGTTTAAAATTGATTTTATAGTTCATGGATGATTATTGTTTTTAAGTGATTTGACGATGGACTCCAACTGACGGTAGCTTTGGATGATATGTATCGAATCTGCATGCGTCTTGTATGGAAGAGCTATCAACGAATCCAGTTCCTCATGTAAAAGTTGGCCTTTGGCAGTGAGGTCCATTAGGGTTCCCCGATGGACGGTTTTGTTGGCCTGAATGGCACGGAACCCTTCCAGCATGGGGTCAACTGGAGCAATCACACTGAGTTCGTTCAGTTCGTTTGGTTCGTTTGACTTGGCGAACAGGCCGTCCACAGCGATGTTGGCCACCAGTACTAAAAGCAACGATCCGGTGACATAAGCAAAGGTGCGACGGGGATGTTTCCTTGCCCAGATATTCGCTAGTCGGATACGCCCGGCCAGCCGATACTTGATACCGATGGCTCCCAGTTTAGGCTGCAGCCAGGAGCGGACTAACTGATGTGTCCGCAACCGACTTTCCCGCAGGGTCTTTCTAAATGATTTCATATAGGCAGTTATTTGATGGTTATTCTTTAGTTATTCCTGGTTATTACTCGGTAATTACTGAGTGATTCTTCGGTAATCAGTGAGTAATCACCTGATTATCATCAGTAATCTAAATCCTTGTTCTCCAGTGTCCTCCAGTTCGTAATCATCAGACCGTGCGGATTGTTCCGGGTACGGGGAACTGATTCGATGT
>CALADS010000045.1 GCA_937890825.1 uncultured Bacteroides sp. | reverse complement strand
TCACTTTTCTACCGTTTAGGGTGTAAAATACTGATAATCAACTAATAATAGATACCATTTTTGCACTAACTTGCAGAAGGTGGTTTGCGAAGCAGAGGTGCCACCTGCTATCGTGGACGTGCGCAATGAGGAATATATCTTCGATGACTTGCCGGCAGATGCAGTCCTTTACGTGCCGCAAGGCAGCGTAGAAGCTTATAGTCAGGCACCCGGTTGGAACGTCTTCCTGAATCTTGGAGGCATTCACCCCATCGCCCAATAATAGTACTCAACAATGAAAAGTAATGTAATCATGAAAACAGCTGAGAATAGATACAGTAACCGATGGAAGATAGCCCATAAGCTATCCTCATTGGTCTGGATCGGTATCTTCCTGCTCCTGCTGGCAGTGAGCTGCAAGTCGAATTCGGAAGATGAGCTTGTTGTAGCCAAGGTCTATGTACCCGAAGCCCCTTCTTATACCGATGCCCACATGTGGTACATCGAACGGAACGACCGTGGACAAGGAGCCGACGTGTTCTACATCCCTTCAACGTGGGAATTTGACTGGTATACCCCTGACAGTGTTATCAGCCATTGGGCCAATCCCTCCCTGTCCCTACACCGCAAACATATGATGACCGAAATGACAGAAATAGCCAAGTATATGGCCGATGGGAACAACTTCTATTCACCTCATTATCGTCACATTACGCTCAACACCTGGGCAACCTTGAACGAAGATACCATTCGACGCAGGTATGAAGAAGTGGCATGGAAAGATGTGAAGAATGCTTTCGAACATTATCTCACCCACTATAACCAAGGACGTCCGTTCATCCTGGCAGGTTTCAGCCAGGGAGGAAAATCGGTAGTGGAACTTCTCAAAACACTTCCCGAAAAGCATCGGCCACAATTGATTGCGGCCTATGTACTGGGCTATAAAGTCACTCCGGATGACGTGCAGCAGGCCCCGTGGATCAAGGCCGCACAAGGAGCTACTGACACAGGAGTAACCATCTGCTACAATTCCGTGTCCGATGTAAAACACCTAAAACCAGTGATTAGTGCACCCAACATGATGTGCATCAACCCCGTGAATTGGAAAACCGATGCTACACCAGCCACTTTGCACGACACCATTACAGTGACTCTTTCGCCCGAACACAAAGTATTAGTACTGAAAGGATTTGACGGAAGCTATCTGCCCAACATTCTCAACATACTGAATGTAGGCGACTATCACGGTATTGAGCCTTGGGTATACAGCAAATGTCTGCACCAAAACATACAGCAGCGCATTCGTGCCCATCACCAACCACTGAAATAACCAATTAATTTTAATAATATCAAGTATGAAAAAAAACTTCAAATGGATGTCAGCTATGCTGACCATGTGTATTCTGACAATCACGATGACAATTGTTTCTTGCAGTGATGATGACGAAAAAACCGATGTATGGTATGCTTTAGGCTTCACCGAAATAAACACCTCAAGCCCCGATGCCTTACGTGAAATGAGTGAAATTGAAGCTGCCTACAAGAAAGCACTCGGTATTACCGAAGTCCCTTTCAGCAAATTTGGAACCATTGAAGAGTGTGACCAACAAGTACTTAACGCTTGCCAGCAAGCTGAAAATGCCTTAAAAGACAAAAAATGGAAAGGTACTTATGTATTCGAGATTACAAATGCCAACTCCGAACAGGTTATCTACAACAAAAAATACAAGGCAAATGACGACAATTCCCTGTTGTAATTTGCCACGATAAAAATAAAAAAAACTTCTTGTACCTTTAGACCTTAAAACAATTATACAACAAGACAATGAGGCATATTATTTTTATACTCTTTTGGGGGTTAACAACTACAATTCAAGCAAACACCCCCTCCGTTTCAACAGATTCCATCCATACGCTGAAGCATGTGTTGAAAATTCATCTGAATTATCCAGACAGTGCCCTCCAGTTGCTGGACTCTATGGAAGAAAGTCAGCAGATACCGCCCTGTGTGGCTGATGCCCAACGCGCTATGATATACTCCGGACTGAACAAATATCACCAGACCATCAATTATGCCCAAAAAGCCCTGGCAGACGATTCGCTGTTGCGGCATCCTAGATATTACCTGCAGGCCATTTCGCATAATCTGGAGGCGCACCAGCAGCTCTCTGAATATAAACAATGCCTGCAGATACTCCAGCAAGGCATTGCGTATGCCCGCAGCATCCAGAATACCACCGCCGAAGCCAACTACCTGTTTACCGCCGGACAGATTTATTTCCAACTCAACAACCGGAACGAAGCTTTTCGTAATTTCCAGCTGGCCATCAGACTGGCCGAACAGGCACCTCCCCCCAAGCTCAAGCCCTACCTGTCTTTCTTTTACGGAGAGCTGAGCAACCTCCTCTTACAGGAACAGCGCTACGAAGAAGCACTTCAGCTGTGTCATAAACGCGAGAAACTCATTGCACAGCTGCAGACCTTTCCCCGAATCCCCTTGGGATATATCGACCAGCAATATGCGTACCTCTACAGCAAGCAGGCCACCATATTTTATAAGATGAACCGGAAAGCGGAATCGGCTGCCAGCTACCGGAAGTTCAATCAGACCCAAGCCAGTCAAAAGCCGCAGGGAAAGGAAGCCATCCTCCCCTATTGGCTCGAAACCGGACAGTTTGACCTAATCATCGAGTACCTTACCCGGCTGACTCCTCCGGCAGATACCATCAACCAGAACTATGCCGCACAGTTGGCCACCCTGGCAAAAGCCTACCAGGGCAACCGGCAATACGAAGCGGCCTACCACTGCCAGCTGCGCCTCACCGCCATCAACGACAGCCTGTACCAGCAAAACAAGAAAGAGGAAATAGCCGAACTGGCCACCTTGTATCAGCTCCGGGAAAAAGAACTGGAAATCAAACAGCAGCAAGAGCAGGCACAGAAAGCCTTGCTCCTGCGCAACTGGATGACCGGTGCCTTCATCCTGACCTTTGTCCTGCTGTGGACCACCTGGCATCATCTCCGCATCACCCAACGGAAAAACAAACTGATGGCCAACAGCATCAATACCGTACTGGCCTGTGAAGAGAAAATAGAGCACCTGGAAAAACAGATTTCAGAACATACCCCTTCCCGAGAACATGAAGAAGAGGAAGAAGAGGAAAAATACGAAGAGGATGAAAGAGACGAATACCGGACCTTCAAGCGCATCGAGAGAATCATCAAAGATGAAAAATTGTATCTGAAGCCGGACCTGAACCGCCAGGAAATCCTGGATCAGCTCAACATGGACAAGAACCATTTTGCCAGACTGATGCAACACCATTTGCAGATGTCGCTTCCGCAGTACCTCACCGAACTGCGAATCAAACACGCCATCGCCTTGCTGAAGGACCAGCCCAACTACACCATCAAGGCCATTGCCGATGAATCGGGCTTCAATAACCTACGGAATTTCCAGCGGATATTCAAAACCAAAACGGGCATGACTCCCACTGAATATAAAACCGCCATCAATCAGAAAGGATAATTCGAAAAAAATGCCTACTTTTGTGAGATAAAACATATCTAATATTTTTTTCACATGAACTACGATATTCCAACACTGACCCACGAAGCCGTGAGCTTACTTCAAGACCTGATAGCCATTCCCTCCATCAGCCGGGAAGAAGAAAAGGCTGCCGACTGCCTGCAACAAGCTATCGAACTGCAGGGTATGAACACCGGACGAAAGGGAAACAACGTGTGGTGTCTAAGCCCTGGATTCGACTTGAAGAAACCTACTCTGCTGCTCAACTCGCACATCGATACCGTGAAACCCGTGAATGGCTGGCGGAAAAAGCCTTTTGTACCCACCCTGGAGTCCAACGGCAAACTGTATGGTTTGGGCAGCAACGATGCCGGTGCCAGTGTAGTGAGCCTATTGCAAGTGTTTCTACAACTCTGCCAGACTCAACAAAGCTACAACCTGATTTTTCTGGCTTCGTGCGAAGAAGAGATATCCGGAAAGAACGGTATAGAATGCGTGTTGCCCGAACTGCCCCCTATTCAATTTGCCATTGTGGGCGAACCTACCGAAATGCAACCGGCTATCGCTGAAAAAGGACTGATGGTGCTGGACGTAACAGCTACCGGACGAGCCGGACATGCTGCCCGCAACGAGGGGGATAATGCTATCTATAAGGTATTGGAAGATATTGCCTGGTTCCGCGATTACCGATTTGCCAAAGAATCGGCATTATTGGGCCCTGTAAAGATGAACGTCACCATAATCAATGCAGGCTCACAACACAATGTGATACCCGACCGCTGCACGTTTACCGTAGATATTCGCAGCAATGAGTGTTACACCAATCAGGAATTATACAACGAAATACAGCAGCACTTGCACTGCCGGGCAGAAGCCCGCTCTTTCCGCCTGAGTTCCTCTCATATATCACCTCAGCATCCTGTGGTGAAACGTGCCGTGGCATTGGGACGTACTCCCTTCGGCTCACCTACCCTTTCCGACCAGGCCTTGATGCCATTCCCATCGATGAAAATGGGTCCTGGAAAGAGCAGCCGTTCGCACACGGCCGATGAATTCATTTTTGTGCGCGAAATAGAAGAAGCCATCACCCTATATCTGCAACTGCTGGACGGAGCACAATTATAACAAAGTGTCTTATACTGCCATAGGTAGACACATTATGAACAAATAAATGTGTACCAATT
>CALADS010000044.1 GCA_937890825.1 uncultured Bacteroides sp. | reverse complement strand
TGAATGGCGCAATTTTCAATTAAAATATGGCGCAATTTTCAGTTAGTAACTACACCATAAAGTCTAAAAACGGCTGATTAGTTTCTTCATCCTGACACTGACGCAGGGAAAGGATATATTCTTCCCTATCCTCTTTAAATATCTTGGAGGGAAAAAGGTGATAGCAAAATTGGATGTAGTTCATCAGCAACCGAGCCGTTCTACCGTTGCCATCCACCCATGGATGTATGGTTACTAAATTAAGGTGGGCATTAAAGCTTAATTCATATTGTTCCCGAAATGTTCCCACAGTCTTTTGCTTCTCTTGAAGAATCGCACAAAGTTCATCCACCTTAGCAGGAACTTTCAAATAGTTCATATAAGAATGTCCGCCAACACCAGCCGTAACACCACATAGACGGAACTCTCCTTTAGAAGAATCAAAAGAGCCACCCATCACACTGTGAACGCTGCCAGTAGTACGCATCAGCATTGCATTCAACCTTTTCAGAAAAGTAGGAGTTATAGGTACAAGGCTGTCTGATTCAGTTTTGGCAAGTTCATACGCTTGCTTCAAATCTTCATTCATCAGATGATGCACAAGCGGTTTCCCTTTCGCTGTTACTCCCTCGTCAAAGAGAAGCTGCGTATCAAGCTCGGTCAACGTGGAGCCTTCTATGGCTGTGGAATGGGTAATGAGAGAATAAAGGTAGTACTTATCATAGTCCACCGCTTCACTGATACCAAGTTTTTGAAACTTCTGGTACAACAGTTCTATTTCTTGCCAAACACCTTGTTCCATTACTTTTATTTAATAGGCTTTATTTCTTTTCAAAGATAATGCAAACCGAAAGCAGAAAGCAAGTTTACTTGCATTTATGCTGAGGTGCAGCTTATCGTATGTAAAGGTAACTTATTTACTACGTTCAACCAAAAGAAATAATGACTTACTGCTATATTTTTTGCACGTGTGGAGAAAATGTGGGGAAAACTCCGATAAAAATAAAAAGCTAAGCGATTGATTTCTCAATTACTTAGCTTTTATCTTCGTACCCAGACCCGGGGTCGAACCGGGATGGAAGTGAATCCACTGGTGTTTGAGACCAGCGCGTCTACCGATTCCGCCATCTGGGCATCTCTTTGAAACATCGTTTGTTTCTCAATTGCGATGCAAAGGTACAGCTTTTTTTTGAATCTGCAAGCGTTTTCAAAAAAAAAGTGGAAAAAATTAATAATTTGGAGAAACATAGGAGTTCTTAATGAAATAGTTTGTACTTTAGCAGAAACTTAAACAGATGAATATTTATGACTTATAATACTAATAATTACTGCGTAATCATGGGTGGAGGTATAGGCAGCCGGTTTTGGCCCTTCAGCAGAAAGAATCTCCCCAAGCAGTTTCTGGATTTCTTTGGAACCGGACGCTCACTCTTGCAACAGACTTACGATCGGTTTAAAAGAATCATACCGAGCGAAAATATTCTGATTGTAACCAACGACCTTTATGCAGACTTAATAAAAGAACAACTCCCGGAACTGGAAGACCGTCAGATTCTTTTGGAACCTACACGACGCAACACAGCACCATGCATAGCTTGGGCTTCCTATCACATACAAGCACTAAACCCTCAAGCCAATATTGTAGTAGCTCCCTCTGATCATCTCATCTTAAAAGAAGATGAATTTTTAACAGCTATCAATAAGGGATTGTCTTTTGTTGCAACATCAGACAAACTACTTACATTGGGCATCAAACCCAACAGACCCGAAACAGCTTACGGATACATACAAATCGATGAACCACAAGGGGAAAATTTCTACAAAGTAAAAACCTTCACAGAAAAACCAGAATTGGAGTTGGCCAAGGTTTTTGTAGAAAGCGGAGAATTCTATTGGAATTCAGGATTGTTTATGTGGAATGTAAACAGTATTACGCACTCTATTGAACAATTGCTTCCTGAATTGAAAGCCAAACTACAGCCCGAAACAGGAGTGTATGGAACCGAGGATGAAAAAGCTTTCATTAATGAGAATTTCCCGGCTTGTCCGAATGTTTCCATCGACTTCGGAGTCATGGAAAAAGCCGATAATGTATATGTATCTCTAGGAGATTTTGGCTGGTCGGATTTAGGAACCTGGAGTTCTTTATATGACTTATCGCCCAAGGATCGAGGCGGGAATGTGACCTTAAAATGTCGTTCACTGCTTTACGACTGTAGCAATAACATCGTAGCACTGCCTAATGATAAGTTGGCTGTCATCGATGGCCTGGAAGGGTATCTGATAGCTGAATCAGACAACGTATTGCTTATCTGCAAGAAAGATGATGAAAGCACCATCCGCAAATATGTAAACGACACCCAAATCAAACTAGGTGACAACTACATATAAAAAGCATAATCCCATTCCTATCAATAAAATGAAAGCGGGAACAGATTCACATCGATTCTGTTCCCGCTTTCATTTATTTAAAAAGGAGGATTGCAAACACATTTAAAGCTCAGCACGAATAGCCGCTGCCACCGCTTCAAATTCTTCAGCAGAAAGTTGCAGTTTCGGATTAGAAAACAACATATCTTTTTCATTCTGCATAGGTATCAGATGAATATGCGCATGAGGCACTTCCAAACCCAATACAGCCTGTCCTACCTTACGACAAGGAAATGCCTTGCCAATGGCCAAAGCTACCTGTTTGGCAAAAACATGCATAGCCGCTAAATCTTCATCAGAAATGTCAAAGATATAATCCACTTCCTGCTTGGGCACCACCAATGTATGTCCTTTCACCAAGGGATTAATATCCAAAAAAGCAAAAAATTTCTCATTCTCAGCCACCTTATAGCAAGGAATCTCTCCAGCTATAATTCTACTAAATATAGTTGCCATAACGATATAGATAAAATAAGGCAAGCCTGCAATAAGCAGACCTGCCTTCTGATTTATTTAAAATGATATATTCAATACTTCTAATTTAATCATGCCTTGAGGCACTTTGATGTCAGCTACATCACCCACCTTCTTGCCCAATAAGCCTTGAGCAATCGGAGTGTTAACAGAAATCTTTCCTTCTTTCAGATTCGCTTCACTTTCAGATACGATAGTATAAGTCATCTTCATGCCATTCTTTACATTCTTCAGTTCCACCTTATTCAGGATTTGCACGCTATCGGTCTTCAGTTTTGACTCATCGATAATCTTTGCATCGGCAATAACCATTTTAAGTTGGGCAATTTTACCCTCCAGCAATCCTTGAGCCTCCTTGGCGGCATCATATTCTGCATTCTCAGACAAATCACCTTTATCTCTAGCTTCGGCAATAGCCGCAACTATCTTGGGACGTTCTACCGCCTCCAAATGTTTCAAATCGGCCAACAGTTTATTGTAGCCTTCTTCTGACATATAAGCCATTTTATTTCCTCCTTAATTTTTATATTGTTTTTTATATCGGTACTATATAACAAAAAAGAATTCCAACATGGTCAGCATGCTGGAACCCTCCTTTTATCATTTCTTCGGCAAAGATAGGCTTTTAATCAATGCCCGTCAAGCCCTAAAGTCTGTTTTGTAACATAATTTGAGATTTGGCGTATCTAAACGCATCCGAGTTTAAAGCATAGCTTTTACCGCTGCTTCCAAATCCTTAACCATCTCACCGCGGGCACTCAATTCATTATTCTTATTTACTAAGAAGAGAGTAGGCACTGAAGTTACATTATAAGTCGTAGCCAAAGATGAATAAATGCCACTAGCATCGCGCACACAAATCCAGGGCAGGTTATCTGCAGTAGTCTTCCAATAATGTTCATCCGCATCCAGTGACACCTGATAGATTTCCAACCCCTGTGCAGCATACTTATCATAAAGATCGCGCAATAGATAATTATGCGTAGCCGATACTGCACTCTGATAAATCGTAAAATCCAGAATCACAGCCTTTCCTTTCAGATCAGTCAGTTTTCTCACATTACCCTTCATATCACGCAATGCAATATCTATCACTCCTGTTTCAGTAATCACTTCTTGAGGAATTTCCAAGACTTTTTCTTTTGGTGCACGCGTATTCTTCATTCCCTTTATAACTATATTATACAGATTTTTAGAACGCACGGCATGCGGATAGAAATTATTCAAGCTGGTTGCCACTGCAGCAAAACACTTGACGTCATCCTTATTATTTAAAGGATCGAAAATCAAATAGTCATTCAACTTCTGAAACAAGGCAAAATAAGCCGATGCTGCATTGGGAGCCGAGAATATATAATTCACTTTTACATCATCCTTGTAATTTTTCATTAACAGCGCCAAGCTATCTTCAAACACATCTACTCCTATCTGACGCGACTGCATGGCTTTCGCCAAAGCATCCACTTTGTTTTGAAGAGCCATTTGCTTCAAGGTAAGCTCCTTGATTTTAGAACTATTATCTGACCCTTCTACCACATAATCGGTAGACATTTCTGCAAAGGGAGCTGTGAAACGAATTGTTTCTGTAGAATCTACAGAGAAATTAATAATCTTATCTTCTACACGCAAACGATAGAATTCCGGTGATTCCGGACAAGTCTGCTTAAAAGAAAACGAGCCATTACCTTTCAACTTTACTGAGTCCAACGGCAAAATTCCCCCCAGCGCTGATGCTTCCAGGTAGAGCATTTTATCTGCAGCATCTGTAATCTGCCCCTCTACCTTGAACTTCGGTTCCGAATCACATGCACTCAAGACTGCTACCCCAAGCGCTATCATAAAGATTTTCTTCATATTGCTATTCTGTTTTCCTTTTTTCGAATGAGTCTGCAAATATACGTCTTTTCAAATTGAGTCAAAGCATTTTTCTCATTTCTTACTCGCTAAAAAGCAAAAAAGACTATTCTCGACAAAGTTTTCCACTCATTTTCACCTATTTATAAAATTAATATGTATCTTTGCACGAATTTTTGAAAGAAAACAAAATATTTTTATGATTAACCCTATTGTTAAGACAATCGAGCTTCCTGATGGAAGAACCATCACGCTCGAAACGGGAAAGCTGGCAAAACAGGCAGATGGTTCTGTAATGCTTCGCATGGGTAACACCATGCTTTTGGCTACTGTTTGTGCCGCCAAGGACGCAGTTCCCGGAACAGATTTTATGCCGCTTCAGGTAGAGTACAAAGAAAAATTCTCCGCTTTCGGACGTTTCCCCGGAGGTTTCACTAAACGCGAAGGCCGCGCTTCTGATTACGAAATCCTAACTTGCCGCCTCGTAGACCGTGCTCTCCGCCCCTTATTCCCTGACAATTTTCATGCTGAAGTATATGTAAACATCATCCTTTTCTCTGCCGATGGTGTAGACATGCCCGATGCATTGGCTGGATTGGCAGCTTCTGCCGCTTTAGCAGTTTCTGATATTCCGTTCAACGGACCTATCTCTGAAGTTCGTGTAGCCCGTATCAACGGTGAATTTGTCATCAACCCCACGTTCGAACAATTAGAACAAGCCGACATGGATTTGATGGTAGGTGCTACCTACGAGAACATCATGATGGTAGAAGGCGAAATGGACGAAGTGTCTGAACAAGACTTATTGGCTGCCCTCAAAGCTGCTCATGAGGCTATCAAGCCGCAATGTAAAGCACAAATGGAATTGGCCGAGCTGGTAGGTTCTACTGTAAAACGCGAATATTGCCACGAAGTGAACGACGAAGAATTGCGTCAGGCTGTTCACGATGCTTGCTATGCCAAAGCATACGCTATTGCCAGCGAGGGTAACCGCGACAAGCATGCTCGCCAGGATGCATTCGATGCTATTTGTGACGAATTCAAGGCTCAGTTCTCAGAAGAAGAATTGGAAGAAAAGGCTCCGCTGATCGACCGCTACTATCACGACGTAGAAAAAGAGGCTATGCGCCGTTGTATCTTGGATGAAGGCAAGCGCTTAGACGGTCGTAAGACTACTGAAATCCGCCCCATCTGGTGCGAAACCGGTTATCTGCCCGGCCCTCACGGCTCTGCTATCTTTACCCGTGGTGAAACCCAATCACTCTCTACCGTTACATTAGGTACAAAACTTGATGAAAAAATCGTAGACGATGTATTGACTCACGGTAAAGAACGTTTCTTATTGCACTATAACTTCCCCCCATTCTCTACAGGCGAAGCTAAAGCACAGCGTGGTGTAGGACGCCGTGAAATCGGTCACGGACACTTGGCTTGGCGTGCATTGAAAGGTCAGATTCCGGCAGATTACCCGTACGTGGTACGCGTAGTTTCAGACATTCTTGAATCAAACGGTTCTTCTTCAATGGCTACTGTATGTGCCGGTACTTTGGCACTGATGGATGCCGGTGTAAAAATCAAGAATCCGGTATCTGGTATTGCAATGGGACTTATCAAGAATGCTGGCGAAGACAAGTATGCCGTATTGTCTGATATCCTTGGTGATGAAGACCACTTAGGAGATATGGACTTCAAGGTGACTGGTACGAAGAACGGTATCACAGCCACACAGATGGACATCAAGGTAGACGGTTTGTCGTACGACATTCTGGAAAAAGCCTTGTTGCAGGCTAAAGAAGGTCGCGAATATATCCTCGGCAAACTGACTGACTGTATCGCTGAACCTCGTGAAGACTTGAAACCGCATGCTCCACGCATCGAGACCATGACCATTCCTAAGGAATTCATCGGTGCTGTAATCGGCCCTGGCGGCAAGATCATCCAAGGTATGCAGGAAGAAACCGGTGCTACCATTACCATTGAAGAAATAGACAATGTAGGCCGTATCGAAATTGCCGGTACCAACAAGCAATGCATCGACGAGGCTATCCGTCTGATTAAAGCCATCGTAGCTGTGCCCGAAATTGGCGAGGTTTACACTGGTAAGATTCGCTCTATCATGCCTTATGGTGCATTCGTAGAATTCTTACCGGGCAAAGACGGTTTGCTCCACATCTCTGAAATCGACTGGAAACGTCTGGAAACAGTAGAAGAAGCCGGACTGAAAGAAGGAGATGAAATCGAAGTTAAACTGCTGGATATCGATCCGAAAACCGGTAAGTTCAAACTTTCTCACAAGGTGCTGCTTCCTAAACCGGAAGGATATATAGAACGCCCGGAAAGAAGAGAACGTCCGGAAAGAAAAGAAAAACGCGAAAAGTAAAAAAAACGATAGCTGTACTCTAACAGCACCATCATTGCGTCAATTATGAATAAAGGTGTGTCGAAATCAATATCGGCACACCTTTATTGTTTGTATCAACAAAAAAATCGGGAAGTACCCCCATACTTCCCGATTAAAAGAGTCAAAAATCGACCTTAATCAATTTATTAACTTAACACAGCGACAAAGATAAAGGAAATATCTGTTTCCTGACCATTTTTGTGCAAAAAAAATACAAAAATGTCCATTTTAGCACACTTGCTTCACTAGCGGTACTCCCGAACCGGCAAATCACCACGCAAAGCACCTAAAGCATTCAGCGCCAAAGCTTCCAGTTCATCTTCGCCAGGATAAATATGCACAGGAGCCAAAAAAGACACCCGCTCACTTAAGCGCGAGGCGATGTAGTGAGAATGTGCCATTCCCCCTGTCAGCAGAATAGCATCCACCTGACCAAAAAGTACCACAGCCGCCCCCCCGATTTCCTTAGCTATCTGATAAATCATGGCATTCAGCACCAGTTCGGCATGGGTATCTCCTTCGGCTATCCGTTTTTCAATAGCCGGAATATCGGTAGTACCCAGATGAGCCGCCAATCCTGCTTTGCCTGATATACGCTTCTTCAATTCTGCCGTAGTATATTGCCCCGAATGACAGATATCGATCAACTGCCCTGCCGGCAAAGTTCCTGCACGCTCGGGCGAGAAAGGGCCTGAGCCATCCAACGCATTAGGCACATCTACTGCACGCCCTTTACGATGTACGCCAACCGACACTCCGCCTCCCAAATGACAGACTATCAGATTCAGGTCTTCATATTTCACCGGATGAGCCGGATTATTTGCACTACATTCAGCTGCATACCGACGGGCAATGGCACGCTGATTGAGCGCATGCCAGATAACCACACGAGGCATCATCGGAGACCCTGTAATACGAGCGATTTCATCCAGTTCATCCACTACTCCCGGATCGGCTATAAAAGAACGACAGCCAGGCAGCATCACAGCCAATTCATGAGCTATCAGGCAACCCAAATTACAGGCGTGGCTACGCATGGCATGCCTGCAATCGTTCAGCATGGCATCATTCACCTCGTACACCCCACCGGGAATGGGTTTCAACAAACCTCCCCGCCCTATAATCGCATCAAACTCAAAAGGTATATCATGCCTTGCAAGAGCTTCCAGTACCAGTTGTTTACGAAATTCAAACTGGTCGATTACATGCGGAAACTGTGCTAATTCTTCTACAGAATGCCGAATACTATAAACTAACTGAGGCATCGTATCCTCATAAACGGCTATTTTCGTAGAAGTAGAACCGGGATTGATGGCTAATATTTTCATATACGGTTGATTTAAAGGTTCAACAAGCCCCTATATATCACTTCAAGTAGGAACCGCTGGTTAAGCAAGCCATGGCGATGCTGTAATACTTGGATAATCCGGAATCACTGCGCGAAGGCAATACCACCGGACATATCGGTCCTTGCAGCAGACCGGCCATATCGGCATGAGAGAACAGAGATACGGCTTTATAGAACGCATTGCCCGACTCAATATTGGGGAATATCAATACATCCGCCTCTCCATTGATAGGCGATACTATACCCTTTATATCGCCGCTGGTCTTTTCACAAGAAGTCTTCACATCTAGCGGACCGTCTATAATGACATTGCCAAACTCGCCAGCCTCAGCCAGTTCCACGATATTGACGTAATCTAAAGAATGCGGAAATTTCGGACTGACTTTCTCTGTGCAGTGAATCAATGAAATGCGCGGCTGTTCTATACCGAAATGATGGCAGGCAGTAATGGCATACTGAATCATCTCGATACGCTGTTGCAACGTGGGGCGAGGAATCACAGCCGCATCCGAGAAGAACAGCAGTTTATCGTAGGTAGGGATTTGCATGACAGCCAGATGGGTAAGCACCTTTCCTTTAGGCAGAAGTCCGTTTTCCTTATCCAATATAGCCCGCAGCAGATTATCTGTATTGATAATACCTTTCATAAGAATATCGGCTCCGCCTTCACGCACTATGCGCACCGCCTCGCGGGCAGCCTCATCCGGGTCTTCAATATGCAGTTTGTGAACATACTGAGGATATTGTTTCAATGTGGGATATTTTTCCAGATCTGCAGAGTTGCCTATCATCAGAAATTCCGCTATGCCCTCTTCCAAGGCACGTGCAATGGCATACTCTGTATTGGGGTCTTTGGCACAAACCACTGCAATCTTTTTCCGCTGGCGCAGGGATTTCAGATGAGCAGTCAACTGATCAAAATTCCGAATTGGTTCCATAACGTTAGATTTTTAGCAAATATCTAAAAAAAATGCCGAATATACAACCATATTTTCCTGTTTTTTTTCCTGCATTTTCTATCAATCTGACAAGACGAAAATTCCTATTCAACCGAGTCAGTCGTTAGAAGAAGTTAAAGCCTTCTAGAATCTGTTTCGAATTATGTACTTTTGCAGAAAAATGAACTTTGTATGAGTAACAGCCTGATTTTCCCACCCTTTCTTCAAGAGGGCGACCGTGTAGTGATTCTCTCTCCTTCCGGAAAGATAGATAAATCCTTCTTGAAAGGTGCCCAAGAGCGATTGGCTTCCTGGGGACTGGATGTAATCGTTACGGCTTATGCCGACGGAGCAGACGGGAAATATGCCGGCACTGTGCGCCAACGGCTGAAAGACCTGCAACGGGCATTGGACAATGAGAAAGCCAAAGCCATCTTATGCAGTCGCGGAGGCTATGGGGCTGTTCATCTGATTGACAAACTCGACCTGACAGGCTTCCGCCAACACCCTAAATGGCTCATCGGATTCAGCGACATTACCGTGCTGCACAACTTGCTGCAGAAAAACGGATTTGCCTCTATCCATGCCCCTATGGCCCGCCACCTTACCGTGGAACCGGAAGACGACTTCTGCACCCTGATGCTGAAGGACATCTTATTCGGTCACTTCACTCCATACCCCAAAGATGACGTATCCTCACCCGACATTGCTTTCAGCTATACCTGTGCCGCCCACAAACTTAACCGGCCGGGTACTGCACAAGGCACCTTGCGCGGAGGAAACCTGGCCGTATTCTATGGATTACGTGGCACACCATACGACATTCCGCCGGAAGGCAGTATTCTGTTTATAGAAGACGTGGGCGAACGTCCCCATGCCATCGAACGGATGATGTACAACCTGAAATTAGGAGGAGTGCTGGAGAAGCTATCCGGACTGATTATCGGGCAGTTTACAGAATACGAAGAAAACTATGCCCTGGGGAAAGATGTATACGGAGCCCTGGCCGATTTGGTGAAAGAATATGATTACCCGGTCTGCTTCAACTTCCCGGTGGGACACGTCACACTGAACGTACCGCTTATCAACGGTGCTCAAGTATGTCTGGAAGTAGACAAGAAAGAAACAAAACTAAGTTTTATACAACCTGAAACTAATCTTTAAATAATATGAAGCATAGCTATACATCCCTCGTTGTTTTGGCTACTCTCTTCATGGCCCTGACGGCCTGTAGCAGCCAGAAAAAGAATGCGGAACACAGTGAAACGGAAACGCCGACCGTATCGGCACCTTCTTTTAACGCCGACAGTGCCTGGCACTACGTAAAAGCGCAGGTAGATTTCGGTCCGCGTGTACCCAATACGGCAGCCCACCGGGCCTGCGGCGACTATTTGGCCCAAAAGCTGGAGCAGTTTGGTGCCAAGGTCTATAACCAATACGCCGACCTCACCGCCTATGACGGCACTCTGTTGAAATCGCGCAATATTATCGGTGCTTACAAGCCTGAAAGCAAGAAACGCATCGCCCTTTTTGCCCACTGGGATTGCCGCCCCTGGGCCGACAGCGACCCCAACCCCCAAAATCATCAAAGTCCGGTACTCGGTGCCAACGACGGAGCCAGCGGCGTAGGTGTATTGTTGGAAATAGCCCGACAACTGCAACAGCAATCACCTGCCCTGGGCATCGACCTCATCTTCTTTGATGCAGAAGACTATGGCGCACACACCAGCTACAAGGGGAAACACCAAGAAGAATTCTGGTGCCTGGGCTCTCAGTATTGGAGCCGTAATCCGCACGTGGCCAACTATAATGCACGCTTCGGCATCCTGCTCGATATGGTAGGCGGCAAGGATGCGTTGTTTCGCTATGAATACTTCTCCGAAGAATTTGCCAAAAATATCAACCGTAAAGTGTGGAAGGCTGCCGACCGCGCTGGCTTCCGCGGATATTTTGAAAAGACCAACGGTGGTGCCTGCACCGACGACCACCTGTTTGTGAACCGCATAGCCCGCATCCCGACCATCGACATCATTCCCTACAGCGAAACAGCCAGCTTCTTCGAACACTGGCACACTGTAAAAGATGATATGGATGCTATCGACCGCAACACGCTGAAAGCGGTAGGACAAACCGTAATGCAGGTTATCTACAATGAAAAATAACTCTAAAAACAGAATAAAGATGATGAGCATTAATGACATGCAAGACGAAGTCATCGCTGAATTCAGCGACTTCGACGACTGGATGGACCGTTACCAACTGCTGATAGACCTGGGTAACGAACAAGCCCCCTTGGACGAACAATACAAAACCGACCAGAACCTGATAGAAGGATGCCAGAGCCGTGTATGGCTACAGGCTGACCTGCAAGAAGACGGCACTATCCTCTTCCAGGCCGAAAGCGATGCCTTGATTGTGAAAGGTATCATCGCCCTGCTGATTAAGGTAGTGTCCGGACATACCCCCGATGAAATCCTTGATTCCGAACTCTATTTCATCGATGCTATCGGACTGAAAGAACATCTGTCGCCCACCCGCAGCAACGGTCTGCTCTCCATGGTGAAACAGATGCGTATGTATGCCCTGGCGTTCAAGGCCAAGGCTGGCAACTAAACCGGTTGGCTAAATCATAGAAGTGGCGACATCCTTACACTAACAGGGTGCCGCCACTTTCTTTATAGAGAGAATTTATTTCACCGGTTCCACTGTATAACCTTGCTGTTTCAGCAGGTTCAAGATTCCTCTTTCACCAACCAGATGACCGCAACCTACAGCAAAAAGCGTTGGTTGGCCATGCATGATGGCAGGCATACTCTCTACCCATTTTGTATTGCGGTGATAGATCAAAGCATCCTCTTCTTCCGGAAGTGCATCCACGGCTGTACCGAATTTTTGGTTCATGGCCTGTTCTAATTGTTTCAAATCCTGCGTCATGTAAGCGGTTGTCATGTTGCGGGCTTGTTGTTCCATATCGGCCAAATGATTCATGCCGGCAAGCAACTGGGCAGCCTGGCGTTGCAGGCTTTGGGCACCAAACAAAACACTCATCTGAAAATTCACCGTTTCTAAACCAGCCACCTTCTTTCCTTGCTTTTGAGCTTCCGCCTGACACCATCCGTCCAGCTGTTGCTGAGGATTAAATCCGGGGACTGCTCTCATGGCTATTATCACACCCAGTTGGGTAGTGAGAAAAGCGGGTTTCATCTTATCCATCATCTTCAAGTCTGCACCCATGAGTTCTTTCACCTTTACGGCCAAAGAGTCGTATTGTGCAGGGGTATATAGCGTGTGCAAGGTGGTATCGCCCGGCAAGAGGATGGCCTGCTGCATCTGTTGCATGGCAGCCGGAGTTTGCATTTCCGCCATAACAATTTCCCCATATACTTGCTCTACTTCGGTCATCGCTTGCTTAAACCCTGCAATACTATCCAATACGGACAGAGGTGCCAAATGATGCGTTCCTAATACATAAGATGCCTTAGGCAGATTCTTACCGGAAACTTTCCATAACAGCTGGGCATTGGCGCTCAGAACTACGATGCATAAAAGCATCACCATCGTTGAAATTCTTTTCATATTGTATTTTCTTTAATGATTTCTTTATTTATCGGACAAGTCTTTCTTCAACTGATCGATTTCCTGAATCAGTTCATCGTTGGTACGTTGCATATCCCGGTATGCCAACAAACCCATTCCCCAACCGATTAGTCCCCCAATCACAGCCAACGTAGAAAGCATCAAGCCACTTGTGCTGTTTCTAAATAATTCAAGGGCAAGAAATGACAGCCATATCATAACCAACGGAATAGAAATTATTTCTACCTTTTTACGTCTTTGTTTCATCTGTACCAAAGTTTGACGGGCTGTCAGCAAATCAGCTTCCTGCCACTGATTATTGCCCGTCTTATTGATAACCATTTCCACTATAATATCCAAAGCAGCAATCAACACGGTAGATACATAGAAGAGTAAAGATACCTGTCCTTCGTTATAAAAAGACTGAAAACAAAAAACAATCACCGGCAAGCCCAAGAACAATGCCCAATAATAGTATTTGTTGATGCTCTTCATCTTGGTTTTCATGACCGTACGTAGCAGTCGTTCGTTGTTGATTTCCTGAGATTCCAGTTTATCGGTAAGGATAGCAAACTGCTGTTTCAATTCTTCCATGTGATCCATTGTATTCTTTTCCATAATGATTCTTTTTAATTATTCGTGCATATTTTTAAGTTGCTCCCGGATGCGGGAAAGTTTTACGGATACGTTCTTGGTAGAGATTCCTACGATGGCACCAATCTCATCGTAAGGCAGATTCTCCAACCAGAGCAGGATGATGGCTCTGTCGAACGGTTCCAGTTTGTTGATGCGGTTATAAAGCATCTTGATTTGTTTGGATTCCTGGTCCTTCTCTTCATACAGGTCGATGTCGATAGTCAGAGGAACCGTGTTCCGCTGTCTTTTCTTGCGGTCGAACGAAATGCAGGTATTCAGACTCACCTTGTAAATCCAGGTTTTCAGTTCACTCCGGTGTTCGAAGTTACCGAATCCCTTCCAGAGGTTAATCGACACCTCCTGATACATATCCTCTACTTCCTCCTTATCTTTAGAGAACATGAAACATACCGTGTAGATGGTTGTCCGGTAGTCATGCAGCAGCTGTATGAAGGCGGCTTCTTTCTCTCCTTTCTTTTCCATTGTTTTGCATTTTAATTCGTTTCTTTACCTATTAGACGCACGATACATCTGAATTACTACAGAAAAAATAAAAAAAATACTTCGGCAAGTAAAATTACCGAAGCACTTGTTTTATTTCTATCCATGTCTGGTCAGCACTTTCCACCAACTGGTGCAGGCAACTATCCATTTCCAATACAATCCTTGGCAGAAGAACAACCAAATCATCACTCCATAAATGCGCAGAAGTTTTGTTTCCAATAACGGCATAATCCATGCAAAATAGATAACGCTAGCCAACACCAGCATGAAGAACAAAGTAACCAGCACAGAGCAAGCTGCCACCCAATACTTTTTTGTTTTCAACAGTTCCATTCTACTATTTTTTACCTATAAATTGTTCTTGTTTCTTTGCCTATTAGACACGAATGTATCTGAATCACTACAGAAATTTACAGAAAAATCATTCCCCCTCCCGATATTCCAGAATATCCCCCGGCTGGCAATCCAATATTCGGCAGATTTCCTCTAGGGTGGAGAAACGGATAGCTTTCGCCTTTCCGGTTTTCAGAATGGAGAGGTTGGCAGGGGTAATACCAATCTTTTCGGCCAACTCGCCCAAAGACATTTTCCGGCGAGCCATCATGATATCAAGGTTCACTACTATCATAAAGTCAATACGTTTAGGTTAAACAATTAAATCGTCAGATCCTGTTCTTCTTTCAGCTTCACGCCCACTGCAAAAATTTCGGTAAAGAGAGCCAGCATGATATAGCAAAACAAAGGATATTCCAGTGTATAGCTTGCTACCCGATACCCTTCCAGCATGACTTGCGAAGCCATATAATCATAGAGCATCCATTGATACAATTCCAATACGAAAGCGGCAGCCATTACCGGATAGGCAAAAAATCGCATTCGGCGCACATTCTCTTGGGTAAATACCTCTCCACGCGAAACGGACAAGATGACCCGTACCACACAATAGAAGCCATAAAAACATAACAATGTAAACGGCATTATCAACAGCCATCCCCATCCAAACCAGGCAGGATATTTTAAGCCATCTACTTCGGCACGATCCATCACATAAGGCAGCAACTTTCCATCCACCTGATTCTTCAAGGTATCCAGTACAAGGGCATTTTCGGCTTCCAATTTCAGCGTAAACGGAGCATGCATCTTCAAATCTGCTTCGTTCCAACCATCCCTGAATCCACGGATACCATCACCCACTTCTGCTACCACAAACAACACCAAGGCCAATATGGCCAATATCTTAATTGCTTTCATATTTTTTGTATTTTAAAAATCAATAATCCGTTTCTTTCCTGTATCCTAATCCTGTTTATCGTCATTTCCTTTTGAAGATGAAGAAGATAAATAATATACAGTGGCCACACAATAGCCGATGGCTATTCCCACAGCCAGTTTACCCATGGCGGCTCCCAATACGATACCGAACAGTATGCCCCAATTCAGACAGGTTACATAACTCTTTTTCTTCATTGTATTACGATTCTATTACACGGTTAAATCCTGTTCTTCCTGCATCTGGATGCCCAACTTAAACAGGCAATTGATAAACAAGAAGAAAACTCCTATCAACATGAAAATCAAATACTGTTGGCTGCCGTCACTGCTAGCTGGAGACAAGTAATGAAGAATCATTAGCACCAATCCGTTGACTTCCAATGAAAAACCGATACCAGCAATCAGATTGGCATTCTGCAGAGTAAACACCTGCTTCCTGCGTACATTACGCATCATCAGAATCATTAAAACTCCACAAATCAGTAGAGAAAGCAACGTAACATTCTCCGGCAAAATTTGCCAGATAAAATCGGGCGTATCATCTTTTCCCAATCGATAACACAAAGTAAGGTTACGGATAATAGCCGAAAAAATGCCGCAACCGGCCATAATGCCCAAACAACGCATAATAGATGTGGTTTCTTCTGCCGAGTATTTCTTTTCTATCCATTTAAATTTCATAATTCCATTTTTTAGAGGGTGATTAACTTTAACTTCATGATCGAATCCTATTATTTCTCAGCCAGCAACTGCACTTCCTGAGCAGCCCAGGTATCGTGGCTGACCATCAGGTTCCAGTCCTGCAGATGCCGGTTCCACTCAAAGGCAAAATAGTTCACATTGCCGGCCTCCAACTGATAAACTGCCTTTTCCTTCGCTGCATCGAAGGCGTGAGTTTTTTCATTCCACAAGGCATATTCCATAGTCACTTCATCGTCTGCATAGTGATAGTTCAAACAGTAATAGCGTTCATAAGCCTGCGCATCCACATTCCATTTCCAGGCTTCTTTCTGAGTCAGGCGGTTCGCTGCATCGTAGTGGAATTCATATTTCAGGTGCTGCTTCAGATACTTGCCCTCTTCTACGTGATATATCGTCTGCAAAGTTACCTGTTCGCCGTTCTTTTCTACATTATAAGCAAACTTGCTTTCTACATTACCAGCCAAAACGTTTACCAAACTACTTGCTACAAATACCAAAGTCATTCCCAAAGTTTTCATACTATTCAAATTTTTAAGTTATACTTCCGTTTGACGAATTTCGATAAGTATTTATCGTTTTTCGATATGCAAAGGAAATACTATTTTTTGAATCAGCAAAGGAAAACAGCTATTTTTTATCGAAAAACGATAATATTTTATTTTAAAACGGCTATACAGTACCATTTCTATGCTTTTCTCATAGAAGAACTAAAAAAAATGGGCGGTGAATGCCGCCCATATCCATATCTCTATCCTTATTTTACAGGAAGTATTTCTATCCAATAGTCATCCGGATCATTGATGAAGTACAAACCCATACTTTCGTTTTCGAAACATACACACCCCATCTCTTTATGGTACTTTCTGGCTTCATCATAGTCACCTTCCACTCTGAAACACAGATGGCTTTCATTTTCGCCCAACTCGTAGGCTTCTGTGTGGTCTCTTAGCCAAGTCAGTTCAAGCAGGAAGTTGGAACACTGGTCTGTCAGATAAACTAAGATAAATGAGCCGTCGGCCGCTTCTTTTCTATGATCTTCCTTGAGCCCTAAAGCAGCTTCATAGAACTGGATGCTTTTTTCTAAATTGGTAACATTGATGTTGAAATGGTCAAAATGTCCTTTTACTTTCATACCTATTCTTTTTATTTGTTAGAAAACTTATGGTGATTAAAAACTATTATAAATCAGCAAAGACCTGCCCCCGGTGATGGATTTCAGGAGCGTTGACAGCATGCAGCCGGGCATACTCCTGAAACACATTGGCAGCAGCATAATCATTCCAGAAATGCATCGGAAGGAAGGTGGATGTCTGTATGGCATGGATAAACTGTTTCCCTCCGCGCATATATTCTTTCCCCAGACGCGGGTCGATTGGGAACAGGGCCACATCTACCTGATGAAATTTCTCTTGAATGAGATTCAGTTCCTTCAGGAATTTCTGTTCATCCCTCGTCCATTCCTCTTCCGGACTTTCATCCATCCAATGCCAGTTATTCAAATCACCGGCATGAAAGAGGGTTTTCCCCTCTACTTCTATCATAAATGAAATGCCTACATCGGTAGAGCCGAAAGCGGTGACCTTTATATAATCATCTGCATATACCTCTCCTTTTTTCAACCAGACGGCCGCCTCTTTCTCTATTTTTCTTCTTTTATAAATATCGTGCGAAAATATGTATTTAATATCGTCCTTTTGTTTTTTCCACTCCAGTACCTGTCTGTTAAAGTGGTCTGCATGAAAATGACTGGAAAGTACATACATGGGAACATTTTTAGACAGCAATGTATCATGAACAATACCGCTGGATACGGATTCGGAGTCTTCAAAGAAATCGATTATAACCACTATATCGTGGGTCAGTATAGCAAATCCGCTATGATACAAATAGATTATTTCCATAGGATAATGAGGATATATAGTATATTCAGTGCCCCAATATACGGTTACCAGTTCTTCCGGTTCAGTTGCTTCACAGCCAGCACCAGCACCACGGCCGATACGGCACAAAGCACCACAGTCCAGGCGGTGCCAATCAATTCTGCCGTAGTTTCCACCTCCGGATACGTTTTCGTGAGGTATACCGACAGACTGTTATTGAAGATATGAATCAGGATACAGGGCAGCAGATTACGGGTCTTATAATACAGCCAGGCAAAAAAGAAACCGGCCAGCGTGGCACTGACCACCTGTACCGGATTGATATGAAAGATACCGAATATCAAACCGGACAAGAGAATAGCCGTAGTGGATTCATATTTCTCTAGCAAGACTTTCGTGATGGCACCGCGAAACAGCAGTTCTTCCAGAATAGGGCCTAACACTGAGATACAGAGAATGCCCAACCAACCCAACTGCAAGGATTCAAAAGTCTCTTTCATAAGGTCGGGCAGGAAAGTCATCTGCGACACCACGGTATCCGACAGATAGACCATGGCCACACCGCCCAGAAAACTCCAGATTAAGGTCGCTGCAGAAAGCGGAGCCAACTGCTCTCTCCAATCCTTCAGATAGCCGGCCATATAAAAGTAAATCATCATATAAATAAAGCCCAATAATAAGGTGGACGAGCGTTCATAATGCTCCACTTGGGCGATGTCCAAGCTACCGGAAGTAAGGTAGTTATAAAGCATGGTCAGCATGCCACCGGTAAATGCACCCAGAAACTGAAACAAAAAATAGACCAACACTAATTTAATTGCCGCTTTCATACTATCCAATTTTATTTTAGCCCATACGCCCCTGTAGGGAATTTCGATGAGCCTATATCATTTTCCGATATGCAAAGGAATTACTTTTTTTTATTCCAACAAGCAAAACAAACAAAAAAACGAATTATAATGAATCCATGAACTGTGAACGATGCAACCGGATAAACATAATTTCTGCATCTGTTATTAATATATATGCTTCCTTTGTATTTTCTTTCTGAGAAACAAATACAAAAAATGCTGCAACTGCCATAGGAATCGGAATACCTTTATATAAAACTATAAACGGCACCGTCGTTTATACAAACGGCACTGCTGCTTATATAAACGGCGGCGGCGCTTGTACAAACGGCAGTGCCGTTTATAGTTTTATGCCATATTCTCGGAACAATTAAGTCTAATCCATGTGGAATACTTCGGGCAACGGAATGGTTACTGGCGAATTATCGGGATTTACCTCCATGATATCTGCCATATAATCCCACCATTTCTGAACAATGGGATTCGTTCCCATATCTTGCGAAGATTCTTCTCCTTTAGTCTTCTGACAGGCAAACAGAATGTTGGTATCTCTGTCCCAATAGATGGAATAGTCGTACACTCCGCCCTCAGAAAGCATCTTCTTTAACTCCGGCCAAATAGCGGCATGTCTTCTCTCATACTCTTTCTCGAAGCCTGGCTTCAAGAACATTTTAAAAGCTTCTCGTTTCATGGTACTATTATTATTATTGTTATAATGTATATAATTACACGATGGTATGGATTCAGTCTTCCACATGGAAGATAGGCGCAGTGGTCTTCTGCTCGGTACGATAAAACTGTACGGCACTGTCGTTCATCTTCGGATGTTGCTTTTTCAGCAGTTGAATCATCTCTGCACCCGCCCAAATCACCGGTCCATAACCATGGGCAGCATAGACATTTACCGGACGGTAATAATAGAATGCCGGGTCGAATGCCATACCGGTGCCTACACAAGTGCCCTCTACCTGTCCCTCATCATTGATTTGGGTAGAAACGGCGTGCCAACCCAATTGAGCCACAGGACCGTAGGCCATAGCATCCAGCCAGCCTTTATTGATGGCATGGGCTATACAGTATACATAAATGGCCGTAGCAGAAGTTTCCAGATAAGAGTCGTTCCTATCCAGCAACTGATGCCAAAATCCTTCCCCGCTTTGACAGGCAGCCAGTCCACGGACATGCTCGCGGAACAGTTGCATGATTTCATCGCGCTGCGGATAATTCTCAGGCAGCACATCCAATACCTCACACATGGTGAGCAACGCCCAGCCGTTGGCCCGTCCCCAATGAAAAGCCGGATGGTCTTGCATACCTTCTACCCATCCGTGACGGAACAGTTTTTTCTCGGGCACCCACATACGGTCGGCAAACTGCAATATCTGTCGAACCGATTCAGCCAGACAAGCCTGCTTCTTGTCACCCGCCAATTGTGAGTACCAGGCTATCGGAGGAATACCCATAAACATATCATCCAACCACAACGTATTGTGCTGAGGGCGGGTACGGGCAAAGGTTCCATCGGCCAAGCGGTATTCTTTATGCAAGATGAAATCCATATAATTCTCAATCAGTGGTTTCAAATCGATGGACGAATCTTTTAGTTGCATCTTTACCATGGCTGCACATACGGCACCGGCATCATCCAAAGCATGTGGTGTAAGAATCTGCTTCATCTGAGGGTCAATATTACCGGATGCTTCCAGTACCTTGCGAAAATGAGGAGCCACTGCTGCCAAAAAATTGAAACGTTCCTTTACATAATTCAGATACGAGGCATCGCCCGTAGCTTCAGCGGCAGCCAACATAGCCGAATACGTCACTCCCCACTCATAGCTAGCCAAGCGAAAAGCCCCTCTTTCCAACTGAGAATCGGCATCAATAGAAGCGTAATCTTCTACCACCTTGCCCGACTTCTTATTGACCACACGGGTAGGCGTACTCTGCTCCAGATAGTGAAGCACTCTATCCAGGTCGGCTTTAATATTCTCGGTAGTTATCACACCATACGGAACTTTATAATCCGGCTGCAACAGATGCAGCGGAGTATTCGAGTCATTTACCACAGTTTTCTTTTTTTGGGCATATCCCCCGGCACTTGCAGCCAATAATAGGATACCCGTCATACTTAATGCTTTCAGATTCATAAACTATATCATTTTTTATTTGTGAAATCGTAACCTCTAAACAGCCCTTCGTGCAAGTCAGGACCAAAATAGAATCCCGGCTGGGTAGGCTGATTATATGCCACATTCTGAGTGGCTATACTGATGCGATAGACACGGTCTTCCAGGAAGGTGTGAAAGCGATAATCGGTAGGTATCGGCGATACATACAGCCTCAGCGATTTACTATCCTCGGTACGTACCAATACTTCCTCGCGCCAATCGCCCGTAATATCTCCCTGTAGACAAGGATTCGATTTGGTACCGTTATTGAAAGCGCAATCTTGGAATTCCATGATGGGACGGCATACATCCTCTTCCCAATCATACTTACTGATTTTATTTTTATCCAGCAATTCACGCAATAAATCACCATCCCACCACACAGCCATATTGACCGAGATGCCCTTGATACTGGGACGAATAATTTCTCCGCGGAAATTCCGGATTCCCTTGGAATCCAGCGACCACATTTCTACACCCGGATGACGAGGGTCTATATCTGCTGCCATGCAGCGTCCCACATCCATCGGACTTTTCTCTTGAAACAGCACCTTGCCGGTAGCTGCATCACGGAAAGTAGAACCATCTTTCCGATTTTCATGACAGTCCCATACTTGAAGTCCTTTTAAATCCAATGAGAATTGAGTGAGATGTATGGCATCTCCATGCCCCATACGGGTAGAATACAATCCCTTACCGTCGTGGTCTATGGCACAAGAACCATAAATGATCTCGTCACAGCCATCTCCATCTACATCGCCCACGCGCAGGTTGTGGTTACCCTGCCCGGCATAGTCGGCACAGCCCGGCTGGTTACTGTCGAATACCCAACGGGATTTCAGTTGCTTGCCATCCCAATCATAAGCAGCCAAGACGGTACGGGTGTAATATCCGCGACACATCACCACGCTGGGATGAACGCCATCCAGATAAGCCACACAAGCCAGAAAACGGTCGCTGCGGTTGGCCCGTGTATCTCCCCAGTCGGCCAGCTTACCGCGGGCAGGTATATAATCAACGGTAGCCATGGCAGCACCCGTCAAGCCATTGAACACGGTCAGGTATTCATTGCCTGTCAGAATGCGTCCTTGATTCTGCGGGGTTCTGTCGGGGTGTTCTTTATTGACTATTCCTGCTTCACGATAATCAGCCTTCGCATCACCGATTACCTTGCCGGTTCCGTCTACCGTTCCGTCTGATGTTTTCATCACTACTTCCGCCCGGCCGTCACCATTCAGGTCGAATACCATGAATTGGGTATAATGTGCCCCTGCACGTACATTATGCCCTAAATCTATGCGCCACAGTTTTTCTCCCGTCAATCGGTAACAATCCAGCAGCACATTTCCGGTATACCCGTCGTGCGAATTATCGTGGGCATTGGAAGGGTCCCATTTCAAAATGATTTCCGGCTCGCCATCACCGTCTACATCGCCGATAGAAGCATCGTTGGCAGAGTAAGTATAAGAATCTCCGGCAGGAGTCACCCCATCGGCCGGTTTATCCAGAGGTATATCCACATAACCCAGCGGAGCATGGGCAGGCAATGTGTAGCTGCCGGCTACCTTGCCGGTTTCCTTTCCATGTACCACCGGTCTTACTTCATAGCAAGCCGAAGCATCGCCCGAATACGCATCCCGGTAAAAAGTTCCGGTAGAAGCCGGTACTTCGGCTATTTTCTGCCCGTTGCGATACAGATTAAACGCAGTATTCATAGGGTCGGACGACAAATAACGCCAAGATACTACTACTTGCGACGCATTCTCCCGAACAGCTACCACGCCACGACCTACCTGTGCAACGGCCGAGGTGGCTACTCCCAAGGCTATCAACCAGCCTCCCAATCTATTCCATGTTCTCATAATTTATTTCATTTGATAAATAAGATTCTCTTCTACAACTTCCTCTGCATTCACCACATTCTTTACAAATTTTGTCACCTCACCCACAGTGATATTTCTGATATCAACTTTCTGAATAGGCAAGCGGGCATCTCCCTTCAAATCATAAATGGCTTCTGTACGCTCGCACTCCACACTGTCGATATACAGTCCTTGAATGCGGGTAATGCTATCTTTATACGTGGGCACCAGATTTCGCCATTGATACAAAACATCCGTGTCTACTTCCACCACCCGCTGCATCTTGCCAGCCTTGATGTTCTTCATCCAAATATTCTCGATGAAACCACCTCTGCGATGGTTGGTCTTAGCATAAAACACCCGGAATACCGAATCGGCAGCCGTACAATGATGCATATAAATGTTTCTTACCCCGGCCGACATCTCGCTGCCAATGCCCAGCAACGTATGTCCTTTCAGTATATCGCAATGACGGATTACAATATTCTCACACGGTGTGTTCAACCGCCAGGCATCCTGATTTCTTCCGGACTTTATTACCACCGCATCATCCCCCTGGTCGAACACACAATTCTCTACCAAAAAATTCCGGCTCATTTCCAAATCTATACCGTCATTATTATGTCCATGAGCTTTTACGTCTAAATTGCGCACAATACCTCCATCGCACATATATAGGTGAATAGTCCAAAACGGACTCTGGCGAATCTTAAACCCATCGAGCAACACATTCCTGCATCGGTTCAAATGAATCAGATGAGGACGCAGATGATTCTCGCCCTCTGCCATCTGCCGCTGTTCTACCGGCACATCGGTAGATGCCTGAGTATATAAATTCTTCAGGGCATCCAGATGAGCTTGGGGCCGCTTGAACCACACCTTCCAGGTGTCCATCTTCGGCGCCAAGGTTCCAGTTCCTGTAATTGCTACATTCTCGCAATCAATGGCATATACCAACGGAGAATAGTTGTAGCATTCCAAGCCTTCCCACGAAGTCATCACAGCCGGCAAGTAATCCTCCGGATTATCTGTGAAACACAATACAGCACCAGTTTCCAAATGAAGATTTACCTGACTCTTCAGATGAATGGGACCTGTGAGCCATTGACCGGCAGGAACTACTACCCTGCCTCCACCTGCTTCATGACAGGCCTGCACAGCAGCTTTAATGGCCTCGGTATTCACCACTTCCCCCCCTTCTATCGCCCCATACTGTACAATGGAAAAATCTTGAGTCGGGAAAATGCATTCAGGAATGGAATCCATCGGGAAAGGAGCTTCTACAGACAACCAATTATATTTCATAGTAGGCTGGGTACACGATGCTATAGCACAAAAAGACACCCCCATTACTATTGATTTGAATAAAGATTTCCGCAACATATCTTATAGGATTGAATTAATTAATAATACATTCATACAGCAAAATCTGATCCAATACCACTCCCTCGTCCATACTTCTGAACACCAAGCGGTGTTTATTCCGAGGCTTCACTCGAAAACTGATGTGCCGTATGGCCTGATTGGAAAGTACATTCTGTTTCCATTCCTCACTACGCCCCCGAGATTCATACGAAATCGGTTCTGTAAGTTGGCTATCCAACTCAAGGGTAAAGCGCAGATGTTTGCCGTCTACAGGATGGGTAGGTAGCAGATGCACTTCCACCTGAAGAGAATCGGAAGCACAATCATCAAACTCAAAGACCAATGCTTCCCCCTTAGATACCTCTACTGCCTGTTCACTATACCCTAACCCTTCATACACCACCGGGCTTCCCTCTATGCAGTCTGTACCCTTCCAGCAATAGACCGATGGCTTTCTTTCCGGCAAGTCATCCTTTACCTCTCTTGGGTCTACCTGCTGAAACACCGGCAAACGCCTCGGCCGGAAATCCATAATACCCTTCCACTTCGGTGTATTATATTGCCGGGTTAAAGCTACGATACTGTCATACGCCTGTTTGCTTTCGCTCCAAGCGGCTTTGCCATGCCGAGCCAGTTGGGCAGCCAGCATTTTCCGATTCATCTGTGCGGCTGCCTGTACCGGATATTTTATCAACTGAAAATAAGCCTCCTGCCTATAGGCGGGTATTTCTGCCGCACATACTTCTACCGCATCAGACAGTTGCTGATAAGCCTCCATCCGCTCCCGTATCTCGGCTTCACTCCAAGGCAGGTCACCGACAATTTTATAGGAAGGATTCCGTTCTTCCGTACGGGTATTCCCCATAAACTCCGGTTTACGGATAAATGATAGTCGAAAATGCTCCTGCATCAGCGGCTGGATATGTCGGGCCATACTACGCCCAAATTCCCGTTCCAGAAAATTCCGATAATGCGCTTTCACACCTTGAGTTTTGACTGCACTTATATTCCAGGCCATATCCAGAAAAAGTTCCATCTGATATTCCGACGGTTTGATATCCCCCACATTCAGCACCCACATTTTCTGTATGCCTCTTTCATAGGCTTCAGTCATCTGCTGATAAATCAAAGACGGATGGGTGGTGCCCAGCCAAAGATAATCATGCGGACGCCCCCAATAAGACACATGATAATACAGACCGTTTCCTCCCTTCCGCGCACGCTCTTCTGCCGTGGGAAAATGACGGATATAGCCATAATTATCGTCACACCACATCAAGGTCACCTCATCGGGTACTTGCAAACCAGCCCGATATACATCCAGCACCTCTTTATAGGGAATAAACACTTGCGGCACTTGAGTGACATCTTCATTCACATGCTTTGCCAACAACGCACGCTGATCTTTCAGCACCCGGGTCAGCACCTTTTTCTGTTCTTCTATCGTTTTGGCTCCATTCATGGCTCCATCATGCACCCCGCGCATACCCAGCGTATACAGATTATCCGATGAAGCCACTTCTTTTATACGTTTTTCCCAAAACTCTAATACTTCCCCACTGTTATGCACATAGTCATAGTCTCCTTTTCCATCCCGTTTCCATTCACCGTTGGTATTTCTCATCATGGGTTCACAATGGGAAGTTCCGATAAAGATACCATAGCGATCGGCCATTTCTTTATTGCCGGGAGTAAAATAAAAAGGTACCGTGCATTCATGCATGGCGGGCCAAAAGGTATTGGCACGCAAACGAAGCAACAATTCAAAAATCCGGGCATGTGTCTTAGGTCCCACCTGACCTTTCACCTCAGTTGGCTCATAATTCCGCCAACTCCAAGGAGTCAGCCCCCAATCTTCGTCATTGATGAAAATTCCTCGATATTCCACCGACGGCCATTGCACGATACGGGTATCGGCAGACAACACCAGTTTCTTCCGGGCGACCGGCGTTACATCGGCCCACCACTCCCAAGGAGATACCCCTAGCAGACGAGACAATTCCATAATACCGTATGCCGTTCCCCACTTATCGGTTCCGGCAATCACCAGTTTTCCGGCAGGATTCACCGCCAATACAAAAGCCTGTGTCTTACCATTCACTTCAGAAAAATCGATACCTGCCGATTCGAGCCATTCACTTTGCCCGATGGTTCCCACCCAAACATCACAACCTGCAGTGTCCGACAAGATTTCTGTAGAAGTTGCCAGAACTGCCTGCACATCGCGATTCAGCAGTTCCAAAGCCGTCTTCACCACTACAGCCTCTGACTGGGCACACGCTATCTTCACCCCATGCCCAGCCGACAACTCAAACCCTTGTCGGCTACAAGCGGTAAAGAATACTTGTACCAGCAATAATAGAATAACCCACTTTCTGTTCTTCATACTACATTTGACTTACTTACGCAGATTATAAAAAAGGTTTTATACTAGCCATACTTGGCATAGATTATTCAGCTACAAAAGTAAACAGTAAGGAACAACTATAAATAGAATAGCGTTCATTTGCATGTGAAATTGTTCACAAATGCATGTCGATATAGCCATAAGCATAGCAAACACCCCTAACATAAACAATAAAAGAGAGAGGGTGTACACTTTATTGAAGTGACACACCCTCTCCTCTAACCTTAATCAATCGTTATTAATATCCCGGATTCTGCATGGCTTTCTTTTCATCGCCACTCAAAGCAGAACCGCTCTCATTAGTAATTCCATCTAGGAACGACTGCGGAATAGGACGGTAATAGTGCTTGGCTGCATCAAATTCTCCTATTCCTCGGGCCACTCCGTCATTGAACTTATGCCAGCGGGCATCCAATGTCTTGGTACGTGCCAAATCTTCCCAACGCAACAATTCTCCACAGAGTTCACGAGTACGTTCATTCAGCAAGAAACACATCATCTTGTCTGCATTACTGCTACAATTCAATTCCTGATAAATCGGCATATCTACATCAGAATTATATACATCGTTTACACTATTCAATTTCATGTCAGCCTTGGTAGAAGCTGTCGTTTCTTGACCTTCCATATTATTGGATTCATAATAGGTGTTGTATTCTGAATAGATGGCACCATCGGCAGAAAAACCGCCCCCCTTACCCGAACAAGCAGGATTGTTCTTATAAGCCTGACCACCATCCACATTGACACTGCGGTCTTCACCATCGGCATAACCGGCACGATTGCGCAGTTTGTTAATCCATACCAAGGCATCATCATAATGAGATTCCCCCTTACGGATATAAGCTTCGGCAATCATCAACACATCGTCTGCCGAACGAGCAATGATAGCATCACGCGTGCCAAACTGAGAGGCAATAGCCACCCGATAACCATCACGGAATTTAGATAAAGCCACCGAACGCTTGTGAGGAATGATATTGTAATAGTTACCGGAATGCGAATCCAAGTTCCAATTCTTGGCCTCACCTTTGAAATAGCGCACAAAGGTGTGAGGATGGCAGATAACACCGTTTTTGGTTACTTTCACATCGGCTGCACCGGTATTGTAATTTTCATAGCGCTCATCTCCCGGTTCATTCACGATATACTTGATACCTGTTTCGCCAGCCACAAAACGCTTGTCACCAGCCTTTACCCCTTGGGGAGCTTTTCCGCTATCAATATCTTCCTGAGTCCAGGTAGGTGCCCCTTTCGTATCGTTGGCTCCATAACAAGTGATGAATGATTTCCAGAAACGAGAGTCATTCACACGGTCGAACACCTGCATAGTGTATTCTGTAGCACTGACATAAGAAAACTCTCTACCACCGGATATATCACGTTTGGTACCTGCCATATCCTGATATACAGAAGGATAATACAGATGCATCTGATTACCATAACGTCCCCAAGTAGATTCATCGTTAGAGAACTGAGCTGCCAGAATCACTTCGCTCACCTTTTCATTGGCACCGTTAGGCTGCTGATAGTTCCACAGTTCACTATAATTCTCGCACAACGGATGGGCAGCTACCACTTCCTGCCCATACTGAATCACAGCATCCAAATCTGCATTTACATACTGAGCATTCCAACTGCTATACAATTCTGATGCACGGAACAGGTGCGCCTTTGCCAGAAAATGCGCCGCAGCCGACCGGGTGATTCGTCCTACCGCCTCTCCCTTTTCGGGAAGCAGCCTGTATGCTTCCTCAAAATCTGCTATTATCTGCCCATAAATCTGCTCTTCACTGGCACGCACAAAATACGTCTGCACACTATTCGAAGGAGCCAGCTTCAAAGGTACCCCACCGAAATGCTTCACCAATTCAAAATATGCATAGGCTCTTAAGAAGTAGGCTTCTCCTAAACGGGTTTTATAAGTAGCACTGCTCTGGTTATAATATTGGGGAATATTGGCAATCAACAGATTGGCAGGTTCCACCAAACCATAATAGTTATCCCACATCGACTGATTGGCACCCGTCTCTCCAGAATTCAAGTCCTGGCTATAATGATTCCAAGCCGGCATCACGTTGTTGGCATCTGTAAATTCATCTACACCCATGTTATGACACTGGATAGCCCATACATAATTGAATTTGAATTTCAGTTTCTGATAAGCACCCGTTACCAAATCATCCAAGCCCTCCTGCGTCATAAAATAATCGGTACTATGCTGCGTAATCAATTTTTCATCCAAAAAAGACTCGCTACAAGAAGTCATAGAGCCACCAACTGCCCCCACAAATGCTGCTACAAATAAAAATCTATGTAATTTCATACTATATATTCCGTTATATTATTCATTAAAATCCGATATTGATACCAAACACAAAACTCTTCAACGTAGTAGGTGCACCAAATGTACGCTTGTTGTTGTCATAGTTCATCAAGTCTGTATCCAACCAATCACAAGCTTTATAAATAGTGAAAGGGTTCATAGCTTGTACATACAATTTCAAACTGCCTATACCCACCTTCTTCAGTTGTTGGGGAGTGAAATTATATCCTAAAGAGATGTTACGTACCTTGATAAACGAGCCATCTTGATAATTCATAGAAGAGCTATATGTATCAGCAGCCTCACCATTAGAACCCGGCGCATAATATGGGGCATCTTCATTGGTACCAGCTATAAAGTAGTCTACTTTACGCTGCATATACCGACCATCCAGCGTCAAAGCTCCTTGCGGTACATCAAATCCCCAACGAGACAAAATGAAACATGATAATTCAAAGTTTTTATAAGTGAACGTATTGTTCCAACCTCCAGTCCAACGTGGACGCACATAACCTACAATCTGACGATCGTTCGAAGCATCAATGTCACCACTCTTATCCAAGTCTTTCACTTTAATCTGTCCCGGCTTACGACCATACTTAGCTGCTTCTTCAGCTTCTGAAGTCTTCCAGATGCCATCATATACATAATCATAATACACACCGATTTCTTCGCCTACAAACCAACGGTTGTTAACATCTTCTGTACGGCCGTTAGACAATTCATCAATCTGACTTCTATCCATAGACCAAGTCAAAGTAGTGTTCCAAGTGAAATCCTTTACTTGAATAGGCACCGCATTCACTTGCAAATCTATACCCCAACCAGATGTCTTTCCTACATTGGCAAACGTAGAAGTATATCCAGTAAGTGAAGGGATAGACATAGCCAATAGCAAATCATCTGTTTTAGTCTTATAAGCATCAATACTACCACTCAAGCGATTGTTGAAAAAGCCATAGTCGATACCTAAATTATACTGAGTAGTACGTTCCCAACCTAAATCGGCATTGGCCATCTTGGCAGGATTCTTGGCAGAAGGATCAGAAGGTACATAGCCTAAAGAAGAATCGGTCTGTCCCCAATTGTAATACAAACCAGTAATCGCACCTTTCGTGGCATAGGCTGCAATGGCCGCATTACCGGTCACACCAAAACCTACACGAAGTTTCAACTGGCTAAGCCAACTTAAATCCTTCATGAAATCTTCCTGATCGATACGCCAAGCTAAAGCCGCTGACGGAAAGCTAGCCCACTTATGACCCGGAGCCAACTGTGAAGCACCATCCCAACGCATAGAAGCAGTCAACAAATATTTATCCATAAAACCATAGTTTACACGAATCATATAAGAAGCCATCTGAGTTTCTGTAAGCCCTGTACCAAACGAGTTCAACGTACCGGCCGTACCCATGTTGTACCACAATTCATCTGCAGAGGCCACATTGGTAGCACGCATGTCACCCATTTCATAATGATATGCAGAGGCAGACTGCATCAAAGTAAGACCTACATTATGCTTTTCGGCAAAACGCTTGTTATAGTAAATTAAGTTATCCAATGTCCAAGAGCGTTTTTGCTCGTTCTTATATTGCGCTCCATTATTACCGTCACCATTGATACCTTCTGCTGCATTAGCAATACCCAATGTATAATACTGGAACTCAGGTCCAAACTGTATTCTATAAGACAACCCTTCCAGCGGTTTCCATATTTTACCAAAATCCACCTGAGCATACATGCTGGCATTGGCACGGAATGTACGACGCTGATTGGTGTTATAATCCAACTCACGGATAGGATTGATGATATTTACATCACCGTTCGGATTACGAATATAATCACCGTTATCATCATAAGGAACAGTCCAGGGCAACATGCTTCTCAATGCATTATATAAATCGCCGGCACCTGTTACTGATTTAGAGAAATTATAGCCATAATCCTGATCTGAATAAGAAGCATTGACAGAGGTTCCCATCTTAAAGTAGGGCAACGGAGTAGCATCAAACGAAGTTTTCAGCGTGAAGCGTTCATAAGACTGTCCAGGCTGAGTACCTTTCTGACTGAGATAACCGAAAGAACCATAACCCTGAAACTTTTCAGAACCTCCGGATGCACTCAACGTATGTTCGTGTGTTATGCCGGTTTGCTTACCGTGCGATGCCCAATCATAGGAACCTACTTTAGAAGGATCGTACTTGCCATCGCTCCATGCCTTTTCAATATTGGCCCAAGAAGCCGCAACGCTTCCAAAAGCCATCTTATCGGCTTCATAATCGGGAGTAATCGAAGGATAAGAATTCATGTTGTATTTAGCCAAACGTGCATAATCCAACCATTCAGCAGCACTCATCATCTCTGTAACATCATGCAGCGTTTCGATGCTTACTGTACCCGAATAATTCAAAGTAACCTTTCCCTCCTTACCTTTTTTGGTTGTAACTAAAATCACACCATTAGCACCTCTCGAACCGTAGATAGCCGTAGCTGAAGCATCTTTCAAAATATCAATAGATTCAATATCCGACGGATTGATATTTTCGATACCACCGTTCTGAATAATCATACCATCTACTACGTACAAAGGCTTTTGCTCTGCATTGATAGAGCGCACACCGCGAATATTGATATCTCCTACTTCACCCGGACGCTGGCTGGAAGTAATATCCACACCTGCCGTTTTACCTTGCATACCTTCTAAAGCATTCTTCACTGGCATAGCTTTCAATTCTTTCTCGCCTACACGAGCCATGGCTCCTGTAACATCACTTTTCTTCTGTATACCATAACCTACTACCACCACTTCATCGAGCATTTCGGTATCTTCTACCAAAGTGGCCTTGATAACAGACTGCCCGTTAACAGGAATTACCAAAGTCTTATAACCTACAAAACTGATTTCAATAGATGCATCTGCGGATACATTTAATAGAGTAAAGTTACCATCAATATCTGTAATGGTACCATTCGTAGTGCCTTTTACCAAGACACTGGCTCCAATAACGGTTTCACCTGATTTATCAAGCACCGTACCTTTTATAGTCTTGCTTTGAGCACTGACTGCAACAGCCAAAACTGAAAACAAGGCAATGAAGAACAAGCGTTGGAAACAGTCCAAGCAACTTAACCAATGAGACATTTCTCTGTTTTTCATACTTACAAAATTTAATTAAACAAAATTTCTAATGTTCAAATGTAAGTTGAAACTTTGACTGTTTTAATGGAAAATCGTACAAAAGCATGGATAATTTCACTCATAGAGTGATTTTCCATGCTTTTGTACGCAAATATGTGTCAAAAAGAATAGTATCGCTGTCAATTTAATTACGCCTCTCTTTGAATCAGGTAAAAGGTATTTCCGCCCCGACAGATGTATGCAGACCGAAAGCGGCGGTTCGACAATACAAAGACTGGATTCTTCCTATATCAGCAACCCAGTATCTGCCGGATTTCAGTTTCGTCACGATGCAACTGTGTGATCAGTTCTTCCAGGGAGTTGAACTTCTTTTCATCGCGGGTGCGACGCACAAAAGAGAGACGAAGAGGATGTTGATAGATGTCTTGATGGAAATCGAAAATGTGGACTTCGATACTGCGATGAGTGCCATTATCCAACGTAGGACGCAAACCAATACTAAGCATACCACCATAGCAGGTATCATTCAGATGCACCCGTACGGCATACACACCATCGGCAGGAACGAGTTTATCGGGACAAGTAACTTGCAGATTGGCCGTAGGAAAACCTAGGGTACGCCCCACGCGATAACCGCCTACCACAGTGCCTTGCAGAAAATATTCATAACCCAGGCATACTTGAGCCTCGGCCACCCGACCCGACAGCAGGAGTTTTCGGATTCGCGACGAACTGACAGCAACTGTTTCATCGATGCCATAATAGGCCTTGGCTGGAAATATCTCCATTCCCAACCGGGCACCGTATCGCACATAATCGTCAAAGCCTTCACTGCGGTTGTGCCCGAAACGGTGATCGTAACCGATGACCAATGCCCGAATCTGATACCGTTCGTTCAGCAGTTTCATAAATTCGTAGGCTGAGAGTGCAGCCAACTGCGGTGTAAACTCCAACAGCACACAGTGATCCACTCCAGCCTTTTCGAGCATCGCCAATTTCTCGTCGCAAGTATTGAGCAAAGCCGGACAAACATCCGGACGCATCACTCTACAAGGATGCACCGGAAACGTAACCACAGCTGATGCCCACCCACGACCAGCCGCCACCGCACGCACCTGCTCAATAAGATACTGATGCCCACGGTGTACGCCGTCGAAAAAGCCGATAGTAGCTACGCTTGGACGATTAGCGGAAAAGGTGGCTCCAATCTTCATGCACCTTCGGGGTATACGTATGAATGCCTAGGGCCTCTGCTGTGCGGCAATTATCGGCCGAATCATCTATGAACAAGGTTTCTTCAGGAGCAATGCCGGTTTCTTCCAGCACCCGTTGGAAAATGGCTGCATCGGGCTTTGCCATATGCATTTCATAAGACAGATAAATGTGTTCAAAATAATCTTCCACACGAAATGTCTTGTATCGGAAAGCATGTTCACACGACCACTGCCAATGGATATCATTGGTATTGCTTAGCAGATATACCATATAATCTTTACGCAAGCTCAACAGCAACTCCAATTTGTAGGCAGGTATCTCAACCAAAAAGCTGTTCCATGCCTCATCTATTTCGGCATCAGTCAACGGCCGGCCGGCCTTTTCACGAATAATGTTGCGAAATTCATCATTAGAAATCAACCCTTTTTCATACTTCTGAAAAAAATCCTGCTGATGATAGATATCCAGCATAGCTTCTACATTACTCAGTCCCAGCTGCTCGAAATGCTGAATACAGCGTGCACGGTCCAAATCTATCAGTACACCACCAAAATCGATAATCAGGTTTTTAATGCCCAACTTATGTCTCATCTCTTCTATTAGAATTAATTAATTGATAACGAGTTTCATTTTCTACGCACCCAGCGAACCAATTCGCCTACCCACAGCACCAATGATGTAGACCCCACAATCCAGCACCAAGTCAGCGCATCCAAGGGCTCCGTACGGAACACGGCTCCTCCCCATTGCACAATAAGGAACTGTCCGCCTAAGATGGCCAGCACAATCAGTTCCATACCATACGACTTGGTAATCCCTTTGAAAGCCGAATCTGTGGTTCCAAAAACACGCGCATTGAAAAGATTCCAGAACTGGAGCATCACAAAGAAGGTAAAGAAGATGGTAAGTTCGCGCACCGTCAGAGGGGTACCGTCTACAGTTTCAAAATAAATCAGCATACCCATCAATACTACGGCAAACAACAAGCCGACACCAAAGATGTTAAGCTGCATCGCTTTAGATATAATAAAATCAGTACGTTTTCTAGGTTTCTCCTGCATCACGCTGGCACTAGGTGGAATAGAAGCCAAAGCCAACGCTGCAAAGGTGTCCATAATCAGATTGACCCACAGCATCTGGGTAACGGTCAGTGGCAAATCGGTACCTACCAGCGAACCCAGCAGCACGATGAACAGGGCTACAAAGTTAATGGTAAGCTGAAAAACAATGAATCGCTGGATATTCTTATAGAGCGAACGCCCCCACATCACTGCCGTACCGATACTATTGAACGAATCGTCGAGCAAGGTGATATCACTGGCTTCCTTGGCTACCGAAGTACCTGTACCCATAGACAAGCCCACCTGTGCATGATTCAAAGCTGGAGCATCGTTGGTTCCGTCGCCGGTAACAGCCACTACGGCTCCCTTCTGCTGCAGTAATTGCACCAGACGTTGCTTATCGGTAGGACGGGCACGCGACATGATTTTCAAGTCCATCACCCGCTCCAACGCTTCTTCATCGGTCAAGGCAGCAAATTCCACACCGGTAATCCGGTTGCGATCGGTATCTTCCGGTTTCCACAATCCTATCTGACGGGCTATTTCCGTTGCCGTGCCCGGTGTATCGCCCGTTACAATCTTGATACCGATACCTGCCGACTGACACTTTTGCACGGCAGCCGGCACATCCGGACGGATGGGGTCACTGATAGCTGCCACACCCAGGAAAGTAAGGCCGTCCAGTTGCTTCATATCAATTTCTTCCTGCGCTTCCACTACTTTAAAGGCAAACCCCAAAGTACGCATAGCCATATTCTGATAAGCCAGCAACTGCGCTTCTACCTGCGGACGGTATTCACCGGCATCCACCCGCTGCCCGTCCAGCCACACTTCACGGCACTTGCCCAATACGATTTCAGGGGCTCCCTTTACATAAAGCACTTTCTTGCCCAGTAAAGGTGATTCCACCAAGGTAGCCATATATTTCCGTTCTGTAGAGAAAGTCAACTGCTCCACTACCTGTGCCTCTTCACGCAGTTTCAAGTAATCACATCCCTGTGCATTCAGCCATAGCAGCAAAGCCACCTCGGTAGGATTTCCCACGCCTTTCGGCTTTTCGCCCGGCTGAGTTTCTTCAAGAAACGCCGTAGAATTGGCACTGATGCCCTCGGCTATCAAGCCGCTTAAATCATCTTCGCCCAAATTGCCCGGTTTCTTCAAACCATAGAAACAGGCTTCATGCACCTGCATCAGGTTTTGGGTCAGTGTACCGGTCTTATCGGTACAAATTACGGTAATGGCTCCCATCGTTTCACAGGCATGCATCTTACGCACCAGGTTATTGGTGGCCAGCATACGGCGCATATTCAGTGCCAGACTCAGCGTCACACTCATGGGCAAACCTTCGGGCACCGCTACCACTATCAGCGTGACAGCCATCATGAAATAGCGCAGCGTGGCCTGTATGGCCGGCATCCAGTCGCGAAAGGTATGAAACGAAGAAAAATCATAGAACAGAATCACGTCTTTGATAAAGAATACGGCAAAAGCCACTCCGGCCACCGTAAAACCAATCTTACCGATAAGATTAGCCAGGCGTGTCAGCTGAATATTCAGCGGGGTCTGTTCTTCTGACTGCTCGGTACTTTGCCGGGCCACCTTCCCTATCTCAGTAGCATCTCCTACCCATTCCACCTGCATCACGGCATGGCCGTCTACCACCGTAGTTCCGCGCAGCACGCGATTCGAAGCATAGGTAGCCTCTTCATCGAAATCAGCCTCCACCACCGTCTTGCTCACCACCGGTTCTCCCGTGAGGTTCGATTCATTGACCTGTAACGATACAGCCTCGAGCAATACTCCATCGGCAGGCACCTCCTCACCGGTTTCCAGCAACACGATGTCACCCACTACCACCTCCTTACGGGGAATCTCCTGCACGTGTCCGTTGCGCATCACTTTTACCAGCGTGTCTTCGCTGACTGCATTCAGCAAATCGAACTTCTTATTGGCATCATACTCAAAGAAAAAACCGATACCAGTGGCCAGCAGAATGGCTGCAATGATACCGATTGTTTCAGCATATTCATTTTCAATGATAGAAATAACCAAGGAGAAAAAAGCGGCTACCAGCAGTACACGCACCACCGGGTCTTCGAACTTTTCCAAATAAAGTTTCCAAAGCGACGGACGCTTAGGAGGTGTCAGCAGGTTTACACCATACTCTGTGCGGCTCTTCCGCACCTGTTCGTCGGTCAGCCCGACGTGACGATAATCATTTGTTGTGCCAGTCATGCAAATATTCTCGTTTATTGTATTGAGCCGCAAAATTACAACAATTAATCGGTAAGCTAAAGTGATTTCATTTTTTTATAGGAAAAGCCTCTGCCCTATCTGAAAGAGAATGACTGAGCTTTACGCAGCCTTCTTCTCCTTGATATCACTGCTGGCTTCCACCACATTCACCACATAGTCGCCCAGTTTTTCACATTCGGCCACGATATCCATGTAGTATACACCCATCTGATAATCGTATTCCTTGTTGTTCACATCCAGAATATTCTGATTCTTCAACTGATTGCGGTAGTTATTGATTTCATTCTCTATGTTGAACGACTTGTTCACATCATTCGCCTGATGCTCGGGATGCTCGATAACCACAATCATCTGCGACAAAGCCTCATCCGTAAGCTTCATCATCAGGTGAATATGCTCATATTGTTTTTCCGTGAAATCCTGGGTGGTCTGACGCTTACGGTTGATGGTGCGGGCCAGATTATAACAACTGTCTCCAATGCTTTCGATTTCGGTCACCTCGCGCAGCATGGCTCGAATCTGCAACTTACTTTCCGAGCTAAGCCGGCCTTCCGACACGGAGTTCAAGTAATTGGCAATCTCCAGCTCCATGCTGTCGCTGATGTTCTCGTACTTTTCTATGCGGCTGAACAACTTGGTAAAATCATCATCTTTCTCGGTATGCAGCAAATCCTGCACCATGCCAAACATACGGTGCGTGCGCTCGGCAAACAAATGAATCTCCTTACTAGCCTGCAAGATAGAAAGTTCGGCCGTAGAAAGCATACCGCCCGAGATGAATCGCAAACGATACTCTTCGTCTTGCTCCTTCATCGGAATAATGGCACATACGGTACGTTCGATAAATTTCACGAACCAAATCAGAATTAAAACGTTACAGATATTAAAGGCTGTATGGAAAGCGGACAACTTGAAGGATACGGCTACGGCCGGATCGGTGGTGCCCATTACATTCTCCACAAACCAGGAAACACCATTGGTAAACGGCACAAACAGACACAGCACCCAAATGACACCAAAGATATTGAAAACCAAATGCGCCAAGGCTGCTCTTCGCGCTTGTGTATTACCCGTCAAGGCTGCCAGATTAGCCGTAATAGTGGTACCGATGTTCTCGCCCAACACCAAGGCTGCTCCCAGTTCGAAGCTAATCCAGCCATTGGCACACATAATCAGCGTAATAGCCATCGTAGCTGCTGATGCCTGCACAATCATGGTCAGAATGGTACCAATCAGCACAAACAGCAAGATAGAGATAAAGCCCATGTCTGTGTAATCCTGTACAAATGCCAGCATATCAGGATTATGACTTAAATCTGGAGCATTGTTCTTCAAATAAGACAAGCCCATAAACAGGAAAGAGAAACCAAAAATGAATTCACCTAAAGACTTGCGATTACTTTTCTGAGAGAAGAGCAATGGAATGCCAAACGCTAGCAAAGGAAGGGCAAAAGCAGCAATGTCTACCTTAAAGCCCAAGGCGGAAATAATCCAGGCCGTTACCGTGGTACCGATATTGGCACCCATGATTACTCCAATGGATTGAGATAAGGTCAGCAAACCTGCATTGACAAAACTTACCACCATGACGGTAGTGGCAGAAGAGGATTGAATCAGTGCCGTAATCAGCACACCCGTGAGTACTCCGGTTACCCGGTTGGTCGTCATGGCGGTCAGGATTTTACGCAGGCGGTCACCGGCAAACTTCTGTAGTCCCTCGCTCATGATTTTCATGCCATAAAGAAACAAGGCCAATGAGCCAAGTAATTTTAAAAAATCATAAAAAGAATATTCCATCTTTAATTATTTAAGGTGATTCATTCTTTCATGCGTTATAATGTCCTATATTTAACGCAGTAACTCATTAAAAATCGACGGTTATGAAACACATGTTACAAATTTGTTGCAAAAATAATAATATTTCTAAAGAATTCCCTATCGGAAGCACACTTTTGGAAATTTATCAAGGATTTAATCTGGATTTTCCTTATCAAGTGGTCAGTGCCAAGGTCAACAATCGCTCCGAAGGACTTAATTTCAGAGTATTCAATAATAAAGACGTGGAATTTCTAGACGTGCGAGACCCTTCCGGTATGCGTACCTACGTCCGCACTTTGTGCTTCATCCTTTATAAAGCCGTCAACGACCTCTTTCCGGAAGGGAAACTACTGGTAGAGCACCCTGTATCCAAAGGCTATTTCTGCAACTTACTGCTGGGACGCCCCGTTGAACTAGAAGATGTGATGGCACTGAAAAAACGCATGCAAGAAATCATTGCAGCCGACCTGCCTTTCATCCGCACGGAATGCCATACCAGCGAAGCTGTGCGCATCTTCAGCGAACGGGGTATGACCGATAAAGTAAAGTTGCTAGAAACTTCGGGGTCGCTGTATACCTATTATTATACATTGGGCGATACCATTGACTATTACTACGGTAACCTGCTACCCAGCACCGGATATATAAAGCTATTCGACCTGGTGAAGTATTACGACGGACTACTGCTGCGCATTCCCAATAAAGAAAATCCACTGGTACTGGAAGAGGTAATCAAACAGGAAAAGATGCTGGATGTGTTCTCTGAATACCTGCGCTGGAATTACATCATGGGGTTGGGCAACGTGGGCGACATCAACCAGGCTTGCGAAGAAGGCCACGCTACCGACCTTATCAAAGTGGCCGAAGCCTTGCAGGAAAAAAAGATAGCTCAGATAGCCGACATCATCTATCACCGTAGCGAACAGGGTAAGCAAGTGAGGTTGGTGCTTATATCCGGCCCCTCTTCTTCGGGCAAAACGACCTTCAGCAAACGGCTCTCCATCCAACTGATGACCAACGGACTGCGCCCCTATCCCATAGCACTGGACAATTACTTCGTGAACCGTGAAGATACTCCACGCGATGAGAAAGGAGAGTATGACTATGAATCGCTCTATGCCTTGGATCTAAAACTCTTCAACCAGCAGTTACAGGCCCTGCTGCGAGGTGAAGAAGTAGATTTACCTACCTTTAACTTCACTACGGGCAAACGGGAATTCCACGGCGACAAGCTGCGCATTGACGACCACACCGTACTTATCCTGGAAGGCATCCATGCACTGAATCCGGAACTGACCCCGCAGATTCCCGATGAAAACAAATTCAAGATTTACGTATCGGCCCTGACTACCATCTCACTGGACGACCACAACTGGATTCCTACCACCGACAACCGTCTGCTACGCCGCATTGTACGCGACTTTAATTACCGCGGTTACTCGGCACAGGAAACCATTTCGCGCTGGCCCAGTGTGCGGGCTGGGGAAGACAAATGGATTTTCCCCTACCAGGAGAATGCCGACATCATGTTCAACTCGGCCATGCTGTTCGAATTTGCCGTGCTGCGCTATCATGCCGAGCCCATTCTGAGCATCGTACCGCGCAACTGTCCCGAATATGCCGAAGCCTATCGTCTGCTGAAATTCATCAAATACTTTACACCGGTGCCCGACAATGAAGTGCCGCCTACCTCGCTGCTGCGCGAATTCTTTGGAGGAAGCAGCTTTAAATACTAAAGAAACGACTGAAATTCAAGAGATTGACGCTTATCGACGGTCTAATCGCCACCGTGTCTGTGCCCTATCTGAGCCCTAACTGAGCCGGGAAGCAGCATTTGCATCTTTAAGAAGAATTGGCTTACTTTGCAGCGAAAACAAAAAACAAACAATGAAACAAACATTTATCTTATTCGTGCTGCTTATATCCTGGCTGTGCCCACCACTATATGCACAGACTGAAAACCAGGCAAAAGCACTTAGACAGCAGGCCGAAGAAAGCCTGGCCAAAAAAGAATACACACAGGCCCGCTCTCTGTTTCTGAAAGCTTATCAGGCCTATGCCAATAAAGGAGACTATACTCAGGCTGCTGAATGCGGCATTCAGACGTGTAACCTTTATCATCGAGAAAACTTATATAAAGAAGCGTTCGACATATTGCGCCAAACAGAAAGCATGGTAATTATCGGTGAAAGGAAATCTGGAAAACGCCTGCCGAAACCGCTGTTCAATATCTACAAGGAACGCCTGCAAATGTATACCAAACTACAGAAAACAGCCCGTGCCAAAGAACAGATTGAGCGATTGGAAGCTACTGCTCAACGGGCTGCCAACGATTCGCTGAACAACGAGTTACTCTACACCAAAGCCAGTTTCTACTATACCTTCGGCATGACGGCTCAGGGCGATCAGGCCATTACCCAGCTTATCGGACAGTATACTGCCCAAAAGAACTACAGCAAAGTGAAAGATTGCTATCAGACGCTCCTGAACATAGCCCGCAAGGCCAATCAGGCAGCACTGATGGAGCGCACCTATCGTCAATACATGGCCTGGAACGATTCCATCCAGGCACTGACCGCACAAGACAAGCTGAATGCCTTGAAGCAACGCTACGACGAAAGCCTGCAGACCATACAGGACAAAGACCATTCACTGAACAGCAAGCAGTACATCATCATAGGACTCTGCCTGCTGGCTGCCATCCTGACCGGTGTGTTGATATTCGGCGCCGTCATCCTGATGCGCTTCATCGTACTGACGCGCAAGCAAAAGAAAACCATCAGAACTATTCAGGAACACCATGCACTGAAAACGGCCTTTATCCAAAATATTTCCATGCAAATGGAACCTACCCTTCAGACCTTGGATGCCCGTCAACCGGGCGTACAGGCATTGCATAGCTTTGCCCTGCATATACAGCAACTTTCCGAGCTGGAAAGCAGCCTTTCAGAGCCGTATGAAATGCAGGAGCAGAACATGGCCGTTTTCTGCGAAGGGGTGACAGCGCAGATTCAGCCGTTGGTAAAGACTGGAGTCAGCCTGCAAGTCAACGCACCGAAACTGTCTATCAGAATCAATGCCGAACATCTGCAACACATCTTGCTGCATCTGCTGAAAAATGCAGCTATGTACACACCGGAAGGAGGGAAAATTACGCTGGACTTCAAAAAGCGCGGCGCCCATACCCATCAGTTCATCGTAAGCGACACGGGGTGTGGCATTGCCGAAGAACAGCGCGAACAGATTTTCAAACCCTTTGCCGAAATCAAGGACTTGACACAAGGCGACGGATTAGGACTACCTATCTGCGCACTGATGGCTGCCAAAATGAATGGTGAACTGACGCTGGACACTGCCTATACCAAGGGGGCACGATTCGTGCTGGAGCTACATGCATAAAGCTATTGCCAAGCATACTGGCAATGACCAGCTCAAAAACAAACGGCGCAGATACTATAGATGCATCATGGAAGTATGATAGCTATAGTATCTGCGTCGTCTACGCATCAGGCATACGTTTATCGCAGTGCTTCCACCTCTTCAGGAGTCAGCGGAATCTTCTTACCCAATCGGCGCGCGCCGGTCTCAGTAATCAGATAATCTTCTTCGTTACGAATACCACCGAAATTGCGGTATTTCTCCACTTCATCGTAATTGATAAAGTCGGTAAACTTATGCTGTCCACGCCATAAATCAATCAGTTCGGGAATGAAATAAATGCCCGGCTCTACTGTATGCACAAAGCCCGGTTCCAACGGAATAGCCAAACGCTGACTCTTACGGCCGAACTGGGTACTCTTGGGTTGGCCGTTGTAACCTACCCACAACTCTCCGAAGTTCTCCATATCGTGTACATCCAGCCCCATCATGTGACCCAATCCGTGTGGATAGAACAAAGCATGTGCTCCTTCGCGCACCGCATCTTCAGCATTCCCCTTCATCAGTCCCAAATCTTTCAGTCCCTCTACCATCACCTGTGCCGAGAGGTCGTACACATCCATATAAGGAATACCTGGGCGCAAGGCCTGTACGGATGCCAGATGCATACGGTTCTGAATTTCGTACACCGCACGCTGGCGGGCAGTGAACGTCTTGTCGGCAGGCACGGTAGACGACATATCGCCGCAATAGCCCGAAGGCAATTCTGCACCGGCATCAATCAGGAAAAGGTCACCGCTCTTGATGCGATTACCGTGATAATGATTATGCAAGGTCTGGCCGTTGATGGTGGCAATCGTGGCAAACGACAGTTCGCAGTTGTTCATCTCGGCTATACGGTTCATCTCGGCCACTACTTCATACTCATACATACCCGGACGTATCACCTTCATGGCCGTGATATGCATGTCGGCCGTTACATTACAAGCCTTTTCTATTTCAGCTATTTCCTCTTCCGACTTATAATTGCGCTGCGACACAATGGCCTTAATCAAGGGTACTGACCCCTCCTGACGGGCAGGCGGAATACCCAGCCAATCCATCAGTTTCAATTTGTGTTCTGCCCTGTAAGGAGGAAGGTAATGAATCATTTCTCCTTTTTGCACTACGTGATGCAGGTATGTGGCCAATTCGGCAGCCGGACGAGTCTCGGCAATGCCCACTGCCGCCGCTTTCTCCTGCAAGGTAGGTTGGGTGCCCATCCAGACAATATGGTCGATGGTCAGCTCGTCGCCGAAAATAATTTCACGGTCTTCATCTACATCAATGATAGCAGACAAACCGGCAAACGACAAACCAAAATAGTAAAGGAAAGTGGAGTCTTGACGATAACGAAAAGTGTTGTCCTCATAGTTCAGGCCCTGCTCGTCATTGCCCAAGAACAGAATGACTCCTGAGCCCATCTTCTGTTTCAGCAAGGCTCTACGCTGTACATACGTCTCTTTAGCAAACATAATGTCTATTTTTAAAATGTTTTGCACCAAAGGTACGAAAAGAAGCGGATTTTTCCGTATGTTTGCAGTAGAATTTAAACCGTAATTCAGTAAATACATGGCACAAGGCTCCCGACAGATACAGACGCAGGCGCAGCAACAGATACAGACTCTGTCGCCGCAACAGATTCTGGTAGTGAAACTGCTGGAACTACCCACCACGGAGATGGAAGACCGCGTACGCGCCGAACTGCTGGAAAACCCGGCTCTAGAAGAAGGTAGAGAAGAATCTGCCACTGATGATTATACGGATGCACCGGAGAATACTTCTACTCAAGAAGACGAAGGAGACACCAGCTATGATTCTCTGAGTGATTACTTGAACGAAGATGACATACCCGACTATAAATTGCAAGAAAACAACCGTAGCCGGGAAGAACAACCCGAAGAAATACCTTTTTCCGATGCTACTTCTTTCTATGAAACGCTTAAAGAACAACTGAATGAATGTGAACTGACCGATCATCAGCAAGAACTGGCGGAATATCTGATTGGTTCGCTGGATGATGATGGGCTGCTGAGAAAGTCGCTTGACAGCATCAGTGATGAACTGGCTATCTATGCCGGAGTGGATGCCACTCCAGCCGAATTGGAACAAGTATTGAAAGTAATACAAGACTTCGATCCTGCCGGCTTGGGAGCACGGAATCTGCAAGAATGCCTGCTGATACAACTCCATCGCAAAATGGCACAGACACCGGAACAACCGTTATTACAGATAGAGCAGTCCATTCTGACAGATTGCTACGAGGAATTCACCCGCAAGCATTGGGAAAAAATACAGCAAAAACTTAATCTGACCGAAGAACTTTGCAGCCAGGCTATCAAGGATATCTGCCGGCTGAATCCTCGGCCAGGTGCTGCCTTAGGCGAGACCATCGGCAAAAATCTACAACAGATAGTACCCGATTTCATTGTGGAAACCTTTGACGACGGCACCATCAACCTATCGCTTAATAGCCGTAATGTGCCAGAACTGCGCATGAGTCGCACCTTCAGCGATTTGGTAGAAGAACATACCAAAAATAAAGCCAATCAAAGCAAGGAGTCGAAAGAAGCCCTGCTGTTTCTAAAACAGAAAATGGACGCTGCACAAGGATTTATTGATGCTGTGAAACAGCGTCAGAATACCTTGATGACCACGATGCAAGCCATTATCGACCTACAACGACCATTCTTTCTGGAAGGCGATGAATCGCTGCTTCGCCCCATGATTCTGAAAGATGTGGCCGAACGCACCAAACTGGATATTTCTACCATCTCGCGGGTGAGCAACAGCAAATATGTGCAAACCAATTTTGGCATTTATCCGCTGAAATTTTTCTTCAACGACGGATATACCACCGAAGAGGGAGAAGAAATGTCGGTTCGTGAAATACGCAAACTATTGAAAGAATGCATCGAACATGAAGACAAAAAGAAGCCCTATACCGATGATGAATTGACAGAGTTATTAAAAGAAAAAGGTTATCCCATAGCCCGGCGTACAGTGGCCAAATACCGACAGCAAATGAATATACCGGTGGCCCGGCTTCGTAAATAATCCCTTAACAATAACAGCCAATGATGGAAAAAGACGAACATATACTGACAGATAGAACCTTAATCAAAATTTCCAGGATAATTTCGGCTATTTTTTCGCCGTTTTCTATCCCTTTTCTGGCTTTTTTGATACTCTTTCTGTTTTCCTATTTGCGCATCATGCCCATCCAGTATAAACTGATTGTGCTGGGAGTAGTGTACAGTTTTACGATTCTGCTTCCTACGCTTACCATCTTCCTCTTCCGGAAAATCAATCGGTTTACTACAGAAGATTTGGGAAAGCGGCAACACCGTTATGTGCCCTTTGTGCTAACTATTACCTCGTATGTATTTTGCTTACTGATGATGAAGCGGCTCAACATGCCTTGGTACATGACTGGCATTATTCTAGCATCACTCGTTACACTGATTATCTGTGTGCTGGCCAATTTCCGGTGGAAACTGAGTGAGCACATGGCCGGTGCAGGTGCCACCATCGGTGGACTCATCTCTTTCAGTGCTTTGTTTGGCTATAATCCTACCGGATGGCTCTGCCTCTTCATTCTGGTAGCCGGTTTATTAGGAACGGCCCGACTGATATTAAGTCATCACACATTGGGAGAAGTGCTAACAGGATTTGCTGTGGGATACATCTGTACTATCTTAGTACTTCATCCTGTCAGCAACCTGCTATTTCGCATTTTTTTATTTTAAAACAACCAGATATTAATAGATTAATTAACTATATAGTATTAACCCTTAAAACTAAGAAATTATGAATTTTCCGACAAATGTGAAGTACACGAAAGAACATGAATGGATTCGCGTAGAAGGCGACGTTGCTTATGTAGGTATCACTGATTATGCACAAGAACAGTTGGGTGACATTGTGTTTGTAGACATTCAGACAGTAGGCGAAACACTGGAAGCCGGAGAAACTTTCGGAACTATCGAAGTGGTAAAAACCATTTCAGACTTGTTCCTCCCCGTGGCCGGAGAAGTATTGGAACAAAATGAAACGTTAGAAGAACAGCCCGAACTGGTCAACCAAGACCCGTATGGTAAGGGTTGGCTCATCAAAATAAAACCGGCAGCCGATGCCAATTTCAGCGAATTGCTGGATGCGGAAGCTTATCAGGCGCTGGTCAATGAATAATCACTAAACAATCAAAAAGATGACCCCAATTGTAAGTATCATCATGGGCAGCACATCGGACCTGCCAGTTATGGAAAAGGCCGCTCAACTGCTCAATGACATGCATGTACCGTTCGAAATGAACGCTCTTTCAGCTCACCGTACCCCGGAAGCTGTAGAGGAATTTGCCAAAAATGCCAGCCAACGCGGCATTAAAGTAATCATCGCTGCAGCTGGTATGGCCGCTGCCTTGCCGGGTGTAATAGCAGCCAACACGACTTTGCCCGTTATCGGAGTTCCCATCAAGGGTTCTGTACTCGATGGCATGGATGCCTTGTATTCCATCATCCAGATGCCTCCGGGTATACCGGTGGCTACGGTGGCTATCAATGGCGCCATGAATGCCGCCATTTTGGCTGTACAAATGCTGGCACTCAGCGACGAAAACTTGGCCCAGACATTTGCAGCCTACAAAGAGGGGCTGAAAAATAAGATTGTCAAGGCCAACGAAGACTTGAAAGCGGTGAAGTACGATTACAAGACTAATTAATAAAAAACGAAACGTACGGGAATCTTCAAGAGACTCGTACGTCGTTTTTTTACACTCATTACACTCATTTCACCCATTTTAGGAAGGGTGTAAACATCAGCTAATTATCAACTATCAATTAAAGAACGTGGATTTATTCAATTATTCTCGCCGAGATACCTCGGTAGTTAATGTAGGAGCCACTCCTCTGGGTGGCTCCTATCCTATCCGGATTCAGAGTATGACCAACACTGCCACTCAGGACACGGAAGCATGCGTAGCACAAGCCAAACGTATAGCCGATGCAGGTGGAGAGTATGTACGTCTGACAGCACAGGGAGTAAAGGAAGCTGAAAATCTGATGAACATCAACGCAGCATTGCGTCAAGACGGATATATGGTGCCACTAGTAGCCGATATCCATTTCAATCCTCGCGTAGCAGATGTAGCTGCACTATTTGCCGAGAAAGTGCGCATCAACCCGGGTAATTATGTAGATGCGGCCCGCACCTTCAAACACCTGGAATATACTGATGAGGAATATGCACAAGAGTTACAGAAAATACGCAACCGATTTGTGCCCTTCCTCCAGATTTGCAAAGAAAACCACACAGCTATTCGTATTGGAGTGAATCATGGTTCACTATCGGACCGCATTATGTCGCGCTACGGCGACACGCCTGAAGGAATGGTGGAATCGTGCATGGAATTCTTGCGCATCTGCGTGGCAGAGCAGTTTACCGATGTAGTCATTTCCATCAAAGCTTCCAATACGGTGGTCATGGTACGCACAGTACGTCTGTTGGCACACGTGATGGAAGAAGAAAACATGCACTTCCCGCTGCACTTGGGAGTAACAGAAGCTGGAGACGGAGAAGACGGGCGTATTAAATCGGCACTGGGTATCGGTGCCTTACTGGCCGACGGATTGGGAGATACCATCCGAGTATCGCTGAGTGAGGCCCCTGAAGCCGAAATTCCAGTAGCCCGCAAACTGGTAGATTATGTATGCCAACGTGCAGAACATCCCTACATTCCGGGAGCGGCTGCCAGCGATTTCAATTACCAGACACCAGTTCGCCGTAAAACACAGCCGGTACGCAACATCGGAGGAAACAACTTGCCAGTAGTGGTATCTGTCCGTCTGGAAGGAGAGCCGGCTTTCCATCCGCAGTTCCTACCCGACTATCTCTATGTAGGTCACCAATATGAAGCCATTGCCTCTAAAGATAGTATGAGTGCATATCCTGACATGCAATATATCGTAGACGCTGACAGCTGGGAAGGCAAAGCGAATACCTGGCCGGCTTTCAAGCCCGACCAACTACCTTTTATCAGTGCCTGCCCTGCCGAACTGAAATTTCTGTTTCTTACATACATGGGACTGAACGATGAGGTGATTGCCTGCTTGAAATACCACCCGGAAATGGTGATTGTGGCACAAAGCAATCACCCCAACCGCTTGGGCGAGCAACGGGCTTTGGCTCATCAGCTGACTAATGAAAAATTACAGAATCCGGTTATCTTCTTCCAACATTATGCTGAAAAAGAAACCGAAGACTTGCAAATCAAAGCGGCTGCAGACATGGGAGCTTTGATTTTCGACGGCTTATGCGATGGTATTCTGCTCTTCAATCAATGCCAGGAAATACCTGCTTCTACCGTAGATACAACAGCTTTTGGCATACTTCAGGCTGGCCGTTTGCGCACTAGCAAAACAGAGTACATCTCTTGCCCCGGATGCGGACGCACACTCTACGACCTGACGCAAACCATTGCACGCATCAAAGCGGCTACCAGCCATCTGAAAGGATTGAAAATAGGCATCATGGGATGTATTGTGAACGGACCAGGCGAAATGGCTGATGCTGATTATGGCTATGTGGGGGCCGGACGAGGTAAAATCAGTCTCTACAAGAAGAAGGAATGCATTGAGAAAAACATTCCGGAAGAAGAGGCGGTGGACAAACTCATTGAGCTGATTAAGGCCAACGGCGACTATCAAGAAGTGTAAGGCCAGCGGTCAGCTGCAAAAAACAGCCTCCGAAAGTAGGATAATTCCCACTATCGGAGGCTGATTCTTTTTTATGATTATTACAACTTCAAATCTGAAAAAGTTAATGCTGAATCTCTATGTTAGAAGCATCTACAAATTTGCAGTTAAAACGCTGGCCGTTCACACTATACCAATTAATCCGTTCATCGGGTGAAAAGCCATAGTTCAACGCCCACGTTTCATCGCTGTTTTCTGCGGGATCTTCCGGATCACGATAGCTCACTTCCACCTTGCTAGGCAACTTCTTGGATGCATGGCCCAGATAACCCGTCACTGCCAAGATACGGAACACGGCATCATCGGCCATTAAAGGTTCGGGAGCAAGCGTCAACAGCATGGTATTGTACTTATTATTGTGATCTATACCGTAGGTGTACTTCTGTTCACAATAGGTATATCCCTGCATCACACTCTTGATATTCAGCAGCTGACCTGCCTGACTGTAAGAATAATTATAGCTGCCGCTACCGGAAGTAGCTTCATCTTCGGCATCGCTAAAATGACCAGATAAATCAATTCTCTCCAAATATCCATTGGCCTGATAATTATAGCGATAATTCATTTCACCTTTTTCCCACCAATCTTCACTAGGTTCTTCCAAACTATACTTCAAACGATAACCTCCAATAAAGCCGTTTGCATCCAAGATAAAACGATCGGCTATCCAACTTTCTTTAGAGTCATCGAAATTTCTTTCTGCAGTAATACTGGTCAGTCTACGAGAAGCTGCGCGTGTACCGACGTAATTGAACACAAACGTACAACCATCCACTTCGGCATCACGGATAGTTCCATCTTCGTTGTAGTTGATCCTCATTCCAGATAATTCGGAAGGACGAACCCCGTCTACCACTGAAGGCGGTACACCAAAATCAATATCACCTCCCTGAGGAGCATCATCATCGTCGCTACAAGCACTCAAGCCACACAGAGAAGTGGAGCAACACAAGAACAGGGCTAATAAGCCTTGATAAAATTTAAATGTTTTCATAATCCGCTTTTGTTTAATGTTGAGAATATCAATTAAAAATCACTCACTGCAAATTTATTAGCTGTTCTTTGCTTTTTTCTGCTTATTCAAAGGTAATGAGAAGCCTACGTAAGCATTTACGTTGTTGGTATTCTTACCCAAGAACATATAATCGGTACCTACGAAGAGAGGACCCAGCTTCACAGCAGCGCCGAAAGTCTTACCGGCACCTTGCAGTACAGAGTAGCTTACTGCTACATTGAAGAAATTCTTCGGACGGATATTGGCAGAGAAAGTCAGCTCGTTCAACGTCTTAGGCTTGGCGAAACGACCCGTGTACAATGCACCAACTACCAACCAGTTATTCGGCAAGGCATATTCTGCACCTACCACCAAAGTGGAAGTCAGACTGGTAGTTCGGTCTTTCTCTACACCTTCCTGTACCTCCATCTGCAACATATCATAGTTCAGAATTTCGCCGCTGTTTACCTTATTTACAAATTCAAAAGCATCCTGAGGATTTTCAGGAGTGAACTGATAAGATTCATTGCCAGTGGCAGTAGCCAGGCTGGTGTGTTTTTTAGACCATTTGATAAATCCTAAGTCTAAAATAGAGGCAGATAGAGTTAAATGCTTGGTAAGTTTGAAAGAAGCACCCAAGTCGATGGCACCACCGTAGCCGGCCAAACCAAATTTACCAAAATCTATTTCATCGATATAACCGGTAGATGGGTCTTGATTCAGTTCCAGTAACTGAGAAGAGCTTTCCAAGGTAGCAGCTACCTGAATCTCAGCATTACCTCTGATAGCAGCAGTCTGTTCCGGAGTAATGTTTTCCAAATCTTCCGGCAAACCCTCTACATGGCTTTGTACATTGATATTTTGAATATCCAGCTTCAAGTTGGCAATACCAAGCAAACCTTTCAGACGTCCACCTACCGTCAGACGATTGGTAATATTACGAGAGAAACCGATACCTATTTCAGCGTAAGAATTGATGCGGATAGACTGACCACCTGTCATGGCACTCAAATTCTGCAACATGGTCCAATCACTACCGTCCAATCCATTCATGGTGTTCATGAACTCGAACATGGACCGGGGAATAGAAGCACCTATATCATTGCGCAGTCCGATATTGAATGACCAGAAGTTCTTACCCTTATACCATCCTGCCGAGATAATATCTGTACTAAGGTTTACATTCAGATTATTTATGTTATCCAAACGATTCATAAACTTCTGGCTGGTGAAATAATCCGCCTCATCGCTGTTGTCGATAATATCCATGATATCCTGGTAGCCCAATGAAGAAGAGTTGACCGTGACATTCAATGAACCGATAACGGGCAGGTTAAGATAACCGCGTCCTGGCGCCAATGCAGGATTTAATTGCTGACGATAATGAGTTCCTTCCATAAAATAAGAAGTACGAAGGAACTGAGCCTGAGCAACTACTGAAAGCCCCAGTAAAAGTGCTACTGTAAATAGTCCTTTTAAAAAAATAGAACTTTTCATTTCTTAGTCTGTTTGTATGCCTATGGTTCCCTCTTTCAGCATAAAATATCAAAAGCGTGAGAACCCTAAGGAATATTCCTTAACGCTTATTTTATATTTTTTTGCAAAAGTATAAAACAAAGCACAAACAGGCAAGTCGTTAAAAGAGGCAAATGCACATAAAAAGCCCAAATAAAGACTATTTGGGCTTATTTAAAGACTAAGTGGTTTTATTTTATTTCACGCTTGGCACAGTCAATAATTGTTTATACCGTGCGGAATCCGTCAACAATTTTACAGCCTCCTTCAAATCAGGATCCTCTTTCAATTGTTCTATAATCCCCCCGCGCTGATAATAATAACGTTTGATAATTTCAATGGCTATCATATTTTTTATTTCTTTAGAGAAATGGTCTAAATCACGGTCTAAATCATGAGTCAGTTTGCTCTCCAAGGCCTTAAACTCTGCCGAAGCACTAGCCAAATAACCTTCGAATTCTGCCATTTCCTTCAGATTCTTAAGCATCTTCTCCGTCTGTTGGTCATATTTAAAATCGGCTTTCTTCACCAACTGCTTGAAATCTTCGTAATCGGCCTCTGTAATCATAAACTCTTCGGGAGCCGCCACCGTGGGATGTTTCAGACAATATTCTGTGGCATAATCAAATATTAAATTATCATTGACCAAATAGAACAAGATATTGGGCAATTTTCCTTGTTTCACTTCTATATCCGGAGTTACTCCGCCACCATCTCTTACTTCCCGTCCGGCTGCTGTATGAAACACCGTTGTCAGACTATCTGGCATACGCCCTACACTACCATCAGCATTACGATGCTTATAGTCAATGGCCTGCACACAACGTCCGCTAGGAATATAATATTTAGAAGTGGTCAATTTCATGGTACCTCCATAGGGAAGAGGACGCGTAGTTTGTACCAATCCTTTTCCAAATGTACGGTTACCTACAATGACAGCACGGTCTAAATCTTGCAATGATCCGGCTAAAATCTCTGATGAAGAAGCCGTGGCACTGTTGACTAGCACAGCCAAAGGAATCTCCAAGTCTAACGGTTCGCGCAGCGTCTTGTACGTATTACTTGCCTGAGCTATTTTTCCTTTCGTAGTAACTAAGGTCTTGCCGCGCGGCAAAAAGAAATTGGCTATTTCAATAGCCTCATCCAGCAAACCTCCGCCATTGTTACGAAGATCTATAACCAACGAGGTTATGCCCTGTTTCTTCAGTTCCAGAAAAGCTCTTTTAAATTCTTTGGAAGGGTTTCCGGAAAAGGTGCTTAGATTAATATATCCTACCTGAGAATCTTTCAATACCGTATAATAAGGTATAAGGGGCAATTGAATGGAACGGCGTACGATATCAAAATCCATTGGTTTTTCTGTACCCGGGCGTTGCACCTTCAGTTTAAACTCAGTGCCCACCTGTCCACGCAGCATCTCACTGATTTCCTGATTATTCTTTCCCATCAAATCTTTTCCATCAATCTCCAGCAAAATATCTCCTGCTTTCAGACCGGCTGTAGCAGCGGGCATACCTTCATAAGGTTCGGCTATCATAGAACGCTTCAACTTAGTGTTCCAGGTAATTACCGAGCCGATGCCTCCGTATGTATTTTTAAGCATCTGCTCTAATTCACTCTGATCGTCTTCGGGATAATACACCGTATAGGGATCTAATGAATATAGCATAGCATCAATACCTTCGCGGATAGTCTTATCTGCATTGATGGTATCTACATAAAAAAGATCCAGTTCACGCACGATGGAATGAAAAATATCCATATTCTTGGCCAACTGAAAACTCCGGTCATCGCTATTCTTAAAAGCCCAGAAGGCCAATACGCCTAATACAACTACCAAAGCAGCTATCGAGCGTCTTCTTACACTGATTCTATTCATAGGTTTTCTATCTGTTTTCTGAGTTCTATCCATTTTTCTTCTGTAAGTTCTGCCCCTACCACCTGAATGACAGCTTGAGACAAGACGGAGCCTATGTGCGCACATCGCTCCAATGCATAACCGCTGGTCAGTCCGTAAAGAAATCCGGCAGCAAAATAGTCGCCTGCGCCCGTAGTGTCAACCACACTGTCTACCCGGCAAGCAGGAACATGAATCTGATCAGACCCTTTTCGTATCAAAGAACCCTGTGCTCCCAATTTCACCACTGCAATGCTACACATCTGCGCAATCTCTACAATGGCTTCTTCAGCTTGCTTGCCCGTGAAAGCTTTAGCCTCTTCTTCATTAGCAAAAAGCACATCCACATATTTATTTATTAATAAGGTAAAAAAGTCCAAATCTTCTTTTACAATATTATAGCTGGCCAAATCCAGACAAATTTGCAGTCCGGCCTCTTTGGCCAGTTCGATGGCATGAAGAATCAATGCATGGTCTTGCACCAGATATCCTTCTATATAGAAGTAATCACATCCTTTAAACATATCCAAAGCCAGTTCTTCGGCACGTAAGGTAGCCGCCGCTCCCAAATAAGTGGCAAACGTTCGCTCTCCATCGGCAGAAATAAAAGTAGATGCCACACCCGAGGGCAGTTCGGAAGAAAGCAACAAATGAGCCTCCGTTCCTTGTTTTTCTAATGAATGGCGATAAAAAGAACCTTTTTCATCATTTCCCACCTTTCCGATGAATCCAGTAGCTACTCCCAGAGCTGCCAAGGCCCCAATTGTGTTTCCTGCCGACCCTCCGGTAGATTGATGGACAGTCATTTCTTTAAATATATCGCTGATTATATGATACTTATATTCACCTATCAACGTCATTCCGCCTTTGGGAAGTTGCATTTTTTGCAGCATTTCATCCTCTTTCAAGGGTGCCAGCACATCGACCAAAGCGTTCCCTAAACCAATTATTTTATCCATTTTTGAAAAATTTTCTGCAAAGATATTGCATATTTCAAAATATCCTATTACTTTTGCATCGCAATTGAGAAAAAAACAAGATTCTTCGTTAGCTCAGTCGGTTAGAGCATCTGACTGTTAATCAGAGGGTCCTTG